>NZ_CP087106.1:4634166-5000000 GCF_028583545.1 Methylobacterium sp. NMS14P | reverse complement strand
TTGCTTCGAATTAAACCACATGCTCCACCGCTTGTGCGGGCCCCGTCAATTCCTTTGAGTTTTAATCTTGCGACCGTACTCCCCAGGCGGAATGCTCAAAGCGTTAGCTGCGCTACTGCGGTGCAAGCACCCCAACAGCTGGCATTCATCGTTTACGGCGTGGACTACCAGGGTATCTAATCCTGTTTGCTCCCCACGCTTTCGCGCCTCAGCGTCAGTAATGGTCCAGTTGGCCGCCTTCGCCACCGGTGTTCTTGCGAATATCTACGAATTTCACCTCTACACTCGCAGTTCCACCAACCTCTACCATACTCAAGCGTCCCAGTATCGAAGGCCATTCTGTGGTTGAGCCACAGGCTTTCACCCCCGACTTAAAACGCCGCCTACGCGCCCTTTACGCCCAGTGATTCCGAGCAACGCTAGCCCCCTTCGTATTACCGCGGCTGCTGGCACGAAGTTAGCCGGGGCTTATTCCTCCGGTACCGTCATTATCGTCCCGGATAAAAGAGCTTTACAACCCTAAGGCCTTCATCACTCACGCGGCATGGCTGGATCAGGCTTGCGCCCATTGTCCAATATTCCCCACTGCTGCCTCCCGTAGGAGTCTGGGCCGTGTCTCAGTCCCAGTGTGGCTGATCATCCTCTCAGACCAGCTACTGATCGTCGCCTTGGTAGGCCATTACCCCACCAACTAGCTAATCAGACGCGGGCCGATCTTCCGGCAGTAAACCTTTCCCCAAAAGGGCGTATCCGGTATTAGCCCTAGTTTCCCAGGGTTATTCCGAACCAGAAGGCACGTTCCCACGCGTTACTCACCCGTCCGCCGCTGACCCCGAAGGGCCCGCTCGACTTGCATGTGTTAAGCCTGCCGCCAGCGTTCGCTCTGAGCCAGGATCAAACTCTCACGTTGAAGAGATTGATCTGGCCGATCACGTGTATTCTCAGACGGAGCCTCACATCGACCAAGTGCCAGACGCTTCACAGCGCCAGAACACCCGTCGGTGAGCTCAGAAAGAAGAACAACAGATCGGCACAAGTCTACTCACGCTAGGCCTCTCGACCTAGCCGCAAGGACAAACGCCGCCCGCGTCTCCCTTCCTCATTCCAACTTGTCAAAGATCAGTAATCACTCTCGTAATTACCGGCTGAGGAGAAGTCAAGTACCTCGGCTTTCGCCAGATCTACTTTTCTAAACCTCGGTAAGTCCGTCCGACCCGCTCCGTTTTTCTTCCGGACCGCGTCGGGAGGCGCCGTATAAGCTGCCCCAGACTTCCGTGTCAACCGCCCATTTTCCCGGCGAAAGAACCGAACCGGCCGAGCCGTTATCCGGTGCCTCCGTCGACAAAGCGCGGCGCGGAACGGCCCGGGGGCCCGTCGTTGCGGCGCTGGACGATGGACGCTCCCTCGATCGCCGGCTCCGGGTCGAGCCTGCGCTCGCGCCCGACAGTGTCGCGACCCCGGAGGGTCGATGCTGGCCGGTGATGCTGAAGGAAGTACCGGCCGACGGCGTGCCGTCGTGGCCGGTGAAGCGGATTTAGGGGCGCGCGCCGCGATGCGCAAGGGGCGGCACGCAGGACGGCCAAGCCCGGGACGCACGGCTCCCGGGTCGCCCTCACCGTGCGCCCGCCGCCCGACATCCGCTCACGGAAGGCGCGGCGGGGCGCCGATCTGGGCACGCAGAGCCGCGACTGCACCGCCTTTGGTCTTCCGCATCCAGGGGCGAGCGCGGATCATCCGCCATCGACACCGGTCCCGCGCGGGCGCCCACCCGGCGCGCCCGGACGCGCGTCCCCGCCGCAGAGGAATCGCCATGCCGCGCCACCACGAGATCCCCGCCGTCCCCGAGACCATGGTGCTCGGCACCTTCGACGCCGCGCGGCCGCCCGTGCTGAGGGTCGCGTCCGGCGACACCGTCACCCTGCACGCGCATCCCGCCGGCGGCCGGGCGACGCTCCACCCCGACCCGGCGCGGGTCCCGGCGGACCTGCTGCACGCCCTCGACACCCTGCCGCGCGGTCTGGGACCGCACTTCATGACCGGGCCGGTCCACGTCGAGGGTGCCGAGCCCGGCGACATGCTGCAGGTCGACATCCTCGACCTCAGGTTCCGGCTCGACTGGGGCTTCGTGTCGATCCTGCCGCTGCTCGGCACCCTGCCGGACGAGTTCACCGATTACGAGACCGTCCACGCCGACATCGACGCGGCGCGCGGCATCTGCCGCCTGCCCTGGGGGACGGAGCTGCCCCTCGCCCCGTTCTTCGGCATCCTCGGGACCGCCCCGCCGGCCGCCTGGGGGCCGGTGGGCTCCGCGGTCCCGCGCGCCTTCGGCGGCAACATGGACAACAAGGAGCTGACGGTCGGCACGACCCTGTACCTGCCGGTCTTCAACGCCGGCGGCGGCTTCTACGCGGGCGACGGCCACGGCGTGCAGGGCGACGGCGAGGTCTGCGTCACCGCCCTGGAGACGGGGCTCACCGGGACCGTCCGGCTGACGGTGCGCGAGGATCTCCGGGAGGCGCGGCCCTTCGCCGAGACCCCGACCGACCTGATGTCGATCGGCCTCCACGAGAGCCTCGACGAGGCGATGCGGCAGGCGGTGCGCGGGATGATCCGCCTCGTCTGCGACCGGACGCCCCTCACCCGCAACCAGGCCTACATGCTGTGCTCCCTCGCCGGGAACCTGCGGATCACCCAGACGGTGGACGGCAACAAGGGCGTCCACATGCTGCTCCCGAAGGCCGCGCTCGCCACCGCCTGAGCGCGGCGGACTCACCGGCCGGGGACAACACAGGACTTTTACGGATTTAACTTAGGTCAATACCGTATTTCCCGGCCACTTAAACACCGAATTAGCATCTTTCCGGCTATCCAGGCGCTGTTTTCCTGCCGCGCGCCGCCCGGCACTCACGCGAGGCCCTGGCATGCGCCCGGATCCCCAGCCCGCCCGCCCGCCGCTCCGGGACGCGGGGTTCCCGATCCCGCCCGGGCGGGACGCGGCGCGCGAGCCCCTGGTCCCCTATCTCGACGCGGTCCGGCAGGGCCTCCTGATGATCGACCGCGCCGGGACGGTCGTGGCGGCGAGCGCGCCGGCGCGGCGGCTCCTGGAGAGCCTGACGGTCGCGCCGCTGATCGGCGCCGCCGCGCTGCCGCTGCTGCGGGCCCTGCGCGACGGGAGCGCCCCCGCGCGGCGCGCGACCCTGCGCGCCCTGCGCGGCGCGCTGGCCCGGCGGCAGCCCGCCCTGTTCGAGGTGCGGCGCCGGGACCACACGGTCCAGGTCGAGCTCCACCCCCTCGCGGAGGGCGGCTGGGTCGTCACCCTGGAGGATGTCAGCACCCGGAAGGCCACCGAGGCCCGGGCCGACGCGATGGCGCGGCTCGACCCGCTCACCGGCCTGCCGAATCGCCTGCTCCTGCGCGAGCGCCTCGCCGAAGCGCTGGAGCGCCTCGCGCGCTCGGGCGAGTGCTGCGCCCTGCTGCTCATCGACCTCGACCGGTTCAAGCCGGTCAACGACACCCTCGGCCACCCGATCGGGGACGCGCTCCTCGCGACGGTCGCCGACCGCCTGCGCTCGACGGTGCAGGCCACCGACACGGTGGCGCGGATCGGGGGCGACGAGTTCGTCATCCTGCAGGCCGGGATCCGCGACGCGGCCGGCACGCAGGCGCTCGCCCGCCGCGTCGTCGACCTGATCGGCCGGACCTACATGGTGGAGGGCCATCTCCTGACGATCGGCGCCAGCGTCGGCGTGGCGCTCGCCCCCGCGGACGGGACCGACGCCGACCGGCTCCTGAAGAACGCCGACCTCGCCCTGTACCGGGCCAAGCTCGACGGCCGCGGCACCTACCGGTTCTTCGAGCCGGAGATGGACGCGCGCATGCAGGCGCGCCGGAAGCTCGAGCTCGACATGCGCCAGGCGCTGGCCCGCCGGGAATTCCAGCTGCACTACCAGCCGCAGATGCAGCTCGCGAGCGGCACGCTGATCGGCTGCGAGGCCCTGATCCGGTGGCGCCATCCCGACCGCGGGCTGGTCTCGCCCCTCGACTTCATCCCGCTGGCCGAGGAGATCGGCCTCATCGTCCCGATCGGCGAGTGGGTCGTCCGTCAGGCCTGCCGCGACGCCGTGACCTGGCCGGACCCCATGTCGGTGGCGGTCAACGTCTCGCCCGCGCAGTTCAAGAGCGACCGGCTCGTGGAGACGATCATCTCGGCCCTGGCGGGTTCGGGGCTGCCGGCGCGGCGGCTCGAGGTCGAGATCACCGAGGGCGTGCTGCTGCAGGAGAACGACCGGACGCTCCAGACCCTGCACCGGCTGCGGGAACTCGGCGTGCGCGTCTCCATGGACGATTTCGGCACCGGCTACTCGTCGCTCAGCTACCTGCGCTCGTTCCCGTTCGACAAGATCAAGATCGACCGGTCCTTCGTGAAGGACCTGACCAGCAAGCCCGACGGCGAGGCGATCATCCGGGCCATCGCGGGGCTGGGGAAGAGCCTCGGCATGACCACCGTCGCGGAGGGCGTCGAGACGTCCGAGCAGATGCAGCGCATCCGGCTCGAGGGCTGCACCGACGTGCAGGGCTACCTGATCAGCAAGCCCGTTCCCGCGGAGGACCTGCGCCAGGTCTTCGCCGCCTTCCCGCAGGCCTGACACCCCTCCCCTTCCGGACGCAAAGCCATGAGCGACCTCTACCGCCTCGTCTACGCCAGCAAGAACCTGCTCCAGGGCCCTGAGCCGGAGGCGGCGGCCGCGGTCCGGCAGATCCTGGACGCGTCCCGGCGGAACAACGCCGCGCTCGACGTGACCGGCGCCCTGATGTTCAACGCGGGCGCCTTCGCGCAGGTGCTCGAGGGCCCGCGGCGGGGCGTCGAGGCGACCTTCGAGCGGATCCAGCGCGACCTGCGGCACGACGACGTCACGGTCCTGCAGTGCGGCCCGGCCGAGAGCCGCGGCTTCGCGAACTGGTCGATGGCGTTCGTGGGCGCGTCGCGCAGCGGTCAGGCCCGTTTCAGCGGCCTCGCGACCGAGAGCGGGTTCGACCTCGCGCGGCTCGACGGCGACCGGGTCTTCGCCATGCTGCACGGCCTCGTTCTCGAGGAGGAGGGCCTCCCGGCCGTCGAGACCGCCGCCGCACCCGTCCCGGCGGAGAGCGGGCCCGAGCCGCGCGCGGTGTCCGGGCTCGACGTCGCGCAGGTGCGCGCCGAGATCGCGCGGCTGCGCCCGGAACCCGCGCCGCCGGTCGCCGCGCCGCCGCCTGTCGCGCCGGACCGGGCGCCGCCGGCCGAGCCGGCCCCGCGCCGGCCGATCGGGACGCGCGGCGCGACCGAGGCCGCCCTCAGCGTGCTCAAGGCGGCGCTGGCGAGCGAGCGGCAGCGCACGACCGACCTGCGGGCGGAGATCGACGCCCTGCGCGTCGCGCTGGCCGCGTCCGAGGACGGTCTCGAGGCGCTGCGCGACGAGCGGGACCTGTGGGCCGGGCGGGCCGGCCTGCTCGCCCGCACCCTGGCGCAGGAGGCCGACGGTGTGCGGGCCGCCGCACCGGTCGAAACGGGCGATCGGCCTCCGGCGCTGCGCGAGACGCGCGCCGCCTGAAACCGCCGCGGCGGGCGAGCGAATAGGCGTCATCGTGGCCGATCCCGAGGGATTCGATGACGCTGCTGCACGACCTCACGGGCGCGCCCCCCGGCATGACCGGGGGCGCGCTGCTCCTGCGCCTGTCCGCCATCGGCGCGGTGCTGGCCGGGACCGCCGGCACCTTCGCGTATGCCGGCGGCTGGCTCTCGCCAGGCCTGCTCACGCCGGCCCGGATCGTCGACCGGTTCGAGCAGGTGAACGGGCCGCATCCCGGCTTCCGGCGCAATCACGCCAAGGGGATGTGCGTCGCGGGCCGCTTCACGGGCAGCGGCGCGGGGGCGCGCCTGTCGAAGGCGGGCGTGTTCGCGGCGGGACGCGTGACACCGGTCGAGGGGCGGATGGCGCTGGCCGGCGGCCAGCCCTACGCGGCCGACGCCGCCGCCACCGTGCGCAGCCTCGCCCTGCGCTTCCGGCTGCCGGACGGCGAGGAGTGGCGCACCGGCATGAACAACATCCCGGTCTTTCCGGTGCGCACGCCCGAGGCCTTCTACGCGCAGCTCCTCGCGGCCAAGCCCGATCCGGCCACCGGCAAGCCGGACCCGGCGCGCCTGAAGGCCTTCTTCGCGGACCACACGGAGAGCGCGAAGGCCGCCGCGCTGATCAAGGCCCGGACCGTGACCGCGGGCTTCGCCGACAGCACCTACTGGAGCCTGAACGCCTTCCGGTTCGTCGCCGCGGACGGCGGCACCCGGCCGGTGCGCTGGGCCCTCGTCCCCGATCCGGCGCCGGCGACCGACGCCGCGCCGGGCGACGCGAACGCCCTGTTCGACGCGAACGCCCTGTTCGACGCGCTCGCCGCGCAGCTCGCGCAGGGCCCGCGGCACTGGCACCTGAACGTCACGCTCGGCCAGGCCGGCGACCCGACCGCCGACGCGACGCGGCCCTGGCCCGCCGACCGCGAGACGGTCGACGTCGGCACCCTGACCCTCACGGCGGCGACGCCGGAGGCCGCCGCCACCTGCCGGGACATCAACTTCGATCCGCTGGTGCTGCCGGACGGCATCGCGCCGAGCGACGACCCGCTGCTGAGCGCCCGGTCGGCGGCCTACGCGCAATCCGTCACCCGCCGGTCCGGCGAGGCCAAGACGCCGAGCGCCGTGACCGGCGCCGCGATCCACGGAGCCGCCCTGTGACGGAGACCGCCCGCTTCGACCGGCCCGCGCGCCTGCTCCACTGGACCATGGCGGGGCTGATCCTGGCGATGCTGCTGATCGGCGTCGCCATGGTGACCTCGCTCGCCGACTACGGCGCCCTCGTGGCCCTGCACCGGCCGCTCGGGATCCTGATCCTGCTGCTCGCCGGGCTCCGACTCGCGAATCGCCGGCGGCACGCGCCGCCGCCGCTGCCGGCGGATCTTCCGGGCTGGCAGAAGCGTGCCGCCCACGGCTCGCACATCCTGCTCTACGGCCTCATGCTGGCCATGCCGCTGATCGGCTGGGCGATGCTGTCGGCGGCACGCTATCCCGTCGTCCTCGCCGGCCCGTTGGTCCTGCCGCCGATCCTGCCGCAGGACCCGATGCTGTACGCCGCCCTGCGCCGGGTCCACACCGCGCTGGCCTACGGGCTGTTCGCCGTGATCCTCGCGCATCTGGCGGCGGCGCTGCTGCACGCGCTGGTCCGTCGGGACGGGGTCTTCGCCAGCATGGCGCCCTGGCGGTCGGCCGCGCCCGACGCCGCACCGCCGGGACCGCCGCATCGTTCTCTTGAAAGTCTGATCCGTTCTCCATAAAGAACGCCCGGCCGGATCGGACCCGGCGGCGATCTCTGCGTGGAGGACGAGGCGATGTCAGAGGGATTAGCGGCCCGTACCGTAGCGGCGGCCAACGGCGTGGCCCAGGACGCGGCCTTCGGCGCGGTGATCGCGCCGATCCACCTGTCGACGACCTTCAAGTTTCCGGCCTTCGAGCAGCCCGGCCCCTACGATTACTCGCGCCTGGGCAACCCCACCCGGGACGCGCTGGCCGACACGATCGCCAAGCTCGAGGACGGCGCCCGCGCCGTCCTGGTGGCGAGCGGCATGGCGGCCCTCGACCTCGCCCTGTCGAGCCTGCGGCCCGGCGATCTCTTGGTCGCACCGCACGATTGCTACGGCGGCACGCACCGCCTGCTCAGCTTCCGCGCGGACCGGGGCCACTACCGCGTCGCCTTCGTCGACCAGACCGACCCGGACGCTCTGGCGGCGGCCCTGGCCCAGGGGCCGAAGGTCGTTCTGATCGAGACGCCCAGCAACCCGCTGATGCGCGTGGTCGATGTCCGGCGCATCACCGCGGACGCGAAGGCGGCCGGCGCGCTGGCCGTGGTGGACAACACCTTCCTGTCGCCCGCCCTGCAGCAGCCGATCGCCCTCGGGGCCGATCTGGTCGTCCACTCCACCACCAAGTTCCTGAACGGCCATTCCGACGTGATCGGCGGGGCCGTGATCGCCGCCGACAAGGCGATGGGCGAGGACCTCGCCGCCTGGGCGAACACGATCGGCGTCACCGGCTCGCCCCTCGACGCCTACCTGACGCTCCGGGGCCTGCGCACCCTGTTCGTGCGGGTGGAGCAGCAGCAGCGCAACGCCGCCGCCCTGGCGACCTTCCTCGACGCCCATCCGGCGGTATCCCGGGTCCACTATCCGGGCCTGCCCACGCATCCGGGGCACGCCCTGGCCAAGGCGCAGCAGGCGGGCTTCGGGGCGATGCTGAGCTTCGAGCTGGCCGGCGGCCGCGCGGCGGTGAAGACCTTCGTGGAGGCCCTGCGGGTGTTCACGCTGGCGGAGTCGCTCGGCGGCGTCGAGAGCCTGATCGCCCATCCCCCGACCATGACGCACGCGGCGATGGACCCGGAGGCGCGCGCCATCGCGGGCATCACCGACGGGCTGCTACGCCTGTCGGTCGGCCTGGAGGCGGAAGCCGACCTGCTGGCCGACCTGTCGCGGGCCTTCCAGGCCCTGGACGGCTGAGCCGGCCGGTCACTCCTCCTCGACCACGCTGAACCCGGACTCGTCCTCGACCACGCGGAAACGGCCGAGCTGCACGGTCCGGGAGCGCTCGGCCGCCTCGTCGCGGCACTTGTCGACATGGGCGGCGCGGTTGACCACCCGCAGGTTCGGCGCGCCCCAGTAGCCGAGGAGCTCCGGCCAGGGCGCGTCGCGGTGCTCCCGCCAGACCCGGTAGAGCGGCAGCAGGTGGTCGACCTCGGCGGTCTTCAGCAGGCGCTTGCCGGTGGTGGTGCAGCGGTGGCGCTGGCGAAGCTTGAGCGCCCGGACCTGGGCGTGCGGCGCGATCCAGAACTTCCAGGCCGCGACACAGGCCGCGTGCCAGCCGGCATTGGTGTTGGGCGCACCGCGCGCCCAGAGATCCCGGTGCCAGCCGAACCGGTAGACCGGCTGGCCGCAGATGCAGCAGGCGCCCCGCCCGCGGGCGAAGGCCGGATGGCGGAAGGGGGCCGGCGGCAGGCGGAAGCTCCCGGCCCGGCCCGCGCCGCCGAGCTGCCAGGTCCAGCCCTCCGGTGTCCCGGAGCGGGCCGCCAGCGCCCGGGCGAGGCGGTCGGCCCGGAGGATGTGGTTGCGCCAGTAGCTCTCGACGGCGAGCCGCGGCGTCGGCGGGATCAGCGGCCGCGCGAGGGCGTGCTGCAGGACCGGCGCCGGGAAGACCGCCGGGAGGGCCTTCTCCAGCCGCGCCCGGGCCTGCACGTTGCGGAGGGTGCGCCAGCTCGATGTCGTCATGCCGGACCGGTGGTAACCCGGCCGGCGCCGCGCCGCGACGGCGCCAGTGCAACAGCCTGCCGGTCCCGCGCGGTCGCCGCTCAGGGTTAAGAAAATGTTTCCCGTGAAACATCGCGCGGCCCGGCAGGCCCGGCGCGGCCGTGCCGGCCCGGCTCAGAGATCCACCGCCATCGACAGCAGGTAGGTGCGCGGCGCGCCCTGGAAGAAGGTGCCGAACGAGGCGACCCCCGTCCAGTAGCGCGCGTCGGTCACGTTGAGGACGCTGGCCCGGAAGGTCGTCGGCCGCTCGGCGACGCGGGTCGTGTAGCGCAGGCCGAGGTCGAGGCGGGCCCAGTCCGGCAGGGCCTGGGTGTTCGCGAGGTCGACGAACTGACGCCCGGTATAGATGACCGCGCCGTTGAGCGTCAGGCCGGGCAACCTGGGCAGGTCCCACTCGGCGCCCAGGCTCGCCTGGACCTCCGGCACGCCGATCGGCCGGTGCCCGCGATTGGCGGCGAGCGCCGTCCGGACGAGGCGTCCGTCCAGCAGGGTCACGCCGCCGACCACCCGCACCTGCGGGGTGAGCTCGCCGAACAGGCTCAGCTCGAGCCCGCCGACGCGCTGCTCGGCGGTCGCCGCGAAGCGCCCCTGCGGGCCGAGTTCGCCCGCGGGCTTCGTGATCCGGAAGGCGCCGAGCGTGGCCCCGAACCGGCCGAGATCGAGCTTCACGCCCGCCTCGACCTGCCGGGCCACGTAGGGCGCCAGGATCGTTCCGGAATTGGTCGCCACCGCCGGGGCCACGTCGCCGCGGCTCAGGCCCTCGATGTAGTTGCCGTAGAGCGAGACCGTGTCCCAGGGCCGCACCACGAGGCCGACCATCGGGGTCGTGGCGCTCTTGTCGTAGGACGAGGTGAGCGTGCCGACATTCGACAGGTAGTTGTGCGCCTCCACGCGCTGGCGGCGCACGCCCAGGGTCAGCAGGATCCGCTCGTCGAGGGCCGACAGCGTGTCGGCCACCGCGATCCCCGACAGGGTGCTGTCGGACAGGCGGGGCCGGCCGACGCCGTAGATCGGCGCGATGTACGGGACGAGGGCCGGCGCGTAGAGGTTCGACAGGTAGGCGCCCCGGCCCGGCGAGAACCGCCGTCCCGTCGCCTCGTCGTACACGGAGCCCTGCACCGTCAGGGCGTGGCGGATGAATCCGGTCTCGAAGCGGGCCCGGACGCCGCCGTCGTAGGTGAGCCGGTCGACGCCCAGCGCGTAGAATTGCGGCGTGCTGGTCGTGTCGCCGCGTCCGTTGAGGATCGTCGGCGCCGACTGGAAGTAGCGCTCCACCCCGGTCTGCCCGCCGCCGACATCCGCGAACAGCGTGACCTGATCGGTCAGGTCGTACTCGGTGCGCAGCAGGCCGCCGCGATCGTCGACGTCCGAGTACTCCCAGGGCTGGGTCAGGTTCAGGCGACCGTCGGGCGCCCGCGGCACGGGCACGCCGGCCCGCAGGAGGAACGGGCGCAGCGGCGCGTCGAAGCGGTCGGTCTGCGCCAGCAGGTAGAGCCACGCGCGGAACCGGTCGCCCTGGTAGTCGAGGGCCAGGGCCCCGACGCCGGTCGTCTCGGTCTGGCGGTCGAAGGGCGTGGCGCCGCCGTGCAGGCTGCCGACGACCCGGGCACCCCATTCCCGGCCCGGCCCCCAGCGGCGGGCGACGTCGACCTGGCTGCCGCCCCAGGCGGACGAGCCGTAATCCAGGGTGACGCGGGTCAGGTCCGCGCCGGCGCGCTTCGGCACGATGTTGACCACGCCGCCGACCGCGCCGTTCGGCGACACCCCGGTGAGGGCGGCGGACGGCCCCTTCAGGACCTCGATGCGCTCCACGTAGTCGGTGAAGATGCGGAAGCTCGGGGCGATGCCGTAGAGCCCGTCGAAGGCGACCTCGCCGCTGGTGTTCTCGTTGGTCGGGAAGCCCCGGATGGAGAAGGAGTCGAACGGCGCCCCCGTGGTCTGGGTGGCGCGCACCGACGGGTCGAGGACCAGGGTCTCGGACACCGTCCGCGCCTGCCGGTCCCGGATGAGCGTGTCGGTGTAGCTGGCGATGCTGAAGGGCGCCTTCTGGGTCTCGGTATCGCCCAGAAGGCCGAGGCGCCCGCCCCGCGCCACCTGACCGCCGGCATAGGCCGGAACCGGGCCGCGCGGCGCGGCCGCGCTCGCGACCGAGAGCTCGTCGAGCTGGACGTCCCGGCCGGCGCCGGTCTCCTCCGCGCGGGCGGCGTGCAGCCCAGACCCGACGAAGCCCAGCAGGACGGCCATCGGGAGAACCGGCCGGGCCGCGCGCCGCCGGCGCCGGCGCCGGCGCCGAGCGGAAACAGGTACTGAGAAGTCGTGGGACCGCATTGTCGTGACGAAGGCTCCGAATCACGGAGCAAGGCAGCAAATATCTCTACATGTGTCAAAAATACATTTGGATTAATTACAATTCTATCCTGCTCGCGCCGCATCGACCTGAGATCTTCGATATTTATCGAAGAATGTGTCAGTATTTATTTCAAGACATCTCGTTTATCAATGCTGCGACCATTTTCGCGCGATCGCCGCGGCGATTTCACGGAAGGCCGGGCCGTATCCCGGCCGAGGCGCGCGGCCGGGATTGCCGGACCGGGCGGGCTGTCGAGGCCCGATCCGGTCCCGATTTCCGGTGGATCGCGCGCCCGATCGGACCACCGGGGCGCGCGGCCGCCCGATCTCGGCGCGGCCCGCGGGAGCGCTGCCCGGCGGCCGCGCCGCGGAGATTGGGGCCCCGGTTGCCAGGGTCGCCCGCCCCGCCTAGACGGGCCCGGCGCGAAACGTGCCCGTCACCCCTCCTCTAGTGCAGAGGTTTTCCCCGTGATCACCGGTCCGTGCCTCATCGTCCAGCCGATCCACGCGGCGGGCCTCGACCGGTTGCGCGCGGCCGGGCTGGAGCCGCGCCCGGCGAGCGGGACCGATCCCGAGACGCTGGCCCGCGAGGTCGCCGACTGCGTCGCCGTCATCACCCGCAACACCGGCTTCCCGGCCCGCGCCATCGCGGCGGCGCCGGCCCTGCGGGTGATCGGCGTGCACGGCACCGGCACCGACCACGTCGCCACCGCCGAGGCGACCGGGGCCGGGATCGCGGTGGTCAACACGCCCGGCGCCAACGCCGTCTCGGTGGCCGAGCAGACGCTGGCGCTGATCTTCGCCCTGGCCAAGGCCCTGCCGGAGGCCGACCGCTCGGTCCGGGCCGGCGACGACAGCTTCAAGTTCACCGCCCGGCTGATCGAGCTCGCCGGCCTGACGCTGGGCCTCGTCGGCTTCGGGGCGATCGGGCAGGCGACCGCCCGGCTCGCCGCCGCCCTGGGGCTGCGGGTGCTGGCCTACGGCCCGAGCCGCCCGGACGTCGACTTCGCCAATGCCGGCGCGCTGCGGGCGCCGTCGGTCGACGCGCTCCTGGCGGAGGCCGACATCGTCTCCCTGCACGTGCCGCTGACCCCGGGCACCCGCGGCCTGATCGGCCGGGACCAGCTCGCCCGGATGAGGCGGGAGGCCTTCCTGATCAACACCAGCCGCGGCGGCCTGATCGACGAGGCGGCCCTGGTGGAGGCGCTGGAGGCCGGCACGATCGCGGGCGCCGGGCTCGACGTCTTCGCCCAGGAGCCGCTGCCGGTCGACCACCCCCTCGCCCGCCAGCCCCGTGCGATCCTGACGCCCCATGTCGGCGGCTCCACCGGGGCGGCCCTGATCCGCACCGCCGAGACCGCCGCGACCCGCGTGGTCGACGTCCTCGCCGGCCGGCGGCCGGGCGGTCTGGTCAACCCGGCCGTCTGGGAGCGGCGCCGCGCGCCGTGATGGTCCCTCTCTCCCGTGCGGGAGAGGGTTGGGGTGAGGGACGAGGGGCTCCGGGATCAGGCACCCGATCGACGCGATTCGAGGGGGAGCCTCGTCCGGTGAGGTCTCACCCCTCGCCCTGTCCCTCTCCCGCACGGGAGAGGGGACCCGCGGCCGATCCTGACGGCGCGGCGGTCGTGGCCGGCCCGGTTCACGGTGTTTCGTCCGGACCGCGACCGCCCGCCGCGCGCTCTGTCATGCAATCGTCGCAGACGGGCCGGAAAGCCACCCGCTGCATCCGAGGCCAGAGAGGGCTCCATGGACTTCCACCGTCGCTTCACGGTCCTGATGTGCGCCCCGGCCTTCGACCCGGACGATCTCGAGGGCGCGCGCGTCAACCAGATCGTGGCGGCCGTGGAGCAGCGCGGCTTCGAGGTGGTGCGCGCCCGGCGCGTCGAGGACGCGGCCATCGCGGTCCAGACCGACGCGGCGGTCGGCTGCCTCGTGGTCGACTGGGGCAAGCGCGGCCTCGACGGCAAGGCCGCCGCCCTCATCGACATGATGCGCCGGCGCGGCCTGGAGATGCCGATCGTCATCATGGTCCGCCGCAAGCGGCTGGAGGACATCCCGGTCGAGCTCCTCGACTTCATCGACGGCTACATCTTCCTCGCCGAGGAGACGCCGGAATTCATCGCCCGCGGCCTCGTCAGCCGGGTCACGCAGTACGCCGAGACCCTCAAGACCCCGTTCTTCGGCGCGCTCGTCGACTACGCCGAGAAGGGCAACCAGCTCTGGACCTGCCCGGGCCACAACGGCGGCATCTTCTACAACCGGTCGCCGATCGGCCGGATCTTCGTGGAGCACCTGGGCGAGGCGATCTTCCGCGACGATCTCGACAACTCGGTCCTCGACCTCGGCGACCTGCTGACCCACGAGGGCCCGGCGCTGAAGGCCCAGAAGGAGGCCGCCAAGATCTTCGGGGCGGAGAAGACCTACTTCGTCCTGAACGGCACCTCGGCCTCCAACAAGATCGTCCTGTCCTCCCTGGTGGCGGAGGACGACCTCGTCCTGTTCGACCGCAACAACCACAAGGCGGCCCACCACGGCGCCCTGTTCCTGGGCGGCGGCATCCCGATCTTCCTGGAGACGGACCGCAACGCCTACGGGCTGATCGGGCCGATCTTCCACGAGGCCCTGGACGAGACCCGGATCCGGGAGAAGATCCGCCGCAACCCGCTGGTGACCGATCCGGAGGCGTGGCGCCGGGAGCGGCCGTTCCGCGTCGCGGTGATCGAGCAGTGCACCTACGACGGCACGATCTACGACGCTCAGGAGATCCTGGAGAAGATCGGCCACCTCTGCGACTACATCCTGTTCGACGAGGCCTGGGCGGGCTTCATGAAGTTCCACCCGCTCTACGCCCGCCGCTTCGCCATGGGGCTGACCGGCCTCGACGAGACCTCGCCGGGCATCGTCGCCACGCAGTCGACCCACAAGCAGCTCGCGAGCTTCTCCCAGGCCTCGCAGATCCACACCCGGGACGGGCACATCCGCGGCCAGTCCCGGCGGGTCGAGCACAAGCGGCTCAACGAGAGCTTCCTCGTCCACGCCTCGACCTCGCCGTTCTACCCGCTCTTCGCCTCCCTCGACGTCGGCGCCCAGATGATGAAGGGGCGCTCCGGGATGATCCTGTGGGACGACACGATCCGGCTCGGGATCGAGTGGCGCAAGAAGGTCCGGGCGATCCGGCGGGAGTTCGAGGAGAACGAGCGCGATCCCGCGCGGCGCTGGTTCTTCGACCCGTTCGTGCCGGACGTGACGGTGAACGCCGACGGCGCCGAGGTGCCGTGGGAGAGCGTGCCGACCGACGAGCTCGCCGCCACGCCGCGGCACTGGGAGCTGAAGCCGGGCGCGCGCTGGCACGGCTTCACCCACGTGGCGCCGGGCTACGCCATCACCGACCCGAACAAGCTCACCGTGCTGACCCCCGGCTTCGACCGGCACACGGGGGCCTACGCCCAGCACGGCGTGCCGGCGCCGATCGTGGCCCAGTACCTGCGTGAGAACCGGATCGTCGCCGAGAAGAACGACCTGAACTCGCTGCTCTTCCTGCTGACCCCGGGGGTCGAGTCCTCCAAGGCCGGCACGCTGATCTCGGGCCTCGTCGCCTTCAAGCGGCTCCACGACGACAACGTCCCGCTGGAGGAGGCCATGCCGGAATTCGTCAACCGCCGGCCGAACCGCTACCGGGGCGTGCGCCTGCGCGACCTCTGCGGCGAGTTCCACGCCTTCCACCGGGAGGCCGGCACCTCGACGCTGCAGCGGCGGCAATTCGCCCCCGAGCACCTGCCCGAGATGGTGATCCCGCCCAAGAAGGCCGCCCAGCTGCTGACCCGCAACAAGGTCGACTACGTGCCGATCGCCGAGGCCGAGGGGCGGATCGCCACCACGCTGATGCTGGTCTACCCGCCGGGCATCGGCACGGTGCTGCCGGGCGAGCGCCTGGACGACCGGGCCAAGCCCATGCTCGACTATTTCAAGATGTTCGAGGCCTCGGCCAACCTGTTCCCGGGCTTCGAGGCCGAGATCCAGGGCGTCTACCGCGAGGTCGAGCCGGACGGGCGGATCCGCTTCCACACCTACGTGGCGCGGGAGGGGGCCTGATGGAGATCGAGGTCGAGACGACCGAGCCCCTCGCGGCCCGTCCCTGCCCCGACATCGTCATCCGCGCCTCCTCGGACGCCGATGTCGAGGCGATGGTGGCGATCTACGAGCACCATATCGGCAAGGGCGTCAGCGACGTCGGCGTCGCCGAGGAGGACCGGCTGCTCCCCGACGACCTGAAGCGGCGGCGCAAGACCATGCGCAAGAAGCGCCTGCCCCACCTCGTGGCCGACCGGGACGGCACGGTGGCGGGCTACGCCTACGCGGTGCCGTTCCGGAAGCGCCCGGCCTACCGCTACACGCTCAAGCACTCGATCTACGTGCATCCCGACCACCTCCATGCCGGGATCGGCCGGCGGCTGCTGCCGGCCCTGATCGAGGCCTGCGCGGCGGGCGGCTACCGCCAGATGATCGGCTACATCGACGCCGAGAACGCGGCCTCCCTGCGGCTCCACGAGGCCTGCGGGTTCGAGCGGGTCGGCTACCTGCGGGCGGTGGGCTTCAAGTACGGCCACTGGTCGGACAGCGTCATGGTCCAGCGGGCGCTGGGAACCGGGTCGGAGGACCGGCCGGGGTAGCGGCCCGCGACCGGGCGGACTCCGACGCCCGGCCGCCGTCATTGCGAGCGCAGCGAAGCAATCCAGTAGCGCCACACTTACGGAGGGCGCGCTGCCCTGGGTCGCTTCGCTGCGCTCGCGATGACCGAGCGGGTGACGCCTGCCGAAGAACTCGACCGGCACCGGTCTCAGTGGCCGGCCGCCGGCTGCGCCGCCGCGACGATGTCGATCTCGACCCCGACATCGAGCGCCACCCACTGGCCCGAGGCCCACGCCCCCTGCCCGACGCCGAACTCGGTGCGGACGAGGCCGACGCGCCCCACGGCGTGCGCCGCCCCGCCGTCGAGGGTCAGGTGGAACGGCAGCGTCACGGGCCGGCTCGTGCCGCGGATCGTCAGCGTCCCGACCGCCGCGTAGTCGCCCTGCCCCTTGTCGACGAAGCGGGTCGCCTCGAAGCGCGCCTCGCTCGCCGCCTTGACGTCGAACCAGTCCTTCTGCGGCAGGGCCTGGTCGCGCTGGACGTCCCCGGTCCGCGTGCTGGCGAGGTCGACCAGCACGAGCGCGTGCCCCGCCTCGGGCTTCGCCGGGTCGAAATCGACCGTGGCCTTGAACCGCTCGAACCGCCCGGTGAAGGGCGCGCCGACCTGCACGCCCGAGAACCGGATCGCGCTCCTGGCCGGGTCCACCGCCCACTCGGCGGCGGCGGCCGGCAGGGTGACGGCCTGGAGAGCCGCCAGCAGGCAGAGGTGACGCGCGTTCATCGGGTCGGCTCCACGGTGGGGGCGGCGGTCGGGGCGGGCGACAGCCGGCGCCCCGGCAGCATGCGGCGCAGCACGTCGTCGCGCAGGAGGAGGTGGTGGCGCAGGGCCGCCGCCACGTGGACGGCGAGCAAAGCCGCCAGGAACCACGCCCCCAGGGCGTGGACCCGCTTCAGGACGCCCTCGGCGGCGGCTTGGTCCGGGACGAGATCCGCCAGCGGCAGGTGCGGCCAGGGCACAAGGCCGTACAGCACCGTCGGGATGTTGAACGGCGACAGCGACACCACGGCCCAGCCGGTCAGGGGCAGCCCGACGAGGAGCAGGTACAGCAGGGCGTGCGCCACCCCGGCGGCCCGGCGCTCCCGCGCCGGCATCCCGGCCGGGTGCGGCGGCGGCCGGTGGGTCAGCCGCCAGAGGACGCGCAGGGCCGTCAGCGCCAGCACCGTGACGCCGACGGACTTGTGCCACTGGTAGAGCTGGAACTGGCGCAGCGGCGCCAGGGTCGCGTGCGTCATGGTCAGCCCGAGGCCGATCAGGACGAGCACGCCGAGCGCGCTCGCCCAGTGCAGCAGGATCGCCACGGCGGAGTACCGCCGCGCGGAGACCCCGTTCGCCATGGCGGATCCTCCCAGGTCAGTCCTGCTTCTCGAAGGCGCCCGCGATGGTGAGGTGCAGCTCGTCGCCGATCAGCGGCACGTAGGTCTTCACCCCGAACTCGGAGCGCTTGAGCGTGCCGGTGGCCTCGAAGCCGACCGTGACCTTCTTGCTCAGCGGGTTCACGCCGGCGCCGACCAGGGTGACGTCGAGCGTCACCGGCTTGGTCACGCCGTGCAGCGTCAGGTTGCCGGTCACCTTCGCGCGGTCCTTGCCCTCGGGGGCGACCTTGGTGGACACGAAGGTCATGTCGGGGAACTTGGCGGCGTCGAGCCACTGGTCGCCCTTGAGCTCGTCGGTGAGCTTGGCGCTAGTGGTCGTCACCGAGGCGACCGGGATCTTCACCGAGAGCTTGGCGGAGGCCGGGTTCTTCGGCTGCAGCTCCAGCGTGCCGGACACGTCCGAGAAGCCGCCCGCGTAGTTCGAGAAGCCCATGTGGGAGACGCGCCAGCCGACCTGGGTGTGGCCGGGATCGACCGCGTAGGTGCCGGCCTGGATCTGCGCCGGATCGCGGGTCGGCGGGGTCTGGGCCAGCGCGGGGGTGGCGACCGGGGCGGCGACCAGCAGGGCCAGAGGGCCGGAGGCGAGAATCGACTTCAAGGGTGTCTCCTGCAGGGCAGACGGCCGAGCGCGATTCGCTGCGCCGCAGCAGCCGTGTAGACCCGTTCACGGCACCGGTTGAGCCTGCTATCCGGAACCCCATGGTTGCGAGAACGGAAACCTTCGGGGGCGGGCTCGACGACGTGCGGGCCTTCTGCGCCGTCGTCGATCTCGGCACGGTGACGGCCGCCGCCGCGACCCTGCGGGAGACCAAGGGCAGCGTCAGCCGCCGGATCTCCCGCCTGGAGCAGGCGCTGGGCGTCCGGCTGATGGCCCGGACCTCCCGGGCGGTCTCGCCGACTGCCGAGGGCCTCGCCTTCTACGCCAAGGCCCAGGAGAGCCTGACGCTCCTCGACGAGGCGGCCGAGACCGCCCGCGACGCCCGCACGGTGCCGGCCGGCCACCTGCGGATCACGACCTCGATCGATTTCGGGATCGAGGTGATGCCCGAGATCGTCGCGAGCTTCCGGGCCGCATACCCGCAGATCACCGTCGAGATGCTCAACACCGACGCGCGGCTCGACCTCGCGGCCAACCGGATCGACCTCGCCCTGCGGCTGGGCGGCGCGGAGGAGACCGGCTACCGCGCGATGGTCCTCGCGACCCTGGCGCTCGCCCTTTACGCCGCCCCCGCCTACCTGGAGCGCCGCCCGGCCCCGGCGGAGCTCGCCGATCTGCGCGACCACGACCTGATCCTCGCCCGGGAACGGATCGGCACGGCCGGGCTGACCCTCTCCGACGGCCAGGGCCGCACGGAGCCGCTGTCCCTGAGCCCGGCGATCCGGGTCAGCGACTTCGCGACCGCGCTCCGTCTCACCCTCGCGGGCGCGGGGATCGGCCACCTCCCGAGCCTCGTGGCCGCCCGGGCCGTGGAGGCCGGGCAAATCGTGCGCGTGCTCGGCCCCTGGGCGACCCGCAGCAGCACCTTGCGCGCCGTCACCCTGGCCGGGCGCGAGCTGCCGGCCCGCGTCCAGGTCTTCCGCGAGCATGTCCGGACCGTCCTGGCCTCGCGGGGATGTCCCCGCGATGTCGCGGAACACGGCAGCGAATACAGATAAAATTGCTTATTTATCTGTATACGTGCTCTACGCGAGTCTAAATCGGTAAATTTTTACCGGACATCGTAGCGACCGGTTGAGGGGCCGCGCGCATGCTGCGTCGCAGCGGCAAGCTCGGCCGCACGGCCAGCGCCCCAAAGGGTCAGGCCCGCAGCGCGTCACGTCTGGATATCGGTCATGTCCCTCCGCGGCAGGTGCCTGCGCCCCCTCGTGTTCGCCGGGATCCTGGCGCTGGCCGGGACGGGCATCAGCCTCGAGACGGCTCGGGCCTCGCTGCCGGCCGTGACCCGGATCGTGCTGCAGAAGGCGGGCCGGTACATGCCGACCGACCTGTACCTCCGCCGCGGGGACACCATCGCCCTGCGCAACGGCGACGCGCGCCTGACGCACCACGCCTTCATCGAGGCGGATCGCTTCTCGTTCGATGCCGGCGCTCAGGAGCCCGGCGCGGAGACGCGGCTCACGCTGGCGGAGCCGGGCGATTTCGTCATCCAGTGCGGCATTCACCCTAAGATGAAGCTCACTCTCCACGTCGAGTAGGGATCCGGGGCCCGGAGCCGGCTCAGCCGTCCCGGCCGAAGCCGAGGCCGCGGATGATGTCGCCGATCGGATCGATCTTCTGCGACGGGGCGGCTGCCGGCGCGGATTGCGGCGCGGGGGCCGCCGACCGGTCGGATTCGGCGGTGCGGACGACGGCGGCGTGGCGGAGCCGGGCCGCCCGGTGGACGCCGCGCTCCGTCCCCTTCGCGCGGTGCGCCGCTGTCTTGCGCGGCGGCTCGGCCGGGCGCGCCATCTCGGCCGGGAGCGGCGCCGACGGCATGGCGGCCGCCGGGACCGCCGCCGCGACCCGCGGTGCCGGCACGGCCGCCAGCGCACCGGTGGTCTCCGGCGCGGCCAGCTTGGCGGGCGGATCGACCCAGGCGCTCTGCGTGACCGGTGCGGCGTCCGTCACGGCCGGACGTGCGGGACGCGTCTGCACCTCGTAATTGCCCGGATGCAGAATATGCGCGGCTACCACCAGCCCGAATACGGCAACGGCAGTGGTACCGAGGGTGGAGCGGTAGTGTTCCATGGCGGAAAAACGTACCGCCAAGCTCCGAGTTCCGCGCGGTCGTGACGTCGCCGAACCGTCCGCGCGGCAGGTCGGCCGGCGCAAACAAAAAAGGCCACTCCCGAAGGAGCGGCCCGAAGTCTAGGGAGGAAACGCCCAAGAAGGGCAGCGGGATCGCGACGCCATCGCCATCCCGCAATGCAAAGATAGGATACCGCATTGCGGCATGCAATGGACCGGGCGCCGCGGAGGCATGCATATGTACCGGGTCCCGAACGTACAGCCATGCGAATTACGCATAGCGCCGCGCGGGGCTCACTTGGGGGTCGAGGGCGCGGCGCGCGGCACCCTTCGGGAGAACCTGAAACCGGTCCGCGAGTCTAGGCGCCACCGGACCGGCCGTCCTGGCCGATCAGGCGGTCGATCTCGGCTTCCGCGACGGCGCGCGCCGCGTGCTCGGAGCTGTGCGGGCGGTACGATCCCCGGACCAGCTTGCCGCGGTCGCGGATCGCCCAGGTGAAGCGGCCCGGATCATGCCGGCTCGGCCTGACCTCGACCGTGTAGAGATGCCCGCCCGTCGCACCCATGCCGGGAATGTGCGGAAGCGTCCCGCGCCGGGACAGGGGGTGCGACCGTGCGCGGCAGCCCCGGTCGGCGGAGCCGTTCCGCACCGGGGCGGGGGCGAGATCGCCGAGCCCGTGCCGTCCGCGACGCGGGGCCCCTCTCCCGCACGGGAGAGGGGGCGTGGCGCGGCCGCCGAGACCGAGACGCCTGTCGTCCAGACCGTCGCGGCGCGCTCGGGAGCCGCCCTAGCGCGCCGGCCGCCGCCGGCCCTGGGCCGGACCGCGCGGTCCGGAGCCGCCCGCTGCCCGGTCGTCGCCCCGGCCCTGGTCCCTCTGGCCCGGGCCTTCGGCCCGCCCCTCGGTCCGGGTCCCGAGCCAGACCACGTGCTTCGGGCCGCTGCCCCGGCCGCTCGCGTGGACGCGCTGCTCGTCGACCGCGAAGCCGGAGCGCTGCAGGCGGCTCTTGAACTTCCGGTCAGGCGCGCCCGACCAGACGCCCAGGATGCCCCCCGGCCGCAGGGCCCAGCGGGCGCGCTTGAGGCCCCAATTGTCGTAGAGCCGGTCGTTCGCCTTGCGCATCAGCCCCTCCGGGCCGTTGTCGACGTCGAGCAGGATCGCGTCGTAGCGCTCCGGACCGGCCTGGATCAGGCGGTTGACGTCGGCCTCCTGCAGGTCGACCCGCGGATCGTCCAGGCAGCCGGCGAAGACGTGGGCGAGCGGCCCCCGGGCCCAGGCGACCACGGCGGGCACCAGCTCGGCCACCACCACCTGCGCCTCCGGCCCGAGGCCCGCGAGCGCCGCCCGCAGGGTGAAGCCCATGCCGAGGCCGCCGATCAGGATCCGGGCGCGGGGCCGGTCCTGGAGCCGCGCGCAGGTCATCGCCGCGAGCGCCACCTCCGAGCCGCTGCGCCGGTTGTTCATCAGCTCGATCGTGTCGGCCATGATGGCGAACTCGTCGCCGCGCCGCATCAGGCGCAGGTCGGTGCCGCCGCCGGGCACGGATCCGGTATCGAGATGAACCCAGGGTATCACGCGCGCGTCCTCGTTTGCCGGCGCCCTGTCGTGCGGGCGGCGGAGGGATCGCGGCGGGAGCGGAGCGGCGCGGACCCGGCAGTGCGCGCCGCGCAACCCCCCGCCCGGCACCGCGCCTTGCCGCGACCGATTCCGGCGGCGTATCAGCACCTATGGCCAAGCGCATCAAGTCGAGACCGCAGGAGCGGGGCTCCGTTCTGTTCGATATCGTCTTCACGGACGGGTCCCGGGCCTCGAACCGGCGCGTGCCGGCCGAGATCCTCGGCGGCCTCGACGGCGACGAGCCCGCCCGGCAGCTCATCGCCGAGCAGGAGGAGGAGATCGCCCGCAAGGCCGGGCGGTCGGGACGCGCGATCGAGAGCCTGACCCGGTCGCCGATCGTCAAGCCGAAGCCGGTCGCCTGATCGGGGCAGCCTGAGGCGGCCGGGAACGGGAGCGGTCAGGCGCTCTCGGCCAGCCGGCGCGCGACCTCCTCGCGCAGGGCCTCGTTCATCGCGGTGAACCGGGCCTGCATGCGCGTCCGCAGCCACGGGAACAGGCCGGGGGCGAGCAGGCCCGCGACGGTCTCGGCCTGGACGAGGCGGACGCCGTCGGCGGTCTCGGTGATCCGGACCTCGTGCTCGCCGACGAGCAGGGGCGGCGTCGGGATGCCGCCGCGCCACGTGAGCCGCCGGCCGGGCTCCCAGCAGGTCACCGTCACCTGGCGCGCCCGGTAGGCGCGGCCGTTCAGGGTCCGCTCCAGGCGCCAGCGCGCGCCCTCGCGCAGGCGGCCCTCCGCCTTGCGGATGTACGGGTTCCACGCCGGGTAGGAATCCAGGTCCGTCAGCACCGACCAGACCAGTCCGGCCCGCGCGGGGATCGCGATCTCCGTGCTGCTGATCCGAGCGCCCGTCATCCGTCCCTCCCGGCGATCCGGCGACCGTTCGCGCCGGCCGCTCCCGCCCTCCCAGAACGCGCACCGCCCACCCTGCGGTTCAGACCGCGATTCAGCCGGCGCTCCGGGCGCGGCTCAGACCGCGCCCTCGACCACCTCCAGCGCCCGCAGGATGGCGAAGCCGATCCGCTCGGCCTCGGCCTCCGCGTCGGCGGGGAGCAGCGCCACGGTCTCGACCCCCGGCTCGTCCTCGGGCCCGACCACGATCCGGATGACGTCGCCCTCGACCGCCGACGGGTCGTGGATCAGGCCGACCCGGTGGCCGGCCCCCGTGCCGAAGACGCGCAGGGGCGCCTGGACCGGATCGGGCTCCGGCGCCGGGGTGCGGGGGACGCCGAAGGCGGGGCGGATGACGTTGTCGTCGGACATGCGAGAACCCAGTCTCCGTTCGTGCGCGACCGCCGCGGCTCAGGCCGGCCCGGGCCGGGCGCCGGCGAGGCCCGCCGTCGCCAGCACCGCGTCGGCCAGAACCTCCAGGCCGGCCCCGGCCCAGGCCGGCGTGATGCTCTCGGCCTCGTTGTGGCTGATCCCGCCGTGGCAGGGGCAGAACACCAGGGCCGCCGGCACCGCGCGGGCGCAGTAGACGGCGTCGTGGTAGATCGCGGTCGGCATCCGCGTCCAGGCATGGCCCCGCGCCTCGGCCGCCGCCTGGACGCGTCCCACCAGGACCGGGTCGAACGGTGTCGGCGGCGCGCGCCAGAACTCCGCGACCTGGATGGTGACGCCGCGCTCCGCCGCCAGGGCGTCGGCCCGGGCCCGGATCTGCGCCCCCATCGCCTCCAGCTGCGCGGTGTCGCCGTGGCGGGTGTCGAGGCTGAACCAGACCCGGCCGGGCGTTATGTTGCGGCTCGCCGGCTCCGCCCGCAGCACCCCGACAGTGGCGCGGCCGCGCTCCCCGCCCGCGCCGACCGCCGCCCCGGCGACGCCCTCGAGCGACGCGATCAGCGCCGCCGCGGCCATCAGGGCGTCGCGCCGGCCCGCCATGGGGCTGCCGGCATGGGCCTCCTCGCCCAGCACGGTGATCTCGTACCAGATCTGGGCGAGCGCCCGGTCGACCACCCCGATGGTGAGGCCGGCCTCCTCCAGGCGCTTGCCCTGCTCGATGTGGAGCTCGAAATAGGCGCCGATCTCCCGCAGGGCGGCCGGGTCCGCGGCCCCCTGCCAGCCGATGCGCCGCAGCTCGTCGCCGAAGGCGTGGCCCGCGAGATCCCGGGTCGCCAGGATGTCGGCCTCCGGGACGATGCCCATGGCGACGCCGCTGCCGCTCATCGGCGGCGCGAAGCGCGCGCCCTCCTCGTTGCACCAGTTGATCAGCAGGAGCGGCGCCTCGGTCTCGATCCCGGCCTCGTGCAGGGCGCGCATGATCTCCAGCCCGGCGAGGACGCCGAGGGGACCGTCGAACTTGCCCCCGGTGGGCTGGGTGTCGAGGTGGCTGCCGACCGCCACGGGCCTGCGGCCCGGATCGCGCCCGGGGCGGTGGAAGATCATGGTGCCGACCCGGTCGACGGTGAGCGTCAGCCCCGCCGCCTCGCCCCAGCGCTGGAACAGGGCGCGCCCCTCGGCGTCGCGGTCGGTCAGGGCCTGCCGGTCGTTGCCGCCGTTGGGCAGCGCGCCGATCCGGGCGAGGTCCATCAGGCTGGCCCAGAGCCGGTCCTGCGAGAGCGGGAGGTTGGTGCGGTCCACGGTGCGATCCATCGTGCAGTTCACGGCGCCTCTGCTGCGGGCCTCTCCGGCCGAATGCCTACCGGAAGGTGCAGGTTACGGCGCACCGGCAACCCGCACCAGGGCAGGCCCGGCGCGAGTCCCGGCTGTCGGACGCCGGCGGTGCCGGGTGGCGCCCGGCGATCCACGGGCCGAAGTGCGGATATCGGCCGGATCGCGGCGTCTACCGATCATTTGTGATCGAACTGTCCGCGCCGCGGCGCTGTGAATCCGGTCTTTGTGCCGGACCGGGACGGCCGAGGATTGTCGAGAACGGGTTTGTCCGGTGCCGAAGTCTTGATCATCCGCAATGCAACCCGGGGGTACGGGCCCGCGACGCCGTGTCAGAAGCCGTTCGCGCAGCCGATACTGGACTTCCGGCTTGCGGACTGCATGTGTTGCGGGTCAATCTGTCCGCCATCGTACAATCGTCGATTGTAGCCAGTTCGGAGGGAATTCTATGGTGCTGGCTTCCGCGGCCGCCTCTGCCCTGCAGGCCGCCGGATTCATCGGAATCTGGGATACGGACGTCCGGGCCGGCCGGTCCGTGCTGGACTCGGGCGCGGCCTCGCTGATGGCGGGGGATCCGGGGCTCGCCGGGACGCCGCTGCCGCTGGACGCCGCCCTCGGCCGTATCCACCCGGCGGACCGGGACTGGGTGTTCGGCCGGATCCGCCACGTCCGCCAGACCGGCGGCCCGGTCTCCCTCGAGTTCCGCGTCGTGACCGGGACGGGCGAGACCCGCTGGATCCTCAACCGCGGCTGCCTGACGCCCGATGCGGACGGTCTGCTGCACGGGCGCGGCGCCTACATCGACGTGACGGACCTCCACCGGCACGGGATCCAGGCCGCGGAGGTCAACGGCGCCACGAACGGTGCCACGAACGGCGCGCCGGACGGGGCGGCGAACGGCGCGGACCTGAACGCCGCGGCCGACCACGGCATCCAGATCCACGCGGCGCTGGAGCGCCACGGCGACCCCTATCTGCGCTCGGTCTCGGGGATGCTGCTCCTGGGGATCGGCCGCGCGCTGGCGCGGCGCGACCCCTGAGAGGCCCGGCGGCTCAGGTCCGCCAGGGATGGGCCGGCAGCTCGGTCCGGCCGATGGCCTTGGCGCCGGCCTCCGCGACGGTGTGGTCGTTCTCCACCGTCGAGCCGCTGACCCCGATGGCGCCCGACATGACGCCGTCGGCGTCGACGATCGGGATCCCGCCCGGGAAGGTGATGAGCCCGTCGTTGGAGTGCTCGATCCCGTAGAGCGGGCCGCCCGGCTGCGACAGCTGGCCGATCTGGCCGGTCATCATGCCGAAGAACACCGAGGTCTTGGCCTTCTTGTGGGCGATGTCGATCGACCCGACCCAGGCATCGTCCATGCGGTGGAACGCCTTGAGGTTCCCGCCGGAATCGACCACCGCGATGCACATCTGGGTGCCGAGCTCCACGGCCTTCGCCCGGGCGGCCGCGATCGCCTTCTCGGCCTGCTCGATCGTCACGTGCATGGGACACTCCCGTTCGCGTTGTTGGCGCGACAGCCTGTGACGGTTTGAAGCGGCCGATGCAAGATCAACCGCAGATCGGCATTGCCCTCGGCCCGCGCCGTCAGGCCGCGCTGTCCCGGACGGCGCGGATGCGCTCCAGGAGGTCGGTCGCGAGCGCCGTGCAGGCGGCGGAATCCGGGCAGGGCCGCTTCCACACCACTCGCCCGTCGCGCAGGACGATCCCGCCCTCGGCGGCCATCGCGGTCAGCGGCCGGTCGGGCCGCAGGTCGGCCGCGACGCCCTGCGGCCCGCCCCGGAGCCGGGCGACGCCCAGCGCGCAGCAGGAGGCGCGCAGCCGCGCGAGGTCGAACAGGGCGAGCACCGGCGCGGGGGCCGCGCCGAACCGGTCCTCGACCTCGCCGGCGAGCGCCTCGATCGCCTCGGCCTCCTGCAGGCGCAGCAGGCGCGTGTAGAGGCTGAGGCGGATCTCGGGCTCGGGGACGTAGTCCTCGGGGATCCGGCTCGGCAGGCCGAGTTCGATCTCGGGGCTCCAGTCCTCGGCGCGCTCGCCCTTGGCGGCGGTGAGCGCCAGCTGCAGGAGGTGCTGGTAGAGGCCGAGCCCCACGAGCTTGGCGTGCCCCGCCTGATCCTCGCCGACGAGGTCGCCGGCGCCGCGCAGGTCGAGGTCCCGGGCGCTGACCGCGAAGCCGGCCCCGAGGCGGTCGAGGGCCTCCAGGGCGCGCAGGCGCTGGAGCGCCGCCGCCGGCGGTGGCGCGGCCGGGTCGCTGAGCAGGTGGACGGTGCCGCGCCGCTGGCCGCGGCCGACGCGGCCCCGGAGCTGGTGGAGTTGCGCCAGCCCGAACCGGGCGGCCTCCCACACCAGCATGGTGTTGGCCCGCGGCACGTCGAGGCCGCTCTCCACGATGGCGGTCGCGAGCAGGACGTCGCCGTCGCCTTCCGCGAACCGGACCATGACCTCGTCCATGGCGGAGGGCTTGAGGTCCCCGTGCGCCACCAGGATGTCCAGGCCCGGCACGAGGGCCCGCAGGCGCTCGGCCATGGGGGCGATGTCCTCGATCCGCGGGCAGACCACGAAGCTCTGTCCGCCCCGGCGGTGCTCGCGGATGAGCGCCTCGCGGACCGCCTCGGCGTCGAAGGGCGCCACCACGGTCCGGACCGGCTGGCGCAGCGCCGGCGGCGTGGCGAGCACGCTGAGGCTCTGGAGGCCGACGAGCGCCGCCTGGAGGGTGCGGGGGATCGGCGTCGCGGTGAGCGTCAGCACGTGACCGCCGCCGGGCCCCGTCTCGGCGAGGCGGCGCAGGTCGGCCTTCATCTTCGCGCCGAAGCGCTGCTCCTCGTCGATCACGGTCAGGCCGAGATCGGCGAACGCCACCCCGCTGCCGGCGAGCGCGTGGGTGCCGACCACCAGCCGGATCGTGCCGTCGGCGAGCCCCGCCTTGACGCGCTTGGCCTCGGCCGGGGCCACGAGGCGCGAGAGCTGCGCCACCTCCACGCCGAACCGGCCGAAGCGGCGGCGCAGGGTCTCGGCGTGCTGGCGCGCCAGCACGGTGGTCGGGGCGATCAGCGCCGCCTGCCGGCCGGAGAAGATCGCGGCCGCGAGCGCCCGGAGCGCCACCTCGGTCTTGCCGAAGCCGACGTCGCCGCAGACCAGCCGGTCCATCGGCCGGCCGGAGGCGAGGTCGGCCATCAGGGCGTCGACCGCCGCCGCCTGGTCGGGGGTCGGGGCGAAGCCGAAGCCGGCGGCGAACCGCTCCATCTCGCTGGCCGGCGGCGCCAGGACCGGCGCCTCGGTCTCCCGGCGGGCCCGGGCGGCCTCCAGCATCAGGCGGGCGGTCCGCGCCATGGTGGCCTCGGCCTCCAGGCGGCGCCGGGGCCACGTGCCGCCGTCGAGCTTGTCGAGGGTGACGGCGTCGGGCTCCGACCCGTAGCGCCAGATCCGGTCGGCCTGCGTGACCGGCACCATCAGGATCGCGTCGCCGGCGAAGCGCAGGCGCAGCGCCTCGGAGGGCTCCCCGCCCTGCGCGGCGCCCTGCGCACTCATCTGCGCGGCACCCGGCGCGGAGACGGGCTCCAGCCCCTCGAACACGCACAGGCCGTGGTCCCGGTCGACCGCCACGTCGCCGGGGCGCAGGTCGACCTCGCCCATCGGCAGGATCGCCCGGGCGCCGCCCGCGACGGCGGCCTCCGGACCGAACAGGTCGGCGGCAGCGATCACCGTGGCCCCCTGCTCGGGCACCCGGAAGCCGGCCGCCAGCGGGGCCTCCAGGGCGAGGACGTCGCCGGGCGCCGCCTCGGCGACGTCGGCCCAGGCGTCGATCAGCCGGATCGGGCGCTCGGCGATCTTGCCCGCCTGGCGCACGAGGCGCCGGAGCGGCCGGACCGTGCCGGCGAGCACGACGACGTCGCCGGCCTTCAGCCGCGCGCGCAGGACCTTGGCGAAGGCCGTGCCGGGCCGGCGCTCCCCGGCGAAGCGCGGCATCGCGCGCGGTTCCCCGGCCGCCTCGGTGGCGGTGAGCCGGCCGTGGGCCGCCACGATGGCGCGCCACGCCTCCGGCGCCAGGTAGAGGCCGGCCCCGGGCCCGGCCGGCGCGTCGCGGCCCTTCATCCGGCCCCGCGCCTCGTCCATCTGCTCGAAGAAGGCGTCGATCCGGGCCTGCGTGCCGTCCTCGACCGCGAGGCGCGCCTCGGGCACGTAGTCGAGGAGCGTCACGAGGCGCGGGTAGTAGCGGTCCAGGCGGTGTTCCTGCCCGGTGAACGGCTCGAAGCTCTGGCCGGAACCGGGCTCCAGGACGATCTCGGTGGCCGGGTCGATGACGAGTTCGTCGACCTCCGCCACCGAGCGCTGCGAGATCGGGTCGTAGGAGCGGATCGCGGTGACGCGGCCCGCCGCGTGCTCGATCCGGCAGGGCCGCGGCGCGGCGGCGGGGAACACCTCCACGGTGCGCCCGCGGACGGCGATCTCGCCGGGCTCGTCGACCCGCTCGTCGAGGATGTAGCCGAGGCGCTTGAGGTCGGCGGTGGCGGCCGCGACGTCGAGGGGGTCGCCGACCCGGAGGGTCACGCGGGCCGAGGCCCAGGTCTCCGGCGGCGGCACCCGCTGCACCAGGGCGGGGGCGGTCGTCAGAACGAAGTCCGGCAGCGCGTCGCGGTCGGTCAGCCAGCGCATCACGGCGGCCCGGGCGCCCATCGTCGCCCGCGAGGGCGAGGCGTGGTCGAAGGGCAGGCAGTCCCACTCGGAATAGACCGCGACCCGCGCGTCGGGATCGAGCGCCCGCAGGGTCGCGGCGAGGTCCTCGAGACGGCGGGCGTCCCGGGCGACGTGCACCACCGGCCCGGGGCCCTCGGCGAAGGCCAGGAGCGCCACCGCCAGGGCGCCGGTGGGCATCAGCGGCGCGTCCTCCAGCCCCTGCTGGGCGCCCGCCTTCGTCCTGCGCTTGGCCATGCCTGATCCGAACCCATCCCGTGTGAGCCGGCAACGCCGCACCCGCCCGCGGGCTCCCGACCGCGGCGATCCGATCCACAAGGGCCGCCCGGCACGGACCCCGGCCGCCGGCCGGATCGCTTCGCGCGGCCCCTACGGGCGCCGCAGGAACAGATCCCGGCGGGCGCCCGAAGCCCGATCGGCCACACCAGCAAGACTTGGACGGTGGCCGTGAAACCGTGCCGCTACCGATAATCCGATATGAATGTCGAGTATTGGACGAACGCGGAATGCTTGCGCTGGTCCCGCCGCCGGACGCGCGATGCAGAGTTTCACTAGGGAGAAGCGGGAGCGTACGCTATGACGACCCCGTGTCGCCGAACGAGACAATAGCCCGCCCGTCGGGTTTCGAGCCCCAGCATCCCCAGCGGCTCGCCGCCCTGCGCGCCTGCGCGATCCTCGACACGCCGCCGGAGCGCGCGTTCGACGAGATCGCCGAGATGGCCGCCCGGGCCTGCGGCACGCCGATGGCCCACATCAACTTCGTCGACGCCGACCGGCAGTGGATCAAGGCCGCGTTCGGCCACGCCGCGCGGACGATGCCGCTCGATCTCGGCTTCTGCACCGAGGCCATGCGCGCGGACGGCGTCCTCGTGCTGCCCGATCTGGCCGCGGAGCCGGAGAGTGCCGCCAACCCCCTCGTGACCGGCGAACCGCACCTGCGCTTCTACGCCGGCGTGCCCCTGGTGACGCCGGACGGCTGGGCGATCGGGACGCTCTGCGTCCTCGACCGCGTCCCGCGCACGCTCACCGACCAGCAGCGCTTCATCCTGACGGCGCTCGCCCGGACGGTGATGACGCAGCTGGAATCCCGGAACGCCGAGGCGGCCCTGCGCCGGAACGAGGAGCGCTACCGCTCGCTGTTCACCTTCATCGATGCCGGCTTCTGCCTCATCGAGGTGGAGTTCGCCGACGGCGACCGGCCCGTCGACTACCGTTTCCTGGAGGTCAACCCCGCCTTCGAGCGGCAGACCGGCCTGCGGGACGCGGTGGGCCGCCGGATGCGGGACCTCGCTCCCGACCACGAGCAGCACTGGTTCGACCTCTACGGCCGGGTCGCCCTGACCGGCGAGCCGGTCCGGTTCGAGCAGGCCGCCGCGGCGCTGGGCCGCTGGTACGACGTGCACGCCTACCGGGTCGACGGGCCGGCGCGGAACCGCGTCGCGATCCTGTTCAACGACATCACCGAGCGCCGCCGGAGCGAGAACGCGCTGCGGGCCCGCGAGGCGGAGCTCCGGCTGGTCGCCGACGCGATGCCGGTCCTGATCGCCTTCATCGACCGCGACCTGACCTACCGGTTCGCGAACGCCGCCTACGAGACCTGGACCGGCCAGGCGCCCGACGCCGTCGTCGGGCGGACCGTCGGCGACCTCCTCGGCCCCGGCGCGTTCGAGGCCCGGCGCGCCGGCATCGAGCGGGCGCTCGCCGGTCAGGAGGTCCGCGAGGAATGGGCCTGGACCTTCCCGAACGGGCAGGCCCGGATCGCCGACACCCGCTACCTCCCGCGCCGCGGCCCGGACGGAAGCGTCGACGGGTTCTACGTCTTCGCCCACGATGTCTCCGAGCGGAAGCGGAACGAGGTCCTGCTCCAGTCCCGGGCGGAGCACCTGGAGGCGCAGGTCGCCGCCCAGACCCGCGACCGCGACCGGGTCTGGACGCTGTCGCCGGTGCTGAAGCTCGTCTCGGACCGGACCGGGCGGGTCCAGTCGGTGAACCCCTCGTGGAGCCGGGCGCTCGGCTGGTCGGAGGCCGAGACGATCGGGCGGGCGGCCCTGGACTTCCTCGCCTCCACCGAGCGCGACGGGGCGCAGGCGGCGCTGCGCCCGCTCTGCGCGGACAGCCGGGTCGAGGATGTCGAACTGTCCTGCCTGACCCGCGCCGGCGACCGGCGGCGGGTGCTCTGGACCGTCGTGCCGGAGGACGGGCTGTTCTACGGCTTCGGGCGCGACATCACCGAGCAGCGCCAGGCCGAGGAGGCGTTGCGCCAGTCGCAGAAGCTCGAGGCCATCGGCCAGCTCACCGGCGGGGTGGCGCACGACTTCAACAATCTCCTGACCATCATCCGGTCTTCCGTGGAGTTCCTGCGCCGGCCGGATCTGGCGGAGGAGCGCCGGCGCCGCTACCTCGACGCCGTCTCCGACACCGTCGACCGGGCGGCCAAGCTCACCGGCCAGCTCCTCGCCTTCGCCCGGCGCCAGGCGCTGAAGCCCCAGGTGTTCGACATCGGCGCGCGCCTGCGCAGCATCGCCGACATGCTCGACTCGGTCACGGGCGCGCGCATCCGCGTCACCATCGACCTGCCGGAGACGCCCCGCTACGTGCGCGCCGACGAGAGCCAGTTCGAGACCGCGCTGATCAACATGGCGGTCAACGCCCGCGACGCCATGGACGGGGAAGGCTGCCTGACCCTGCGGCTGGAGGGCGACAGCCCGATGCCGCCGATCCGCGGGCATGCCGGCGCGAGCGGGCCGTTCGTGGCCGTGCGGGTCTCCGACACCGGCGCCGGCATCCCGGACGCGGATCTGGGGCGGATCTTCGAGCCGTTCTTCACCACCAAGGAGATCGGCAAGGGCACCGGCCTCGGCCTCAGCCAGGTCATCGGCTTCGCCAAGCAATCGGGCGGCGACATCGACGTGGCGAGCGCGCTCGGCCGCGGCACGACCTTCTCGCTCTACCTGCCGCAGGTCGAGGCGCCCGCCGCGGCGTCCGAGGCCGACCGCGCGTCCGGCCGGGTGGCGGAGCCGCGGCGGGGCCTGTGCATCCTCGTCGTGGAGGACAATCTCGGGGTCGGGCGCTTCTGCACCCAGATCCTGGAGGATCTGGGCCACGCGCCGGTCTGGGCGAAATCCGCCGAGGAGGCGCTGGCCGAGCTCGACCGGGCGCCGGACCGGTTCGACGTGGTCTTCTCCGACGTGGTCATGCCGGGGATGGGCGGCTTCGCCCTCGCCCGGCAGCTCCGGACCCACCGCCCCGACCTGCCGGTGGTGCTGACCTCGGGCTACAGCCACGTCCTCGCCAAGGACGACGCCCACGGCTTCGCCCTCGTGCGCAAGCCCTACTCGGCCGAGCAGCTCGCCCAGGTCCTCTACGAGACGGCGCAGCGGGGCGGGCAGCCGGCCTCCCGGGCTCGACCCGACGTCGGCTCCGATTAACAGTCTTCGTCAGAATTCATCCGCGGACTGGACGGCAATGTTCCCGCAGATCGGATCCGGATGTAGTCTATCCCCATCTACCAACGGGGCCTCGACCGCCATGCCGCTGACCGGACGTTTCTGGTTCCGCCGGACCTGGACCGGCAAGCTGATCCTGCTCGTCGAGGAGGAGCGCGGGCGCTGGTTCCGGCGCCGCCTCGGCCGCAGCCTGCGCTGGCGCGACGCGCGGCTCCTCGACCTCGCGGAGGGGCCGCTGCGGGGGCTCATGACGCTGGAGCGGACCTACCGCGCCGAGTTCGGCCCCGGGGAGCCGCGCCGCCCCGCCGGCCTCACGGCGGTCCCGGGCGGGCTGGCCCTGCCGCGCGGCGGATCGGAGCCAGGAACAAGGCCGCCCCTGTCGGGTTGACCGGAGGCAGCACAGCGACGGCGTCGCTGTCTTGCAGCCCCTCGTGGGCGTTTCCTCCCTAGACTTCCGGACCGTTCTCCTTGGGGGCGGTCCTTTTTTTGCTGTCGTTCGCCAGCCCTCGACAGGGCTCGCGACGGACAGTTCTCAAAAACCTCTCACAAACTCTTCCCGCCGCCTCGGGCGTCGCCCGTGGCACCGGCCCCGTCACCCGACCCGTCACCCGCCTCGAGGGCCAGCAGCGCGAAGGTCGCGAGCCAGTGCTCGCCCATGTAGTCGCCGGTGACGTGCGGGAGCCCCGCCGCGAGGTGCGCCTCCGCGGCCGCGCGGAGCGGCGGCCGGCGGGGATCGTCTGGACCGAGGGACGCGGCGAGGGCGCGGAAGCACCACGCGCGGCTGAGGTTCAGCCCGTCGAGATGGGCGATCTTCCCGTCCGAGCGGTCGGTCACGCTGGCCGGGCGGAACAGGGTCCCGGGCTGGGCCGCCGCGAGACCGGGCAGGAACCGGTCGAACCAGGGCGCGAAGCGCGCGAGCGGCAGCAGCCGGCGCATGCACTCCGCCTCGATCAGCGCCGAGGAGAGGAAGTCGTCGCCGCCGGGCTCGCCCCAGGCCGGGCAATCCGCGTCGTCCCCGTACCAGCGGACGGCGGTGTCGCGCAGCAGGGCGGTCAGCCCCGTATCCCCCGCGCCCTCCGCGTAATCGGCCGCCAGACGCAGCGCGAAGGCGGTGTTGAAGTGGGTCCCGACCCGCACCGGATAGGCCGCCACCGGCAGGAACTCCGCGAAGCGCCGGACGATCAGCCCGGCCAGCGGCGCCAGGGCCTCGGACCAGCGGCGCTCGGGGAGCGCGGCGAGTTCGTCGGCGAGCTTCAGGAGCCAGCCCCAGCCGTAGGGCCGCTCGAAGCCCCGGGCGGCCGGGGCGGCGAAGTAGGCGCATTCCCCCGCCACCGTCCCGGGGGTCAGCTGCGCGTCGAACCGGGCGCGGATCGCCGCGGCCCGCGGGCCGTCCGGGAACAGCCGCAGCACGCGCGCCAGCAGCCACGTGCCGTGGACGCAGGAATGCCAGTCGTAGCTGCCGTGGAAGGCCGGGTGCAGGGCCGCGGGGGTGCGGGCATCCTCCGGCCCGGCCAGGACGTGACCCGGCTTGTTCGGATACTCGCGGCCGACATGGCCGAGGGCGACGGCGGCGAAGCGCGCGGCGATGTCGGGGGTGAGCGTGGAAGCGGGGGTGGGCGCGGGGGTGGGCGCGGGCGTCATCGCGGCATTCCGGCGGGGACTCGGCAAATGCCGGCATAGCGGGTTTCCCGGTGCGGCGTCAGGACCATCCTTTGCCGGCGCGGCCCCGGATCGGCTATCGCGGAGGGCCGGGCCGGACGCGCCGGCCTCACCGGGAGCCCCCATGCGCCGCGCGCCGCCCGCCGCCCTCCTCGTCGCGGCCCTGTCGGCCGCCGCGGCCCTGTCGGCCGCCGCGGCACCGGCCGAAGCCGCGCCGGACCCGAGCCGCGACGTGCTGTGGGCGGCCCTGAAGACCTGCGTGCTCGCCAAGCGGCTCGCCAACCGGACCTTCCCGTGCCTCTCGGTCGATCTCGGGGACGGCGACCGTCCGGGCTCGGCGGTCCTGCGCGCGCCCGGCGAGCCGACCCACAGCGTCGTCATGCCGACCGACACCGTGCCGGGCCTGGAGGCGCCGGTCCTGCGCGGGCCGCGCGGGGCCGCCTACTGGCGGGCGGCCCTGGCGGCGCGGCCGCTCGTGTCGGACGTGCTGAAGGGGAAGCTCACCCCCGCGGAGGTCGGGCTCGCGGTCAACTCGGCCCGGGGCCGCAGCCAGGACCAGCTCCATATCCACGTCGACTGCCTGAAGCCGAGCGTGCTCAAGGCCGTCCGGGCGCACGGCCGGCAGGTGCGCCACACCTGGAGCCGCTTCCCGGTGCCGCTGGCCGGCGACCGGTACTACGCCCTGCGCGTGCCGGAGGCGGAGGCCGCGCAGTTCAACCCGTTCGCGGCCCTGCACAGCCTGCCGGGCGCCCGGCCGGACCTGCACCGGACGAGCTTCGCGGCGCTCGCCACGCCCTTGGGCGATCCCGAGCCGGGCTACATCCTCCTGGCCTACCGGGCGCCGAGCGCCAGCGCCGAGGACGTGATGGACCATGGCTGCACCGTCGCGGCCGCCCGGGGCGGCGCCTGAGCGGCCGCGGTCACCGGCTCAGCCCCTCCGCGCGGTAGAAGCCGGCCAGGGCAGCCCCCGCGGCGAGCCGGATCTTGGGCAGGGCGACGTGGTCGAACAGGGCCGCGTCGCGGGCGCGGTTCCCGCGCTCGGTGACGGCGATGTGGCGGATCATCGCCCATTTCACGCTGTCCCGGCCGCCGTCGAGGGCGCCGAGCCGGTCGCGCACGAACCACGACCGGCTCAGGTAGCGGATCAGGCCGGTGGCGGTCGGGACGTCGAGGAGGATCACGCCCGTCGCCCGTGCCAGACGCTGCGGCAGGCATCGGGCGTAGGTGCCGTCCATGACCCAGCGGGGCTCGCGGATCGCCGCGTCGTGCAGGGCCTGGAACTCCGCGAAGGGCCGCGGCTCCCAGTCGGTGCCCGGTCGATGGTACAGCCGGTCGAGGTGGACCGGCGGCAGTCCGCGCGCCCGCGCGATGGCGACCGTCAGGGTGGACTTGCCGCTGTTCGACGGACCCAGGATGCAGAGCCGCGGGCCGAGCGCGTCGAGGGTCACGGCGATCGCGGCGGCGGCAGCGCGTCGAGCAGCTGGCGCAGGAACGCCCGCACCGCCCGGGGCAGCCGCCGGTCGCGCATGGCCTGGACCTTGATGCCGCGGGCAAGGCTCGCCCGGGACTGGATCGGCAGGCTGACCAGCTCGTTGAGGCGCAGCGGCGTCCGGACCGACAGCGCCGACATCAGCGCCAGGCCGCGCGACCGCCGCACGAAGGGCAGCAGCGCCGAGAGCTTGTTGGCGGTCAGCACCGGCTCGACCGTGATGCCCTCGTGCGCGCAGGCGGCGTCGAAGACCTGCCGCAGGGTCGTGTCCCGGGTCGGCAGGGCGACGGGATAGTCCAGCAGGTCAACGAGGCGCAGGGCCGGCGCCCGCGCGAGGGGATGGTCGGGGGCGGCCAGCGCCAGCATGTCGACCTGCCCGTCGTAGAGCACCTCGACCTGCGCGGTGGGTGTCAGCGCGAAGGTGATCCCGAGATCGGCATCCCCCGCCGCCACCGTCTGGGTGACCTGGGCCGGGGGCTGGACCGTGACCTCGAAGCGGATGCCGGGATGGTCGGCGTGGAACGCCGCGATCGCGTTCGGCACGATGTCGAGGGAGAAGCCCTCGGAGCAGGCGACCCGGATCAGCCCGCGGGCGAGCCCTTCCAGCTCCCGGATCTCGGTGACCACCTGCTCGGAGCGGATCAGCACCTGATGGGCGTGCTGCGCCAGGAGCTCGCCCGCCGGGCTCGGCACCATGCCGCGCGGGCGCCGCTCGAACAGCACGCAGTCGAGCTCGGCCTCGAGGTTGGCGATCTGCCGGCTGATCGCCGAGGCCGCCACGTTGAGCTGGGACGAGGCCGCCGCGATCGACCCGGTGCGGGCCACGGCGAGGAAGTAGCGCAGGCCCGTACTCTGCATTATCGTGCTCGATACACTGTATGGTGCCGTGCACATTGCCGATACGGCAACGCAGCACTCGCTAAATTCTACTTGTTGCGATCCCAGATGCACAACACCATGGCAGGGTGAAAAACGCGGCAGCCGCGGAACCATCCGCCGGACCTGTCCGCCGCGCCGTCGGAGCCTGCATGCCGCTACGGACTCTCACCCGGGCCGCCACCTTGGCCGCCTCGCTCGCCACGCTGCTGGCCGCGCACCCGGCGCTCGCCGGCAAGGCCAACGACACGCTGGTCTACGCGTCGGACAGCGAGCCCGAGAACGTCAGCCCGTATCACAACAGCGCCCGCGAGGGCGTGATCCTCGCCCGGAACTGCTGGGACACGCTGCTGTACCGCGATCCGAAGGACGGTACCTACAAGCCGATGCTGGCGACCGCCTGGACCTGGAAGGACGACACGACGCTCGATCTCACGATCCGCGAGGGCGTGGTCTTCCACAACGGCGACCCGCTGGGTCCCGAGGACGTGGCCTTCACGTTCAACTACGTGCTGACGCCAGAGGCGCGCACGGTCACCCGCCAGAACGTCGACTGGATGAAGTCGGTGGAGGTCACCGGCCCGCACAGCGTGCGCATCCACCTCAAGGCGCCGTTCCCGGCGGCGCTGGAGTACCTCGCCGGCCCGACCCCGATCTTCCCGGCGGCCTACTTCAAGAAGGTCGGCCTCGACGGCTTCGCCAAGGCGCCCGTCGGCAGCGGGCCGTACCGGATCACCAAGGTCGACAGCGGCCGCGGCGTCAGCATGGAGCGGTTCGACAAGTACTGGGCCGAGAGCCCGCTCGGGAAGCCGAAGATCGGCAAGCTGCAGTTCCGCGTCATCCCGGACGGCGAGAGCCGCATGGCCGAGCTGATGACCGGCGGCGTCGACTGGATCTGGCGGGTGCCGAGCGACCAGGCCGAGCAGCTGCGCGCCGCGCCCAACATCACGGTGCTGAACTCCGAGACGATGCGGGTCGGCTTCCTGCAGTTCGACACGCTGGGCCGCGCCAAGGAGAACTCGCCGCTCAAGGACGTGCGCATCCGGCAGGCGATCAGCTACGCCATCGACCGCAAGGCGATGGTCGACAACCTCGTGCGCGGCGCCTCGCGGGTGATGAACGCGCTGTGCTTCGTCGACCAGTTCGGCTGCACCGACCAGGGGGTGATGCGCTACCCTTACGACCCGGCCAAGGCCAAGGCGCTGCTCAAGGAAGCCGGGTATCCGAACGGCTTCGAGATCGACCTCGGCGCCTATCGCGAGCGCGACTACGCCGAGGCGGTGATCGGCTATCTCGGCGCCGTCGGCATCAAGGCGCGGCTCAACTACCTGCGCTACGCGGCCTTCCGCGACGCGCTGCGGGCCGGCAAGACCTCGATCGGCTACCAGACCTGGGGGTCGTTCTCGGTCCTCGACGTCTCGGCCTTCGACGGGGTGTATTTCCGCGGGGGCGAGGAGGACCTGACCAAGGACCCGCAGGTGATCGCCGACCTGCAGGAGGGCGACGGCTCCACCGACCCGGAGAAGCGCAAGGCCGCCTACGCCAAGGCGCTCCAGCGGATCGCCGCGCAGGCCTACGCCCTGCCGATGTTCTCCTACTCGACCAACTACGCCTTCACGTCGGACCTCAACTTCACCACCCAGCCCGACGAGGTGGCGCGCTTCTACGCGGCGTCGTGGAAGTAGGAGGCACCCCATGCTGGCCTTCACGTTCCGGCGCGTGCTGGTCGCCCTGGCGGTGGCCCTCACGGTCTCGGTGGCGAGCTTCCTGCTCCTCCACCTCTCGGGTGACCTCGCCACGGCCATCGCGGGCCCGGAGGCCACCGGGCCGCAGATCGCGCAGATCCGCCAGGATTACGGCCTCGACCAACCGCTGCTGACACAGTTCCTCACCTGGGGCTGGCGGGCTTTGCACCTCGACTTCGGCAACTCCTTCTATTTCCGCGAGAGCGTGATCGACCTGCTGGCCGCCCGCCTGCCGATCACCCTCTATCTCGGCATCATCGCGCTGGCCGTCGCGCTGTTCGTGGCGATCCCCCTCGGCGTCGTCGCCGCGGTGAAGCGGGACACGTGGATCGACCGGACGGCGCTCGCCGTCTCGGTGCTCGGCCAGGCGATGCCGAGCTTCTGGTTCGGCCTGACGCTGATCCTGATCTTCTCCGTCAACCTCCGCTGGCTGCCGGTCTCGGGCAACGCCACGTGGAAGAACTTCGTCCTGCCGGCGATCGCGCTCGGCTACTACGCGATGCCCGCCGTGATGCGGCTCACCCGCAACGGCATGCTGGAGGTGCTGGCCTCCGACTACGTCCGCACCGCCCGCGCCAAGGGGCTGCCGCCCCGAAAAATCCTGGTGCGGCACGCCCTGCGCAACGCCGTGATCCCGGTGATCGCCCTGTCGGCGGTGCAGTTCGGCTTCATGCTCGGCGGCTCGATCGTGATCGAGGCGGTGTTCTCGCTCCAGGGCCTCGGGCAGCTCGCCTGGGAATCGATCGCCCGCAACGACTTCCCCGTCGTCCAGGCGATCGTGCTGGTGCTCGCCATGATCTACATCGGCCTGACGCTGGCGGCCGATCTCCTGAACGCCTTCCTCGACCCGCGCCTGCGCCAGTCGTGAGGATCCGCCGATGAGCCTCCCCCCCGACACGGCGGCGCTCGCCGCCCCCGCCCTGCCCCCGGACGCGCCGATCGCGCTGGCGCCGGTCCCCTCCCCCACCCGCCTGATCCTGCGGCGGGGCCTGCGCCACACCGGCTTCCTGATCGGGGCCGGGATCCTCGGGCTGATCGTGCTGGCAGCGCTCGCCGCCCCGCTCATCGCGCCGCACGACCCCTATGCGCAGGACGTGTCGCGCCGCCTGATCCCGCCGGTCTGGCAGGCCAAGGGCAGCTGGGAGCACGTGCTCGGCACCGAAAAGCTCGGCCGCGACTACCTGAGCCGCCTGCTCTACGGCGGCCAGATCTCGCTGCTGATCGGGATCTCGGCGGCGCTGATCTCCGGGCTGATCGGCACGACGCTCGGGCTGTGCGCCGGCTATTTCGGCGGCTGGGTCGACTCGGTGGTGAGCTACATCGTGACCACGCGGCTGGCCATGCCGGTGGTGCTGGTGGCGCTCGCCATGGCGGCCCTCGTCGGCGGCTCGCTGAAGGTGGTGGTGCTGGTGCTGGGCTTCCTGCTCTGGGACCGCTTCGCCGTGGTGACCCGGGCCGCCACCCAGCAGATCCGCAACCAGGATTTCGTCTCGGCCGCCCGCGCCGCGGGGCTCACGGACCTGCGGATCATCCGCCAGGAGATCCTGCCCAACATCATGAACGCGCTGATCGTCGTGGCGACCCTGGAGATGGCCCACGCGATCCTGCTGGAGGCCGCCCTGTCGTTCCTCGGGCTCGGCGTGCAGCCGCCCCTGCCCTCCTGGGGCCTGATGATCGCCGAGGGCAAGCAGTACATGTTCTTCCAGCCCTGGGTGATCACCATCCCGGGTGTGGCGCTCCTCCTCCTCGTGCTGGCGATCAATCTCCTGGGTGATGGCCTGCGCGACATCACCGCCCCCGAGGCGCGCCACTGACACCTTCGCCAGGCCGGAACCGGCCGGCAGATTAACGAAATGTTTCACGGGAAACACACCATGACGCGAGACGCCGCCATCGCGCGCGCCACGGAGGCCTTCGACTCGGGCGCGTTCCTCGCCCTCCTGCGGGAGGCGGTGGCGATGCCCACCGAGAGCCAGGCCCCCGGCCAGGAGGCGGCGCTCCGCGCCTATCTCGACGCCTTCGTCGCCCCGCTCGTCACCCGCCTCGGCTTCGAGACCCCGAAGATCTTCCCGAACCCCGACGGGGTGCACGGCCCGTTCCTGATCGCCGAGCGGCGCGAGGGCGCGGACCTGCCGACCGTGCTGATCTACGGCCACGGCGACACGGTGCGGGGCTACCCCGAGCAGTGGCGGGAGGGTCTCGGCCCCTGGGAGATCGTGGTCGAGGGCGACCGCTGGTACGGCCGCGGCACCGCCGACAACAAGGGCCAGCACGTCCTCAACCTCGCGGCACTGGAGCAGGTGATCGCGGCCCGCGAGGGCCGTCTCGGCTTCAACGTGAAGCTGCTGATCGAGATGGGCGAGGAATCGGGCTCCCCGGGCCTGCGGCCGTTCTGCCGGGAGCAGGCCGCGGCGCTGCATTCCGACGTGCTGATCGCCTCGGACGGGCCGCGCCTCAACGGCGAGCGCCCGACCCTCTTCCTGGGCTCCCGCGGCGCCTACAATTTCGAGCTGAGCCTGAACCTGCGGGAGGGCCCGCACCATTCCGGCAACTGGGGCGGGCTGCTGCGCAACCCCGGCACGGTGCTGGCCTCGGCGATCGCCTCGATGGTCGATGCCCGCGGCAGCATCCTGGTGGAGGCCCTGCGGCCGCCGCCGATCCCCGAGGGCGTGCGCGCGGCGCTCGCCGACATCCGCGTCGGCGAGGACCCGACCGCGCCCACGATCGATTCCGACTGGGGCGAGCCGGGCCTCACCCCGGCCGAGCGGGTCTTCGCCTGGAACACGCTGGAGGTGCTGGCCTTCAAGACCGGCGATCCGGACGGCCCGCTCAACGCCGTGCCGCCCCACGCCAAGGCGACCCTGCAGCTGCGCTTCGTGGTCGGCACCGACTGGCAGAACCTGATCCGGAACGTGCGCGCCCATCTCGACGCGCACGGCTTCCCGATGATCGAGGTCCGGCCGGCCCGCGCCGCGGAAGTCTTCCAGGCGACGCGGCTGCCCGTGGAGGATCCGTGGGTCGAGTGGGCGCTCCAGTCGATCGAGGCGAGCTCCGGCAAGAAGCCCGCGCTGCTGCCCAATCTCGGCGGCTCGCTGCCGAACGACGCCTTCTCGGAGATCCTCGGCCTGCCGACCCTCTGGGTGCCGCATTCCTACCCGGCCTGCCGCCAGCACGGGCCCGACGAGCACATGCTCGCCTCCGGCACCCGCGAGGGCCTGGCGATCATGGCCGGCCTGTTCTGGGATCTCGGCGAGGCCGGACCCGACATCCTCCGCCGCCGCACAGCGAGGGCCTGACACGATGAGCGAGCCGGTCGTCCGCATCCGCGATCTGACGATCGCGCTCCCCAAGGGCGCCGACCGCCCGCACGCGGTCGAGGGCCTGAACCTCGACCTCGAGGCCGGGAAGATCCTGTGCGTGGTCGGGGAATCGGGCTCGGGCAAGTCGATGAGCGCCTACGCGCTCACCGGCCTCCTGCCCCGGGCCCTGAAGCCGACCGCCGGCACGATCCTGTTCGAGGGGCGGGACCTCCTGACCCTCGACGAGCCCGCGTGGCGGTCCCTGCGCGGTCGGCGCATCGCCATGGTGTTCCAGGAGCCGATGACGGCGCTGAACCCGGTGATGCGGATCGGCGACCAGATCGCCGAGATGTTCGAGGCGCACAACCTGCTCACCCGCGGCGAGCGCTGGGCACGGGCGGTGGCGCTGGCCACCGAGGTCGGCCTGCCGAACCCCGAGGAGGCGGTGCGGGCCTACCCGCACCAGCTCTCCGGCGGCCAGCGGCAGCGGGCGATGATCGCCATGGCGCTGGCCCTGGAGCCCTCGGTGCTGGTCGCCGACGAGCCGACCACGGCGCTCGACGTCACCACCCAGGCCCAGATCCTCCGGCTGATCCGCGACCTGCAGCAGAAGCGCGGGATGAGCGTCCTGTTCATCACCCACGATTTCGGCGTGGTGGCGGAGATCGCCGACCACGTGGCGGTGCTCCAGCGCGGCCGGCTCGTGGAATCCGGCACCGCCGAGGCCGTGCTGCGCGCGTCCCAGGCGCCCTACACCAAGGCGCTGCTCGCCGCCGTCCCGAGCCTGACGCCGCCGCCGCGCTCGGCCCTGGCAGCGGCTCCGGTCGCCCTGTCGGTGACCGGGCTGTCCAAGACCTATTCCGGGCGCTCCGGCCTGTTCGGCAAGCCGCGGGTCGTGGCGGCGGTGAAGGAGGTCTCGTTCGATGTCCGCCGCGGCGAGACCCTGGGCATCGTCGGCGAGTCCGGCTCGGGCAAGTCGACCACCGCGCGGCTCGCGATCCGGCTGATCGAGCCCGATGGCGGCACGGTCCGGCTGGGGGACCTCGACTACACGGCCCTCGGGAAGGCGGCCCTGCGCGACAAGCGCAGCCGCATCCAGATGATCTTCCAGGACCCGTTCGCGTCGCTGAACCCGCGCCGCACCGTCGAGCAGATCATCACGGCGGGGCCGATCGCCCACGGGGTGCCGGCCGCCGAGGCGCGCGAGCGGGCCCGGAGCCTCCTCGACCTCGTCGGCCTCGATCCCAAGGCCGCCGCCCGCTACCCCAACGCCTTCTCGGGCGGGCAGCGCCAGCGCATCGGCATCGCCCGGGCGCTCGCCATGGAGCCGGACGTGCTGGTGGCCGACGAGGCGGTCTCGGCGCTCGACGTCTCGGTCCAGCGGCAGGTGCTGGACCTGCTGGAGGATCTGAAGCAGCGGCTGTCGCTGGCGATGCTGTTCATCACCCACGACCTGCGGGTGGCCGCCACTATCTGCGACCGGATCGCCGTGATGCACCGCGGCGCCATCGTGGAGATGCGGGGCACCGCGGACCTGTTCGCCGCGCCGGAGCACGCCTACACCCGCACCCTGCTCGCCGCGGTGCCGGGGGCGCACGCGTCCTGAGCCGTTCCGGCCCCGGACAGGCCAATCTGGGACGCAGAGACAAGTTTTTTGGACGGGACTGCCCTGTCCGGATCCTGCAAGTTCAGTAGGATAGCGCCGTTGTCGAGGGTGGAGCACCCCGGCGGATCCACGGCTGCACCCGCTATCCGTCCCCGCTCGCACCTCGAACGGGGACAGGGTTATCGAGCGTGTCGATCTCAGACAAGACCGACGACATCCGGCCGAACCGCAAGCGCAGCGAGGCGGATCTGCCGCCGGTGCTGCGCCGCGGGCGCGAACACCGGATCGTGCGCTGGATCGGCGCCGCCAACCGCAAGGCACAGCGCCCCGCGGAGGACACCGCGCCCGCGGCCGCGGACAACCGCGTGATCAAGCTGAGCTGGGCCGACACGTTCGGCCGCCCGGGCCGCGTCGAGCCCGGCCGGTCCGCGCCGGGCCCCGCGCAGGTGCTCCCGTTCCAGGCGCGCCGGAGCGAGACCGCGCCGCGCGCCACCCCGCGCCGCGCCGCCGATCAGCCGCCGGTGCCCGTCCTGCGCTGATCGACGCGCCCGCCGGGCACGCCGAGGCCGATCGCCTTCGCCAGGGCGGAGCGCTGCGCGGCGTAGCCCGGCGCGGTCATCGGGTAATCGTCCGGCAGGCCGTAGCGCTCGCGGTACCGCTCCGGCGTCAGGCCGTGGGCGGTGAGATGGCGCTTCAGGGTCTTGTAGGTCCGGCCGTCGATGAAGCTGACGATCCCGTCCTCCTGAACCGACTTGCGGATCTGGGCCGGCGTCGGCCGCTCCACGGCCGGCTCGGCGGCCGCCACCGGCGGCTGCCCGTCGAGGGCCGCCAGGGCCGCGTGGACGCTCGCCATCAGCTCCGGCAGGGCCGTCGGCGGAACGGAATTGTTCGAGACGTAGGCGGCGACGATCTCGCCCACCAGCGTGACCAACCTGAGGCTGTTCTCGGGATTCTTTTCAGGCACTGCGCGAGTCCACACGAAGCTTTCGACGACGATGCCTGCGGTTCCAAAGCAAAAACCGCGTATGTGTCAAGACGGTCTTGACAGAGGGTCGAGCTCCCAAAGCGCTTTTCGGTGCCGGCGGGTCGGCTCGCCGGCGCGAAAGGCCTCGGTCACCTGCACAAAGGTGCCAATTTGATGCCGGTTACAGCGACCGACGGGCGGTGCGGCGTGAAATACCGCGCGCGGCGTCAGCCGATCCCGAGGGCGCGGATCAGCGTGAGGCTGAGGGCGATCAGGACCGCCAGGGAGGCGGTGACCGCGAGGGTGACCCGGCCGCCGACCCGGGCCAGGACGCGGACGTCGACCCCGAGGCCGAGGGCGGCCATGGACAGGACCGTGAGCACGCCGGCGAGCTGGGTCAGGGGCTTCACCGCCGGGTCCGGGACGAGGCCCAGGGAGCGCAGGGTGGCCAGCGCCAGGAAGCCGAGGATGAACCAGGGCACCAGCTTGGTGAAGCCCGGACGGGACGGCGCCGGCGGCGCACCCGCCGCCCGCGGCAGCCGCGGGGCGATCAGCGAGAACACCACCACGACGGGCCCGAGCATCAGCACGCGCACCAGCTTGACCAGGGTGCCGACCTGGGTCGACTGCAGGCTCACCGGCACGGTCGCGGCCAGGACCTGCGGGACCGCGTAGACGGTCAGCCCCGCCAGCACCCCGTACTGGTTGTCGGTCATGCCGGCGAGGGGCACGAACAGCGGCAGCCCGAGCACCATCAGCACGCCGAGGACGGCGGTGAACGCGATGGCGGCGGCGATGTCCTTCGCCTCCGCGCCGATCACGGGCGCCACCGCGGCGATGGCCGAGTTGCCGCAGATGGCGTTGCCGCAGGCCACCAGGATCGCCATCCGGGCCGGAAGCCCGAGCGCCCGGCAGATCGCCACGCTGGCGGCGATGCCGAGCACCACGGTCCCGACGATGCCGGCCAGCAGCGCCGGCCCGGAGGCGAGGATCGCCCCGAGGCTCAGGGAGGCGCCGAGCAGCACCACGGCGACCTCGAGCAGCTGCTTGGCCGAGAAGGCGATGCCGGTGCGGAACTGCGCCGGGGGGGTCCAGGCGGTCCGCATCGCGATGCCGATCAGGATCGCCAGGACCAGGGCCTCGATATAGGGGTGGCCGGCGACCCGCTCCTCCACCGCCTGCGCGGCCATCGCCACCGCGGTGATCACCGCGCACAGGCCGATCCCGGGCAGGACCGAGGCGGCCGTGTCCGACCGGCCGCCCCGCTCGGGGCGCGCCGTCGTCGGGGCCGTCTTGGAGGGGGCTTCAGGGCTCACGGGATCGGGCTCCGGGGGTCGTCGGCGGAGCCTATAGGAAGAAAACGTTCGTCGCACCCGCGCAACAGAGAAGTTCGATCTCTATTCGAGCAGCATGCGAGAAGACACATCTCGGCGGCTGTCGGTAACGGCGGCGGGCGGGGCGCTGCCGGAACGCTCCGCGTCCCCCGCGACGACGCGGGCCGGTGTCGCGCACCGGCCCGCGCCCGCTCAGGCCTGCATGCCCCAGCGCTGGACGGTGCGCCGCTCGATCGTCTGGAAGATCAGGTTCTCGACCACGAGACCGATCAGGATCACGGTGAGCAGCCCGGCGAACACGTTCGGGATGTCGAGCATGTTCTTGTTCTCGAAGATGAACCAGCCGAGGCCGCCCGCGCCGGACGACACCCCGAAGACCAGCTCGGCGGCGATCAGGGTGCGCCACGCGAAGGCCCAGCCGACCTTCAGGCCGGTGAGGATCGACGGAAAGGCCGCCGGGATCAGGATCTTGCCGATCAGCCGCGGGCCCGACAGCCCGTAATTGCGCCCGACCATCTTGAGCGTGCGGCTGACCGACAGGAAGCCCGAATGGGTGTTGAGCGCGATCGCCCAGGTCACCGAGTGGACGAGGACGAAGATCAGGCTGCCGTTGCCCAGGCCGAACCAGATCAGCGCCAGGGGCAGCAGCGCGATCGCCGGCAGCGGGTTGAACATCGACGTCAGCGTCTCGAGCAGGTCGGTCCCGATCCGCGACGCGATGGCGACGCCGGTGAGCAGGGTCGCCAGGGCGACGCCGGCGGCGTAGCCCATGAGCAGCACCTTCAGCGAACTCCAGGCCCGGGCCGGCAGCGTGCCGTCCGCGATGCCCCGGAAGAAGGCTTCCACCGTCGCCGTGAAGGTCGGGAACAGGAGGTCGTTGTCGAGGTAGCGCCCGTAGGCCTCCCAGATCCCGGCGAGGAGCACGAGGATCACGATCTTGCGCAGCCAGGCCTGGTTGTAGAGCCGCTCGGTGATCGACAGCGGTTTCTCCACCACCGCGGCGCCGTGGGCGTGGCCGGTCTCGCGCACGATCTCGGGCCGGCCGGACGGCAGGGGCGACAGGCGCGGCGCGGTGCCGGCCAGCGGGGCGCCGCTCAGGGCTCGCGCGCTAGACATTCTCCGCCTCCTGGATCTCTTCCGAGAACAGCATGTGCTGGATCCGGCCCTCGAGCTGCAGCGCCGCCTCCGGCGATTCGGCGCTGTTGAGCTCGGCCTTCACCTCGCCGGGATGGGGCGAGAGCAGCAGGATGCGCGAGCCGACCTTGATCGCCTCGGGGATCGAGTGGGTGACGAACAGGACGGTGAAGCGCGTGCCCTCCCACAGCATCAGCAGCTCGTCCTGCATGCGCCGCCGGGTGAGCGCGTCGAGCGCCGCGAAGGGCTCGTCCATCAGCAGGATGTCGGGCTCCATCGCCATGCCGCGGGCGATGGCGACGCGCTGCTTCATGCCGCCCGACAGGGTGTGGGGGTAGCTGTCGGCGAACTTCGTGAGGTTGACCTTGTCGATGTAGAGGTTGGCCCGGTCCAGGGCCTCGCGACCTTTCAGCCGGCCCGAGGCCTCGAGGGCGAAGACCACGTTCTGCCGGACCGTCTTCCACGGCAGGAGCTGGTCGAATTCCTGGAACACCATCATCCGGTCGGGGCCGGGCTCAGTGACCGGGCGCCCCTTCAGGCGGATCTCGCCCTCGGTCGGCGCCATGTAGCCGCCCACCGCCTTGAGCAGGGTCGACTTCCCGCATCCGGACGGCCCGAGCAGGACGAAGCGGTCCCCGGGCCAGACCCGGAAGTTCACCCGGTAGGTGGCCGTGACGAGGTGCTCGGGCGTCTTGTAGCGGAGCGTGACGCCGTCGACCTCCAGCAGAGGCTGACCCGTGTCCATCCATCCTCCCTGGCGCCGCGGCTTGGGCCGCGTTTCGCTGAGCGCCGGAGGTGGTCCGGCCCTCACGGGAAAGTGTATCGGCGAGCGGAAGAGGCTGTAAAGGTCGATATTTTGTATGCGATAGGACCGCTGTCCCCGAGAGGCGGGCCCGGCGCGGTCAGGCCGGGTGCCACCACGCCCCGCGCAGCACCACGCCCTCGGCGGTGATCCGCCGGTCGCCCGTCATGTGCTCGCCGCGTGTGTCGACGTAGTCGAACGCCCCGTCCCGCACCGCCAGCACGGTGGCGTCGCCGAGCGCCCCGACCTTCAGGGTCCCGTACTCCATCCGCTTCAGCGCCACGGCGGCGTTCACCGTGGAGGCGGCGACGACCTCGTTGAGGCTCATGCCGAGGCAGAGCATCTTCGACATGGTGGTGACTTGGTCGAAGGCCGGCCCCTCGATGCAGAGCTGGTGCACGTCCGACGAGATCGTGTCGGGCAGGAAGCCCCCCGCCAGCATGGCCCGCGCGGTCCTGAAGGCGAACGAGCCCTTGCCGTGGCCGATGTCGAAGATCACGCCCCGCGCCCGCGCCTCGCGGAGCGCCGGCTTCACGGCGCCCTGGGCCGTGATGGGGGAGTTCGGGAACGGCCGGAACGCGTGGGTCAGCACGTCGCCGGGCCGCAGCATGGCCAGCACCTCCTCGTAGCTCGGCGGCGGCTCGTCGATATGGGCCATCAGCGGCAGGCCGGTCTCCTCGGCGACCTGCAGGGCGATGTCGAGCGGCGCGGTGCCCTGGTCGCCCGAGGCGTGGCGCCCGACCCGGACCTTGATGCCGACGATCACGTCCCGGTTGGCGTCGGCGACCTCGACCGCCTCCCGGGGCGCCATGAGCCGCGGGTCCTCGCTCTCGCCGACCATGATGGTCTTCGAGAAGCCGAAGATGCCCGCGAAGGAGACGTGCAGGTAGGCGAGGATCCGCGCCTGGGACCGCTCGATCACGTGGCTGCGGAAGCCCGCGAAATTGCCCGGTCCGGCGCTGCCGGTATCGACCGAGGTGGTCACCCCCGAGGTCCGGCAGAACGCGTCCGCGTCGATGCCGAGGGAGGTGCCGCCCCAGTAGACGTGGGTGTGCAGGTCGATCAGGCCCGGCGTGACGATGGCGCCGGCCATGTCCCGGACCTGCGTGCCCGGGCCGGCCGGCAGGTCGCGGCCGAAGCCCGAGACGCGGCCGTCCGCGAAGGCGACGTCGCAGATCCCGTCGTGGTTCTGCGACGGGTCGATGACCCGCGCGCCCTTCAGGATGAGGTCGTGCTGCACGGTTGTCTCCAAAAGCCGTCTGCAGGGATCCGATCCGTCATCGCGAGCGCAGCGAAGCGACCCAGGGATCCGCCACGCTCGGGGATCGCGCGCCGCACTGGGTTGCTTCGCTGCGCTCGCAAAGACGGCTCCGTCAGGCCGCGCGGGCGGGCGCGGCCACGTCGTTGAGGTGGCAGGCGGCGAAGTGGCCGGCGCCGACCGGGTCGAGGCCCGGCACCTCGGTCCGGCAGCGGTCGAAGGCGTGCGGGCAGCGGGTGTGGAAGCGGCAGCCCGACGGCGGGTTGATCGGGCTCGGCACGTCGCCCTTGAGCACGATCCGCGTCCGCCCCGCCCCGGGCTCGGGGATCGGCACCGCCGAGAGCAGGGCCTGGGTGTAGGGGTGCTTGGGCGCCAGGAAGATGTCCCGGCGCGGGCCGATCTCGACGATCTTGCCGAGATACATCACGGCGACGCGGTGGGTCATGTGCTCGACGATGGCGAGGTCGTGCGAGATGAACAGCATCGCGAGGTCGAGCTCGCGCTGCAGGTCGCGCAGCAGGTTGACGATCTGCGCCTTCACCGAGACGTCTAGCGCCGAGACCGCCTCGTCGCAGATGATCAGGTCGGGCTCGGCGGCGAGTGCCCGGGCGATGCCGATGCGCTGGCGCTGGCCGCCCGAGAACTCGTGCGGCCAGCGCCCGAGCGCCTCCCGCGGCAGGCCGACCCGCTCCATCAGGCTGGCGAGCCGGCTCTCCAGGTCGGCGGCGTTGCGGGCGAGGCCGAAATTGCGGATCGGCTCGGCCAGGATCGCCCGCACCCGCATCCGCGGGTTGAGCGACGAGAACGGGTCCTGGAACACCATCTGGATGTGGCGCCGCAGGGGCCGGAGCGCCCCGGCCGAGAGGTCGTCGATGCGTTTCCCGCCGAGCACCACCTGTCCGGCGGTGGGCGCGTAGAGGCGCATAAGCGCCTTGGCGACGGTGGACTTGCCGCAGCCGGACTCGCCGACGAGCGAGAGGGTCTCGCCGCGGGCGACCGTGAACGACAGGCCGTCCACCGCCTTGAGCACGCGCTTGGACTGGCCGAACAGGCCGCCGCCGAGGGCGAAGTGCTTCTTGAGGTCGTTGACCTCCAGCAGGGTGCGACCGGCGGGTGCGGGCGTGGCGCTCATGCCGCGAGGGCGTCCTTCGGCGCGTAGTGGCAGGCGGCGAGGTGGCCCGGCGCCTTCGGCTCCAGGGCCGGCGCGTAGGCGCGGCACAGGTCGGTCACGTCCGGGCAGCGCCCGGCGAAGACGCAGCCCTCGATCCGGCCCTTCAGGCTCGGCACCATGCCGGGGATCTCGGCGAGCCGCGCGTCGGCCCCGTGCTCGACGGCGCCGAGCTTCGGCACCGCACCCATCAGGCCGCGGGTGTAGGGGTGGCGCGGCGACCGGAACAGGTCGCGGACCGGCGCCTCCTCGACCTTGCGGCCGGCATACATCACCACCACCCGGTCGGCGACCTCGGCGACCACGCCGAGATCGTGGGTGATCAGCATGATGGCGGCCCCGACCCGGGCCTTCAGGTCGCGCATCAGGTCGAGGATCTGGGCCTGGATGGTCACGTCGAGCGCCGTGGTCGGCTCGTCGGCGATCAGGAGCTTCGGCGAGCAGGCGAGCGCGATGGCGATCATCACCCGCTGGCGCATGCCGCCGGAGAGCTGGTGCGGGTATTCCCGCACCCGGCGCCGCGGCTCGGGGATGCCGACGAGGGTCAGCATCTCCACAGCCCGCTCCTCGGCCTCCCGGCGGCCGAGCCCCTGGTGCAGCCGCAGGGTCTCGCCGATCTGGCGGCCGACCGTCAGCACCGGGTTCAGCGAGGTCATCGGCTCCTGGAAGATCACGCTGATGTCGTTGCCGCGGATCTTGCGCATGGCGCTGTTCGGCAGGTCGAGGAGGTTTTTCCCTTCGAACCTGATCGCGCCGGCGATGCGGGCCGGCGGCTCGGGCAGGAGCCGCAGGATCGACATCGAGGTCACCGACTTGCCGCAGCCGGACTCGCCCACGATCGCCAGGGTCTCGCCCGACTGGATCGCGAACGAGACCCCGTCCACCGCCCGGTTCACCCCGTCGGGGGTGCGGAAATGGACCTGCAGGTTCTCGATCGACAGGAGGGGGGTGCCGCTCACGCCTGTGCTCATCACACGTCCTTCGCCATGCGGGGGTCGAGGGCGTCGCGCAGGCCGTCGCCGACGAGGTTCACGGCGAGCACCGTCATCGAGAGGAAGATGGCCGGGAACAGGATGATGTAGAACTTCACCTGCCAGAGGGCCCGGCCCTCGGCCATGATGTTGCCCCAGGAGGGCGTCGACGGCGGCACGCCCGCGCCGATGAACGACAGGATCGCCTCGGTGATCATCGCGGAGGCGCAGATGTAGGTCGCCTGCACGGTCATGGGCGCCAGCGTGTTGGGCAGGATGTGGCGCCAGATGATCGCCGGCATCCGGGTGCCCGTGGTCACCGCCGCCTCGACGTAGGGCTGCTCGCGCAGCGACAGCACCACGCCGCGCACGAGGCGGGCGACGCGCGGGATCTCCGCGATGGTGATCGCGATGATCACGTTCTGGACCGAGCCGCGGGTGAGCGCCATCAGCGCGACCGCGAGCAGGATCGGCGGGATCGACATCATGCCGTCGACGACCCGCATGACGATCCCGTCGAGCCAGCGCACCATGCCGGAGACGAGGCCGACCGCCAGCCCGGCGACCGAGGCGAGGAACGCCACCGAGAAGCCGACCAGCAGCGAGACCCGGGCGCCGTAGACCACCCGCGAGTAGACGTCGCGGCCGAGCATGTCGGTGCCGAACCAGTACTGCGCCGACGGCGCCCGGGTGCGCTTGGCCGGCGCCAGGGCGGTCGGGTCGACGGTGCCTAGGTAAGGAGCGAGGACCGCCATCAGGAAGACGACGAGGAGCAGCACGCCGCCGACCACGATGGTCGGGTTGCGGCGGACATAGGTCCAGACCCGGCCCCGGCGCTTGCGGGCCGGGATGACGTCGGGCAGCGGCGCCGCGACGGCGAGGCCGGGCGGCGGGGGCGCCTTGGGGGCGATCCCCTCGGGCGGGGCGCCCGCCTGCGGGGCGCTGCTGGGGAAGGGCGCGACGGTCGCGGTCAATAGCGGATCCTCGGGTCGAGCACGGTGTAGAAGAGGTCGATGGCGAGGTTCACGAGCACGTAGACGAAGCTGAACAGCAGCACGACGCCCTGGATGACCGGGTAGTCGCGCCGCAGGATCGCGTCGACGGTGAGGCGCCCGAGGCCGGGAATCGCGAAGACCGTCTCGGTCACCACCGCGCCGCCGATCAGCAACGCGATGCCGATGCCGATCACGGTGACGATCGGCACGGCGGCGTTCTTGAGGGCGTGGACGAACAGGACCGGCCCCTGCGCCAGCCCCTTGGCCCGGGCGGTGCGCACGTAATCCTGCTGGAGCACGTCGAGCATGGTCGCGCGGGTCACCCGGGCGATCAGCGCGATGTAGACGAGGCCCAGCGTCACCGCCGGCAGGATCAGGTTGGACAGCCAGGGCCACAGGCCCTGCTCGATCGGCGTGTAGCCCTGGACCGGCAGCCAGCCGAGCTCGAGGGCGAAGACGTAGGCCAGCACGTAGCCGACCACGAAGACCGGCACCGAGAAGCCCGTCACGGCGAGCCCCATCACGAGGCGGTCGATCAGGCTGCCGGCCTTCCAGGCGGCGACGACGCCGAGCGGCACCGCCACCACGATGGCGAAGACCAGGGTGACGAGCATCAGCGAGACGGTGGGCTGCACCCGCTGGCCGATCATGGTGGTGACCGGCAGGTTGGTGAAGATCGAGGTGCCGAGATCCCCGTGGAGGATCTGCCACGACCATTCCCAGAACCGCACCAGGAACGGCCGGTCGAGGCCGAGCGTGGCGCGGATGCGGGCGACGTCGTCGGGCGTCGCCTGGTCGCCCGCGATGATCGCGGCCGGGTCGCCCGGGGCGAAGTAGAGGAGGCTGAAGACGAACAGCCCGACCACCGCCATGACCGGGATGGTGGCGAGGATGCGCCTGCCGATATAGCCGAGCATGGGGCGCCTCCGGTCCTAAGCCTTCGACACGCCCCAGGTGAAGGGAATCGGCCCCTTCACGATGCCGGAGACGTTCTTGCGCCACGCCTGGTAGCCGAGGAAGAACCCGGTGGGCACGTAGACCACGCCCTCGCAGGCGGCGGCGTTGACCTTGTCGATGGCGGCCTTCTCGGCGGCCGGGTCGGCGGCGTCGAACCACTCGGCGATGGCAGTCTCGACCGGCGGGATGCTGGGCCAGCCGAACCATGCCTTGTCGCCGCTCGCCCGCACCGCCGGGTAGCCCGCCGGGTTGATGCAGTCGGCGCCCGCGTGCCACGTGTGGAACATGTTCCAGCCGCCCTGGGACGGCGGCGCCTTGGAGGCCCGGCGGGTGCCGGTCGTGCCCCAGTCGGTGGCGACGAAGTCGACGTTGAAGCCCATCTGCTTCAGGAGGTCGGCGGTGATGTCGCCCTGCGCCTTGGTGATCCCCTGGTCCTGCGCCACGACGCAGACCACCGGCTCGCCCTTGTAGCCGGCCTCCTTGAGCAGCTTCTGGCCGAGCTTGATGTCGCCCTTGCCGACATTGCCGCCGCCGGCCTCGCTGTAGAGGGGCGTCCCCGGCGTGAAGAAGCCCGGCAGCTTCTTCCACAGGCTGTCGTCGTCGCCGACGATCGCCCGCATGTAATCCTCCTGGCTCATCGCGGTCATGACCGCCTGGCGGATCTTCGGGTTGTCGAAGGGCGGGTGCAGGTGGTTCATCCGGAACGACCCGACATTGCCCAGCGGGTCGGCGATATCGACGTTGAGGTTGGCGTTCTTGCGCAGCAGCGGCACGAGGTCGGAGATCGGGTTCTCCCACCAGTCGACCTCGCCGTTCTGCAGGGCCGCCGACGCGGTGGCGGCGTCCGGCATGATCACCCACTCGACCCGGTCGACCAGCATGCGCTTGCCGCCTGCGAGCCAGGAATTCGGCTCGTCGCGGGGCTTGTAGTCGGCGAAGGTCTCGAACACCGCCCGGGCGCCGGGCACCCACTCGTTGCGGACGAACTTCATCGGGCCCGAGCCGACATACTCGGAGATCTGCGTGAACGGGTCGGTCTTGGCGATCCGCTCCGGCATCATCAGGGCCATCGGCGCGTTGGTCTTGCCGAGCGCGTAGAGCAGCTTCGGGAACGGCTTCTTCAGGCGCCACTGGAAGGTCTTGTCGTCGGTCGCCGCGAGGTCGTCCTGGATGCCGCGGATCATCAGGCCGATCGGGTCCCGGGCCATCCAGCGGGTGAGGCTCGCCACCACGTCCTTGGCGAGAACCGGCTCGCCGTCGTGCCACTTGAGGCCGGGGCGCAGCCGGAAGGTCCAGGTCAGCTTGTCGCCCGAGACCTCCTCGGACTCGACCATCTGGCGCTGCGGCTTCAGCTGCGCGTCGACGCCGTACAGCATGTCCCAGACGAGGGTGCCGGCGTTGCGCACCACGTACTGGGTTCCCCAGATCGGGTCGAAATTGGCGAGGTTCGCCTGCGGCACGAAGCGCAGGACCTTGCCGCCCTGCGCGAGGGCCGGCCGCGCGAGTTGCGGCGCAGCCAAACCGAGCGCAGCCGAACCCTTGAGAAAGGTCCTGCGGTCCATCGTCGTCTCCCTGGCGGTGCGGGTCTCAAGCATCGGTCGCCGGCCCGCACCTTGCGGGCGAGTTTGAACGGTTCTGATGCACGGGCGCAATGGCCCGGCGTGACAACGGGGCCCGGGCACGCGCCCGCCCCGCCGCCGGCCCCAGGGCGACGTCGGCGTGGATGGGGGCTGTGTCGGTGCGGCTCGAACTCACGGGGCGCGTCTCGCAAAGCCCGCGCCAGCCCGGCCGTCACTGCGTTATGTATTCAGGATCGGCGGGGGATTTTTTCGACGCGCGGGCGCGGCGCGCGGGATCTCGCGAACGCGCGCTATACCGGGATCGCATCGCGGCGCCCCGGGGAGACGGCGCGCGGCCGCGACCGGGAGGCCGGCGCGATCGCGCGCCGTCTCCCCCCTCGCTCCGCCCCTCCCCGCGGGGGAAGCGGGGGCGCGTCGTGCCGGGTCCGGGCTCAGCCCACCTGCCGCAGGTGGCCGCCCCGCGCGCCCGGCACCGCCTGCATGGCGCGGATGAAGGCCGCGATGCGGGGGGCGATCACCGCCCGGTAGCGCGAGCCGTTGAACACGCCGTAATGGCCGACGCCGGTCTGGAGATGGTAGGCCTTGCGCGCCTCCGGAAGGTTCGGCGTCAGGTCGAGGGCCGCCTTGGTCTGGCCGACGCCGGAGATGTCGTCGTTCTCGCCCTCGACCGCGAGGATCGCGCAGCGGCGGATGGCGCCGAGATCGACCGGCGTGCCGCGGTGCGTCATCTGCCCCGTCGGCAGGGCGTGGTCGACGAACACGGTCTGCACGGTCTGGAGGTAGTACTCGGCCGTCAGGTCCATCACGGCGAGGTACTCGTCGTAGAATTCGCGGTGCTTCTCGGCCGAGTCGCCGTCGCCCGTCACCAGATGGTCGAACATGTCCGAATGGGCGGTGACGTGGCGGTCGAGGTTCATCGCCATGAAGCCCGACAGCTGCAGGAAGCCCGGATAGACCCGGCGCCACGCACCTGGGTAGATCGGCGGCACGAGGCTGATCGTGTTCTGCTCGAACCACTTCTGGCCGCGCTCCTGCGCGAGGCAGTTCACCGCGGTGGGCGAGCGGCGGGTGTCGATCGGGCCGCCCATCAGGGTCATGGAGGTCGGCACGGCCGGCTCGTCGGCCGCCTCCATCAGCGCCACCGCGGCGAAGACCGGCACCGCCGGCTGGCACACTGCCATGACGTGCAGGTCCGGCCCCAGGACCGCGAACATCTCCTGCAGGTAGTCGATGTAGTCGTCGAGATCGAACTGGCCCGCGAAGAGCGGCACCATCCGGGCGTCGGTCCAGTCGGTGATGAACACCCGGTGGTTCGGCAGCATCGCCTCGACGGTGCCGCGCAGCAGCGTGGCGTAGTGCCCCGACATCGGCGCGACGATCAGCAGCTTGGGCTGCGGCTCCGCGGGGGCGGCCTGGAACGCGCGGTCGAAGGCGATCAGGCGGCAGAACGGCCGCTCCCAGACCACCCGCTCGGTGACCGGGACCGCCGCGCCGTCCACCACCGTCTCGGTGAAGCCGAAGGCGGGCTTGCCGTACTGGCGGGTGACGCGCTCGAACATCTCGCAGCCGGCGCTGACCGCGCGGGCATAGGGTCCGTAGGCCAGGGGATTGCCCGGCATCTGCAGGCCGTAGCGGGTGAGGTCGGCGGCGACGCGGGCGGGCGCCATCAGGGCGCGGGCGCCCTCGTACAGGGAATAGGCCAGCAGCATCGTCACCTCGCGGTCTCGGTCTGGCCGCGGGCATCGAGCCGCGCGGCCCTCACCCTCTGCAACCCGAATCGGTAGGATAATGCTCCACCCTGAACGCGGGCGGAACATCCCGGAGCTGCGGCGACTTGCCTGTGACCACGTCCGCGGGCGACCGTCCGCCAGCGACGACGTGTCCGGGTCGGCGTGCCGGGATTCCCACCGCCGCGTCATGCGAAGGGAGTCCGCGGGACGCCGCGCCGGCGGGCCCGTCCGGCGACGGACCGATACAGCCTATGCCCGATACCGATCTCAGCGGCCTCGGTCGCGACGCGCGACACCTGCGGCTCGACACCTTCGTCCGCCTGCGCTGGCTCGCCATCACGGGCCAGAGCGCGGCGGTCGTGGGGGCGCAGTTCGGCCTCGGCCTACCCCTGCCCTTCGGCTGGTGCTTCCTGGTGATCGCCACCTCGTCCTGGCTGAACCTCGCCCTGCGGATCCGCTTCCCGGCGAGCTACCGGCTCAGCGACGATTCCGCCGCGCTGCTGCTCGCCTTCGACATCGTGCAGCTCGCCGCCCTGCTGTTCCTCACGGGCGGGCTCCAGAACCCGTTCTCGCTGCTGTTCCTCGCCCCCGTGCTGATCTCCGCCACCGCCCTGCCGCCCGAGCGGACGCTGGCGCTCGGCCTCCTGGCGGTCGGCCTCGCGACCCTGCTGGCCCTGGTGCACCGGCCCCTGCCCTGGTTCGCGGACGGGCGGATTGAGCTGCCGTTCCTGTACGTCTCCGGCGTCTGGACCGCGATCCTGCTCGGCACCGCCTTCACGGGCGTCTACGCGTGGCGGGTGGCCGAGGAGACCCGGCTCCTCGCCCAGGCGCTCGCCGCCACCGAGCTGGTGCTCGCCCGCGAGCAGCACCTGTCGCAGCTCGACGGGCTCGCGGCCGCGGCTGCCCACGAATTGGGCACGCCGCTGGGCACGATCATGGTGGTGACCAAGGAGCTGATCCGCCAGCTCGGCCCCACCGCCTCCCCGGGGGTGGCGGAGGATCTCAACCTGCTGCGCGAGCAGGTCGACCGCTGCCGCGGCATCCTCGGCAAGCTGACCTCCCTCGACGGGGACGGGGCCGGGGCCGGCTTCCTGGAGACGGTGACGTTCAGCCACCTCGTGGAGGAGCTGGTGGCGCCGCAGCGGGCACTCGGCGCCGCCCTCGCCGTCACCAGCGCCGGCGAGGGGCCGGAGCCGGCCTGCCGGCGCAACCCGGGCGTCATGTTCGGGCTCGCCAACATCCTCGACAACGCCGTCGACTTCGCCGAGGCCGGCGTCACCGTGGAGGGGCGCTGGACCCCCGACCGGGTCTGGATCGAGATCCGCGACGACGGGCCGGGCTTCTCCAGCGAGGTGCTGCTGCGCGCGGGCGAGCCCTACGTCACCACCCGCAGCCACGACCGGCCGCAATCCGGCGGGACCGTGGGGGCCGGGCTCGGCCTCGGGCTGTTCATCGCCAAGACCCTGATCGAGCGCTCGGGGGCGCAGCTCGCCCTGATGAACGTCGCGGCGCCGGACGCCCACGGGGCGATCGTGCGCGTCTCCTGGGCCCGCCACATCTTCGAGCGCGGCGCCGCGCCGCGACATTCTCCGGAACTCAGTATCCGCGCCCCCCTGCCACCGCGCGACGCCGTACCTATATGAGGGACAGACCAAGAACCCGAATACGAAAACCCGAAAGGAGTGCCGGATGCTCACGCAGCCCGGGACCTCGGCGGCGTCAGACCCCGCCGTGATCAACGATGCCGATCCGCTGGCCGCCTTCTCCGACCGCAGCCTGCTGATCGTCGACGACGACAAGCCCTTCCAGACCCGCCTCGCCCGCGCCATGGAGAGCCGCGGCTACCACGTGCAGGTGGCCGACAGCGTCGCGGACGGCGTCTCGGCCGTCGAGGCGCGCGCCCCCGCCTTCGCGGTGATCGACATGCGCCTCGGCGACGGCAACGGCCTCGACGTGATCGCCCGCCTCAAGGAGCGCCGCCCCGAAGCGCGCGGCGTGATCCTCACCGGCTACGGCAACATCGCCACTGCGGTCACCGCGGTGAAGCTCGGCGCCTTCGACTACCTCGCCAAGCCGGCCGACGCCGACGAGATCCACGGCACGCTGATGGCGCAGCCGGGCGAGCGGGCCGACCCGCCCGAGAACCCGATGTCGGCCGACCGGGTCCGCTGGGAGCACATCCAGCGCGTCTACGAGCTGTGCAGCCGCAACGTCAGCGAGACCGCCCGGCGCCTCAACATGCACCGCCGGACCCTGCAGCGGATCCTGGCCAAGCGCGCGCCGCGCTGAGGCCGGGACCGCCCGGGTGGCGGCCTCGACGGCGGGCCGGCGCCGATCCGGTCGGTTGCATCGCCCCGCCTCTGTGGGCTAGCTGCGCGGGTCCCGGACGGTTCGTCCGGGGCCCGAAATCTTTTCGAGGGCGGATCTCGTGAACGGGCGCAACGCCATCACCATCATCAGCATGATGGTCCTCGTCGGCACCGAGGTGTTCGCCGTGGCCATCGCGGCGGGCTGGGCCATCGCGGGCATCTTCGATCTCGGCGACCGGGTCGGGCACGTCCTGATGGGCCTGTTCAGCCTGTTCGCGGCCTGGATCATGCTTCAGCTCTGGCGCCGGGCGACCAGCATCGAACCCCTGCGCGGGCCGGCCCCGGCGGCGCATCGCTGAACGAGCGCGCGCGGGCGGGTTCTTCATTCAAGTTGTATCCAACGGCGGAATGATCCCTATGCGTGCGGCGTGTTCGACAGTGCGCCGGCCTTCCTGCTAGAAGCGACCGGCGACGGTCTGTGTGATGTTGTCGCAGGTCACACCCCCGTCCCGGACACGCGTGAGACCCGAAGATCCATGAAAGCCCGTATCATCGTCACCCTGAAGACCGGTGTGCTGGACCCGCAGGGCAAGGCGATCGAGGCCGCCCTCCGATCCCTCAGCATCGAGGGCGTCGACGGCGTCCGGCAGGGCAAGGTCTTCGACATCGAGGTGTCGGCGGTCGACAGCACCGCTGCCGAGGCGACCCTGCGGGCGGCCTGCGAGAAGCTCCTGGCCAACACCGTCGTCGAGAACTACGCGATCGAGATCCTCTGATGCACGCCGCGGTCGTCGTCTTCCCGGGTTCCAACCGCGAGTCGGACGTCGTCCGGGCCCTGCGGCGCTCCGGCGCGCAGGTGAGCCTCGTCTGGCACGCGGACCACGAGCTCCCCGCCGGCACCGACCTCGCGGTCCTGCCCGGCGGCTTCTCGTACGGCGACTACCTGCGCTGCGGCGCCATCGCCGGCCGGGCCGCCGCCATGGACGCGGTCCGGGCCCACGCGGCCCGCGGCGGGCTCGTGCTCGGCATCTGCAACGGCTTCCAGATCCTGTGCGAATCGGGCCTGCTGCCCGGCGTGCTGATGCGCAACGTCGACCGGCGCTTCATCTGCCACCGGCAGACGCTCCGGGTGGAGCGCACCGACACCCGCTTCACCAGCGCCTACACCCGGGGCCAGGTGATCGACGTCTGCGTCGCCCACGGGGAAGGCAACTACTTCGCCGATCCCGAGACCCTGGCGCGGATCGAGGGCGAGGGCCGGGTCGCCTTCCGCTACTGCGACGCGACCGGCGCGATCACCGTCGAGGCGAACCGCAACGGCTCCCTCAACGCCATCGCGGGCGTCCTGTCGGAGACCGGGAACGTCCTCGGGATGATGCCGCACCCGGAGAACTTCGTCGAGGACCTGGTCGGCGGGACCGACGGGCGCGGGCTGTTCGACAGTCTCGCGGCCTGAGATCGATGCGCGAAAACGCGCCTTAACTCCCCATTAAGGTTTTCGAGGCATAAACAGACATCCAGTGATCTGGATATCGAGTTGGACATATTCGTCCGCTCTGTTTTGATGCCTCCCTGATGACTCCTCGAGCCGCTCCATCCGGAGCGGCTTTTTTCTGCGCGCTCGCCGCCGCGCCGAAGGGCCGGGCCGCGCGGGAGCGACCCGCACGGATGGGGCAGCCGCGCCGCATGACCCCCGTTGGGGCACCGCTGCGCGCGCGGCCCCGGACGGCGCCGGTCGCCGATCACGGGCCGTCACCCGGCGATGAAGTATCGAGCGCGCCGTCGCCCCGGATCCGGGACGCCGCCCTCGCGACCGTCCCCGCGCGAGACGCGCGTCCGCTCCGGATCCGCAACGCGAGAGCCCAGGCCGGGCGGACCCGACCTGGGCTGAGAGCGATCTCGGCTGAGAGCGGGCTGGGCGGGGCGAGCCGCCTCAGTACAGTCCGCCGGCCTGCGCGGCCCGGTCGGGATCGGGCGCGACCGCCGCGGGGGCGGCCGCCTGGCCGCCGCCCGATGAGGATGGCGCCGAGTAGGAATCCGGCGGCGCGGTGCCGGGCTTGAACGCCTCCAGGATCGTCCCGGCGCCCTCCCCCGAGCCGGCGCGGGTGCCGCTCGCGAGGTTGATGCGGATCAGCTTGATCCCCGGGGGCACGCGGAACGGCGTCGGCGGCTTGTCCTTGAGGGCCGTCTTCAGGAACTCCAGGGCGATCGGCGCCGCCAGCCCGCCGCCGGTGGCGCGGTCGCCGAGCGAGCGGGGCTTGTCGAAGCCGATATAGATGCCGACCGCCAGGTCCGGCGAGAAGCCCACGAACCACGCGTCCTTGGCGTCGTTCGTCGTGCCGGTCTTGCCGGCGAGCGGCTTGCCGATCTGCTTCAGGATCGTGGCGGTGCCGCGCTGGACCACGCCCTCCATGATCGAGACCATCTGGTAGGCGGTCAGCGGGTCGAGCACCTGCTCGGAATCGTCGACCAGCTTCGGCTCGTCCTGGCCCGACCACTTCTCGGCGTCGCAGCCGATGCACTTGCGGTTGTCGTGCCGGTAGATCGTCTCGCCGATGCGGTCCTGGATCCGGTCGATCAGGGTCGGCCGGATGCGCCGGCCGCCGTTGGCCAGCATCGAGTAGGCGGTGACCATGCGCATGACCGTGGTCTCGCCGGCACCCAGCGACATCGGCAGCACCGGCAGCATGTCGTCGTAGACGCCGAAGCGGCGGGCATACTCGGCGATCAGCGGCATGCCGACATCCTTGGCGAGCCGGACCGTCATCAGGTTCTTCGAGTGCTCGATCCCGTAGCGCAGGGTGTGCGGGCCGCCCGACTTGCCGTCGTAGTTCGAGGGCGACCAGGCCTCCTGGCCGGGACCCGCTTCGATGGTGATCGGCGAGTCCTGCACGATCGAGGCGGGCGTGTAGCCGTTGTCGAGGGCCGCCGAGTAGACGATCGGCTTGAACGAGGAGCCGGGCTGGCGCATCGCCTGGGTGGCGCGGTTGAACTCGGACTCGTCGTACGAGAAGCCGCCGACCATCGCGTGCACGCGGCCGGTATTCGGGTCCATGGCCACGATGGCGCCGGAGACCTCGGGCTTCTGGCGCAGGCGGAACTGGCCGCGGCCGCCGTCCATCGCCTCGACATAGACCATGTCGCCGGCCTGGAGATTGGCGCGTCCGGCCCAGCGCATGCCCTCGGGGGTGATCACGCCGGTCTCACGGTCCTTGCCGACCTGGCCGGAGGCCTCGCGCTTGGGCTGCAGGCCGATCTGCACGCCGCCGCCGCCGTTGCCCAGCACCACGGCGAGCCGCCAGGGCGCGACGTCGCCGAGCGCCGGGACCTCGGCCGCCGCCATGCCCCAGTCGCGCCCGGTCAGGTCGACCTTGGTGACCGGACCGCGCCAGCCATGGGCCTGGTCGTAGCGCACGAGGCCGTCGACCAGCGCCTTGCGGGCCCAGGCCTGCATCTTCGGGTCGAGGGTCGTGCGCACCGAGAGGCCGCCCTCGTAGAGCTTCTTCTCGCCGTAGCGCTCGGAGATCTCGCGGCGGACCTCCTCGGTGAAGTAGTTGGCGTTGGCGGCGTTCGGGAAGGCGACGCGCGGGTTGACGCCGAGCGGCATCTTCTTGGCGGAATCCGCCTCCTCCCGGGTGATGTAGCCGTTCTCCGCCATCAGGCGGATGATCTCGTTGCGGCGGTCCAAGGCCGCCTGGGTCTTGCGGTAGGGGTGGTAGTTGTTCGGCCCCTTCGGCAGGGCGGCGAGGTAGGCCGCCTCGTTGATGGTCAGCTCGTGGACCGACTTGCCGAAATAGTCGAGCGCCGCCGCCGCCACGCCGTGCAGGTTGCGCCCTGGGACGATCGTGCCCAGGAAGATCTCGTTGAGGTAGAGCTCGAGGATCTTGTCCTTCGAGTAGGCCGCCTCGATCCGGAGCGCCAGCAGCGCCTCCTTGATCTTGCGGTCGTAGGTCTGCTCGGAGGAGAGCAGGAAGTTCTTGGCGACCTGCTGGGTGATGGTCGAGGCGCCCTGCCGCTTGCCCGACTTGGCGTTGGTCAGGAAGGCGCGCACGATCCCCTCGGGGTCGATGCCGCCGTGCTTGTAGAAGTTCTTGTCCTCGGCCGACAGGAAGGCCGCGACGACGATCTTCGGCATCGCCTGGATCGGCAGGTACAGGCGGCGCTCGCGGGCGTACTCGGCCAGCAGCGAGCCGTCCGCCGCGTGGACGCGGGTCATCACCGGCGGCTCGTAATTGGAGAGCGCGGCATGGTCGGGCAGGTCCTGGCTGTACTTCCAGTAGAAGTAACCGCCCACCGCCGCGCCGACCACGAACAGCACCGCGGCGGCGCTGAACAGGATCCCAAAGAAACGAAGGATCAGACGCATCCGGTGTTCCGCTCGTCGCTGGCCCGGCCGAATGCCGGAATCGGCTCATCCGGCGCGTGCAATCCGCGCGCTGCGCGGCCGGCCCCCGGACGGTCCCGTGAGACCCCCTCGGAATGCCGGTTTCGGCGGCCGTGCGACGGGGCGTCGGACGTCCCGTATCGACACTCTATCTATGGTGAAACTGGGGCGGCGGCGGCCGAGCGGCGCGTCGGGGCCGGCCGGCCGAGCGTGGCGCGGTTGGTGAAGAACTGGTCGATCGCCTTGGCCATGGAGCCGGTGACGTCGGCCCGCCACTCCGGCGATTGCAGCATCTCCAGGTCGCGCTTGCTGGAGAGATAGCCGAGTTCCACGAGCACGCTCGGCACGTCGGGGGAGCGCAGCACCACGAAGCGCGCCTCCCGGTGGGGCTTGGCGCTCATCTTCATCACGGGGGCGAGCTGGCCCATCAGCGTGCGGGCGAAGCCCGACGAGAAGCCCCGGGTCTCGCGCAGGGTCAGCTCCTGCAGGATGTCGGCGATGTCGGGCGGCGCCTCGGCGGCGTCGACGCCCGCGGCGGAATCGGCCCGGTTCTCGCGCTCGGCGAGCTTGGCGGATTCGGCGTCCGTGGCCTTCTCGGAATTGGTGTAGATCGTGGCGCCGCTCACCTGGGGGGCCGCCGAGATCGAGTCCGCGTGGATCGACACGAACAGGTCGGCCCGGGCGTCGCGGGCGAGGCGCACCCGCTCGGCCAGGGGCACGAACACGTCGCGGTCGCGGGTCATCCGGACCCGGTAGCGGCCGCCGGCCTCCAGCTTCGCCACGAGCGCCTGGGCGAAGCCGAACACGATGTCCTTCTCGAACACGCCGCCCACCGCGATGGCGCCGGGATCGGTGCCGCCGTGGCCGGCATCGACCATGATCAGAGGCCGCTGGTCGGCGGGCTCCGGCGGGACGGCGCGGGCCTGGGCGGGGGCGGGATCGGCGGTGGCGGCGGCCTTGCGGAACGCGTCGCGGTCGGCGCGCTGCAGCGGGATCGTGAGCAGCACCGCGCCGTCGCGCGGCCGCGTCGCGGTCTCGATCTTGCCGACCGTGGCGGGCGCCGCGAGGTCGATCACGATGCGGGACCGCCCGGGGGCGAACAGGCCGTAGCGGAAGGATTGCACGAGGCCGTCGCGGCGGCTGCCGGTCCCCGAATCGAGCTGGAAGTTGACCTCGGGCAGGTCGATCACCGCCCGGTCGGGCCGCTCCATCACGAAGCCGCGGGCCTCCACGGCCCGGGACAGCGTCAGGGTGAGGCGCGTGGTTCCGGCCTGGCTCGCGAGGTCGGCCCCGATGGCGACGGCCGGCTTCTCGCCGTTCTGCGCGGCAACCGGCGCCCCCGCCAGCGCCGGCAGGAGCGCGACGGCGAGGCGGAGCCATGCGGAACGGATCAGGCGCGCGCAGTTCGGCATCGGTCCGGTGTCGTCTCCCGTGCCCTCCGATAAGGCATGGGACCGGCTTGGTTAACGGGGAGTTGCCGGCGCGGGTTCGATCCGGTCGGCCTTGTGGCCGGGATGCGACAAGTCCCGGCGCCTCGGGCGCGGCGCCTCAGCGGTACGCGACGAACCGGCTCGCCTGCCCGACCACCGTGACCCAGCAGGTCAGGGACGCGTCGGCGGCCCGCTGGGCCTCGCCGACCTGCAGCCGGAGGACGTCGGCCGGCGAGCGGGCGCCCGAGAGAGCCCGCAGATGCGCGACGGCCGCCTCGCCCTCGCCGCGCACGTAGCGGGCGATGATCGAGCCGATCTCGACGACGTCGAGGCGGTCGGGAGTGAAGACGATTCGGTTCGCGGCCGCGGCGAGGCCCGGACCCGTGGCCGGCACCGGCGAGGGGACGTCGATCGCGGCCTCGGCCACCGTCTCGACGGCGGCCTCAGTCACCGGGTCGGACGAGGTTCCCACCACCTCGTCGGGCGCGGTCTCGGCCGAGACGTCGGACGCCGTGTCAGGCCTCGCCTCGGGCACCGTGTCGGGCATGATCGCCTCGGCCGGCGGCGCGGCGGCCTCGACCGGCCGGTCCATCGCCGGGGCGGGTCGGTCTGCCGGGCCCGGGGCGTCCGCGGCCCGGATCTCGGGGGTGGCCGACGCGTCCTGCAACGGCTGGGGCGTCCCGGCGGGACGGCTCCTCGGTCGACGCGGCTTTCCCATCGCGCGATCTCCTCCTGTCGGCGTCGGCCGGTCCCGACGGAGCGGCGGCCGGAGGTCGTGCGCGGCCGGCTCGCCGGCGGTGTCGGCGCCGGGCCCGTGACGCCCGGGCGTCAGAGCGAGGGATCCGGCGGGCCCTGAGCGGCCCACCGGATCCCGGTCTTCGAGCCCCGATCGCGGATCGGGGCGGCCGGCCTCAGCGGGCGGCGGCGTTCTGCGCGAGGGCGCCGTAATCCTTGGCCTGGGCCTGGAGGGCGGCGAACTGGCTGCGGACGAACTCGGACTGGAGCTCGAACGCCTCGCGGAGGTCCTTCGTGCGCACCAGCTTCTGGGCGAAGTCGAAGGTCGCGTTGGCGTTGGCCTGGGCGTGATCGAACCCCTTCGCGATCGCGGCGCTGAAGGTCGACTGGAAGGTCTGGCCCGAGGCCTGGACCTGCTCGGAAGCCTTCACGGCGTTCGCCATCAGCGTGCCGACCGCCGTCCGGGCCTGGTCGACGCTCTTGTCGGCGAAGTCGCGCATCTCGGTCGGGATCTCGAAGTTCGGGGTCTGCATCGATGTCTCCAGCATCATCCATGGAGCGGGACGCCGCATGCGTCCGCGTTGACGCGCCTCTATATGTTGCACCGCAACAAGAAGTCAAGTGCAGGTTTCGGGGGCAATCGCGGAACCGGAAGCCCGATAAAATGCCGATCCGATGATCTCACGAAGTCATCGGAACGCGGGGCAGGCCCGACAGCAGGTTGCGATCAAGCTGTGCCGTTGAGACAGGGAGCTAAGATTGCTGATCCCGGCGGAGACCCGCTTCGCAAAAAACTATCCCGGTGTCCAGGGCGGCGCGAACGGATCGTGAATGCTTCTGGTATGCCAAATATCGCCGCGCCCGTCAGGACCGTTGCTCCGGGGCGAGCGCCGCGGGATGCTGCATCGCACCAGCCGCCGATTCGACCAGACGGGCGTAGAGCGCGCGGAGCGCCGCCGCGTGCGCGTCCAGGCCCGTCGGCGCCGCCCGGGAGAGCCGGGCCGCCTCGGCCCCGAAGGTGCCGGCCAGGGCGTCGTCGCGGAGCGCCGTGAACGCCTCGGCGAGGGCGCCGACCGCCGGCGCGACCACGAATCCGGTCCGGCCGTGCCGGACCTTCTCGGCGGCGCCGGAGCGGTCGGAGGCCACGACCGGGATGCCGGCCGCCAGCGCCTCGTAGACGGTGAGCGGCCCGGTCTCGTACCAGCGGGACGGCGCGGCCAGCGCCCGGGCCCGGGCGCGGAGCGTCGTCCAGACCGCCTCGGGCCTCTGCCACCCGATCACCTCCACGCCGTCCCGGGCGCGCAGCTCCGCCTCCAGGGGCCCGGCGCCGATGAACAGGGCCGGGAGCCCGGCGGCCCGGGCGGCGTCGGCCACGAGGTCGGCGCCCTTCTCGCGGGTGAGCCGCCCCACGTAGGCGATCGCGTCGCCGCGGGCGGGCTCGGCCGCCGGCCCTTCCGGGAGCCGGACGGGATTGTCGACCCGGTGATGCGTCAGGGCGTAGCCGCCGAGGAGGGCACCCAGCCGCTGCCGGCTGGCGTCGCAGACATGGACGACGTGGAGCGGGCGGCGCCGGCTCGCCCGTCCGACGACCTGACGCAGCGCCGCGGCGCGGGCGACGCGCACGGCCTTGTGCACCCGGCTGCGCGGGTCGCAGGGCGCCGCCAGGCAGGCGGCCGACAGGGGCGCGAGCCCGCACGGCTCGGCCCGGTCGAAGCGGTAGTAGACGCCGTTGGGGCAGGCCAGGGCGTAGTCGTGCAGCGTGACGACCACCGGCACCCCGGTCCCCGACAGGACCGGGAAGATCGCCGGCGACAGGGTCCGGGTCCACTGGTGCAGGTGGATGCAGTCCGGCGGCGCGGCGAGCCCGGCGAGGACCGCGGCGAGCCGGCGGGCGGCGCCCGCGTGCCAGATCCCGGCGGCGGCCGCCCGCGCGGCGCCGAGCGACCAGATGTCGGGCAGGCCGAGGTCGATCCGGCGGATGCCGGCATGGTCGAGGAGCGGGTCGACGGGGCCCGGGATCGCCTGGATGTAGGTGACGGCGAGGCCCGCCTCGGCGAGCCCGCGGGCCGATTCCAGCGCGACCTTCTCGGCGCCGCCGCTGGCGGCCGCGAACTCGGCCAGGATCACGACGTGCATGGTGACCCTCCCGGGGATCGATCGGTCTCGCGCGCCGGGAGGATGGGGCAGTCCGGTTTACGGGCGATCAACCGCGGCCGGATACAGGTGTCGTCCCGGGATCGCAGCGGCGGAAGTCCTGACGTGCACGTCGTCCTCGTCGCAGACCACGCCGCGATCAACGGCGGCCAGGCCAAGGTCGCCATCGAATCCGCCCTGGGGCTGGCCGCCCGGGGGGTCCGCGTCAGCCTGTTCGCCGCGGTCGGCCCGGTGGATCCGCGGCTGGAGCCGGCCGGCGTCCGGGTGGTCTGCCTGGACCAAGACGACGTCACCACGGCGCGCAGCAAGCTCGCCTTCGCGGTCCAGGCGATCTGGAACGGGCCGGCCTGCCGCGCCCTGGCGGCGGAACTCGCCGCCTGCGATCCCCGCGACACGCTGGTCCACGTCCACGCCTTCGCCAAGGCGCTGTCGCCGTCGATCGGCACGGCGCTCCGGGCCTCGGGGCTGCCCTGCCTCTACACGATGCACGAGTTCTTCCTCGTCTGCCCGACCGGCGGCTTCTACGCCTACCCGGCGCAGCGGATCTGCCACCGCACCCCGATGTCGCCCGCCTGCATCGTGGCGCATTGCGACGCGCGCAGCTACCCGCGCAAGGTGGCCCGGATGGTCCGCCACGCCGGCCTCGCACACGTGGCCCGGCTGCCGGAGCTGTTCGCCCACGTCATCACGATCAGCGACCTGCAGGAGAGCGTGGTGCGGCCGCTTCTGCCCGGCGGCACCGCCTTCCACCGGGTCGACAACCCGATCGCGGTGGCGCGGGCGCCGGTTCACGACGGGCCGCCGGGCGACTTCCTGTTCGTCGGGCGGATCTCCACCGAGAAGGGCGCGCCGATCTTCGCCGAGGCGGCCCGGCGGGCGGGGGTGCGGGCGGCCTTCGTGGGCGACGGCCCCGAGCGGGCCGAGCTCGCGGCGCGCTATCCCGAGGCGGTGATGCTCGGCTGGCGCGACGCCGCGGCCGTGCAGGCGCTGATGCGGCGGACCCGCGCGCTGGTCTTCCCGAGCGTCTGGTACGAGGGCCAGCCGCTCACCGTCTACGAAGCGCTGGCCTGCGGGGCGCCGGTGATCGTCAGCGACGCCTGCGCGGGCCGCGAGGCGGTGGCCGACAGCGAGACCGGGTTCTGGTTCCGCTCGGGCGACCCGGACGACCTCGCCGCGCACCTGCGCCGCCTGACCGACGACGGCCTCGCCGCCCGGATGGGCCGGGCCGCCCACGACCGCTACTGGGCCGCGCCCCTGACCCTGGACGCCCATCTCGACCGGCTCGAGGCCGTCTACGGGACGGTCATGCGCGAGTCCGCGGCCCGCGCGCCGGTCCACGGTCCGCTCGCGCGGCCGCTCGCGACCGCCTGAGACCCGGACCGGTCGCGCGTCGGCACCCCGCCCTCGGCCGGCGCGAACCGCACCCCGAGCCGCCAGATCGACGCGCGTCCCCGAAAGATCGGAAACACCCGCCCTCCCTCGCGTTGATGCGCACCGGCACCCTTGCGTGCCTCCGTCACGGACGAGCGAGCGACATGGCCGAGACCGACAAGCCGAACGAGACCAAGCCGGGCTTCCAGCAGGGCAGCGCCAAGCCGGGCGACGCCAAGAACCCCGACAACAAGCAGGAGAAGCTGAACGAGCGCCTGGACGACGCCCTGGAGGAGACCTTCCCGTCGAGCGACCCGGTCTCGGTGAAGATCACCAAGTAGGCCCGCCGTGCCGGCATGGGCCGGGCGGGATCAGGCCGCCCGGTCGTCCGGCACCGCCTCCCGCCCGCGGTCGATCAGGCGGCGGGCCTCGGGCCCCGGGACCGCGCGGCTGAACAAGAAGCCCTGCACCTCGTCGTAGCCCTCCGCGCGGAGCATCGCGAGCTGCTCGGCGGTCTCGACGCCCTCGGCGGTGGTGGCGATGCCGAGGCTGGTGCCCAGGCTCGCCACCGCGCGCACGATCGCCGTGCAGTGGGTGTTCTCGCCGACCTGGCTCACGAAGGAGCGGTCGAGCTTGATCTTGTCGAACGGGAAGCTGCGCAGGTAGCTGAGGCTGGAATAGCCGGTCCCGAAATCGTCCATGGCGATCCGGATCCCCATGTCCCGCAGCGCGTGCAGGGTCGCGAGATTGGCGGTGCTGTCGGCGAGCAGGACCGATTCGGTGATCTCCAGCTCGAGGCGCCGCGGATCGAGCCCCGTGGCGGCGAGCGTGCCGCGCACGGTCTCGACCAAGTTGCGGTTGCGAAACTGGATCGGCGACAAGTTCACGGCGAGCCGGATCGTCTCCGGCCACGTCGCCGCCTCGGCGAAGGCGGTCTGCATCACCCAGGCGCCGATCGGCACGATCAGGCCGGTCTCCTCGGCGAGCGGCACGAACTCGGCCGGCGAGACCGGGCCGTGCTCCGGGTGGTGCCAGCGCAGCAGCGCCTCGAAGGCCAGGATCCGGCCGGCGCGGGCATCCATGAGCGGCTGGTAGACCAGCGAGAACTGGCCGCGCGCGAAGGCCTCGCGCAGCTCGTTCTCGCGCCGCCGCCGCGCCTGCACCCAGGCATCCATCTCCGGCTCGAAGCACCGGAAGGTTCCGCCGCCCTCGGCCTTCGCCCGGTACAGGGCGAGGTCGGCGTTCTTCATCAGCGTCTCGGGATCGGTGCCGTCCCGGGGCAGGCAGGCGACGCCGATGCTGGTCCCGATGTGGCAATCCTGGTCCTCCAGGCGGAAGGGCCGGCCGAGCTCGGCGATCACCCGGGCGATCAGCCCGTCGGCCAGCGCCGGGAGATCCATCGCGCGCACCAGGATGGCGAACTCGTCGCCGCCGAGACGGGCCACGAGGTCGTCCTTGCGCAGGCAGCCGGCGATCCGCTCGGCCGCCTCGCGCAGCAGCGCGTCGCCGACCGGGTGGCCCAGCGTGTCGTTGACGATCTTGAACTTGTCGAGGTCGAGGCAGAGCAGCACCGCCTCCTCGCCGTCCCGGGCGTGGCGGGTGATCGCCTCGGCGAGGCGATCCCGGAACAGCACGCGGTTCGGCAGCCCGGTGAGCGCGTCGTGGTGGGCCATGTGGGCGATGCGGGCCTCGGCCCGGCGCCGCTCGGTCATGTCGATGGCGGCCTCGAGCACGGCCTGCCGCCCCTCGAACGGCATCGCCCTCTGGAACAGCGAGACCTCGATCGCGGAGCCGTCGGCGCGGCGGTGGAGCGAGCCGGCGGCGGAGGGCGGGCCGAGCCCGGTCGCCTCCCCGGCCGCGACGGCGAGGTCGGCCGGCGCCCGGCTCAGGAACTGCTCGCGGCTGTAGCCGTAATGGGCGACGGCCGCGTCGTTCACCGCCAGGAAGCGGTCGCGCGCGTCGGCCACGACCCACATCGGCACCGGGTTGTTCTCGAACAGGAGCCGGAACGAGTCCTCCCGGGCCTTGATGTCGCCGACATCCGTCATGGTGACCGAGAGGAGGTCGCCGACGCAGCCCGCCTCGACCTTGAGGTAGAGCGTGCCGCCGTCGGACCGGGGACGGCTCAGCTCGAAGGCCGAGCGCCCGCCCCGCTCGACCATGGCGGCGAGCGTCGCGATCGTCCGCGCGGTGACCGCCCCGGGGAAGAGCTGGCCCACGCGCTGCCATTGCAGGGCGGCGGCGGGGCGCTCCAGCAGGCGCTCGGCACCGCGGTTGAGGGCGACGATCTTGAAATCGACCGGGCGGCCCGCGGCGTCCCGGATCGTGCTGAGGGCCAGGATGCCCTGGTCGGTGGCGGTGAACATCGCCTGGACCAGCTCGGTCCGGACGCTCGCCCCGTCGAGCCCGATCAGCACGAACGGCTCGCCCCAGCGGTTGCCCAGGGGCACGCCGACGAGCCGGGTGGAGGTCACGACGCCGGCGGCGAGGCGATCGCACCGGCCGTAGGCGGGCTGGGCGGAAGCGAGGGCGGCCGCGACCATCTCGTCGACGGGCTCGCGCAGCTCGATCGGGAGCGCGTCGACCGGAAGGGTCTCGGCCGACGGGCCCTCCGCGCTGTCCGCGAGCCAGGCACCGAAGGCCTGGCCCGCCCAGAGGATCCGGGCGGCCCGCCCGTCGCGGGTCGTCACCAGGGCGGCCCGGTCGGCCAGCCGACCGAGGCTCCCCAGCACGACGGCCTCGTAGGACGGGATCGGCGCCCCCGGCGTCCGGCAATCCTGCCAGTGCCGGAGGAGGTTCTTGCCCGTCTGTCCGTCGTCGTGCTGCGCGCTCACCGAGCCGCCCCAGTTGTTCACCGGGCGCCAGGAAGCAGGGACTTCGTTTAAGCCGGGTTCATGTGCCGACTTATAATCCCATGATACGTACTGTTCCCCAGTTTTAGCCAGGCTTTCAGGCGGATTCGAGCAGCCGGCGGGCGATGACCTGGGCCTGGATCTCCGCGGCGCCCTCGAAGATCGAGAGGATGCGCGCGTCGCAGAGGATCCGGCTCACCGGGTACTCGAGCGCGAAACCGTTGCCGCCGTGGATCTGGAGGGCGTTGTCGGCCGCCGCCCAGGCGACGCGGGCGCCGAGCAGCTTCGCCATCCCGGCCTCCAGGTCGCAGCGCTTGCCCTCGTCCTTCTCGCGGGCCGAGAAGTAGGTGAGCTGGCGGGCGATGTTGATCTCCACCGCCATCATGGCGAGCTTGTCGGCCACACGCGGGAAGTTCACCAGCGCCTTGCCGAACTGGACCCGCTCCTCGGCGTAGCGCAGGCCGACGTCGAGGGCCGACTGGGCGACGCCGATGGCGCGCGCCGCGGTCTGGATGCGGGCCGACTCGAAGGTCTGCATCAGCTGGGCGAAGCCTTTGCCCTCGACCTCGCCGAGCAGGTTGCCGCCCGGCACCTCGAAGCCCTCGAAGGCCAGCTCGTACTCCTTCATGCCGCGGTAGCCGAGCACCTCGATCTCGCCGCCCGACAGGCCCTGGACCGGGAACGGATCCTCATCCGTCCCGCGCGGCTTCTCGGCGATCAGCATGGAGAGGCCCTTGTGGCCCTTCTCCTCGGGCTTGGTGCGGACGAGCACCGTCATGATGTCGGCGCGGACCGGGTGGGTGATCCAGGTCTTGTTGCCGGTGATCTTCCACGTCTCGCCGTCCTTGACGGCCCGGGTGCGCAAGCTGGCCAGATCCGAGCCGGTGTTCGGCTCGGTGAAGACGGCCGTCGGCAGGATGTCGCCGCTGGCGATCTTCGGCAGGAAGCGCTGCTTCTGCTCCTCGGTGCCGCCGCACAGGATCAGCTCGGCGGCGATCTCCGAGCGGGTACCGAGCGAGCCGACGCCGATATAGGCGCGGGACAGCTCCTCCGAGACCACGCACATGGCGGTCTTGGGCAGGCCCATGCCGCCGTACTCCTCCGGGATCGTCAGGCCGAAGACGCCGAGCTCGGCCATCTTGGTCACGATCTCCATCGGGATATAGGCGTTCTTCAGGTGCCACTCGTGCGCCTGGTCGACCACCTCGGCCTTGCCGAAGCGGCGCATCTCGGAGCGGATCGCCTCCATGTCCTCGTCGAGGCCCGAGGCGCCGACGGTCGCCGAGCCGCCGCCGTCGCGCATCAGCGCCACCAGGGCGGCGCGGTTCTCGGGCGTGTTGCCCTCGGCGATCAGGGTCTCGACCGCGTCGGTGCGGTACTGGGCCACCTCCTTGGCGGACAGGCCGAGCGACCCGGTGACGCGGACCATCTCGCCCTGGCTCATCGGGATGCCGGAGAACAGCTGGTCGAGATACTCGCCGGCGCCGATCCGGACGAGGAGCGCCTCGGTCTCGCCGAACCGGCCCTCTGCCTGGAGGCGCTCGGCGTAGCCGCCGAGCTCGTTCACCGCCTCCGCGTAGGTCGCGAGCCACGCGAGCCCGTGGGCGGCGTGCTGCTGGCCCTCGAGCTTGGCCGCGTCGATCCGCCCGTCCGTCCCGAGGATCCGCGTGCGGACCCGGCGCGTGGCCTCGGCGGCCAGCGCCTTCGCGCTCTCACCGGCGGCCTTGGTGAGGGACACGAGGTCCTGTGGCTCGGTCTGGATGGCGGGGGATGCGGACATGGTTCTCTGCTCGCGTGGCGTCTTCTTGGATCGGGTCTTTTAACCTGCCGCGGTCCGGAGCCGAAGCAGATTTCGTTTGTCTCGCCTTGAACTGAAGTTGAATACCGGGATCGGCGGGCCGGGGCGCGGCCCTGCGAAGTCGAGGCCGGACCGGCGCGGCGACGCGCGACGGTCCGGACACTGATGATCGTGCCTCCGGCCTGCTGAAACCTGCTCGCCGGACGGCCTCGGCTCAGCGCCTCTGCTCGCAACGCGTCTTCAGATAGGCCCCGTCCTCGCCCTTGAAGCCGGCATTGGCCGCCAGGACCGGGCCTTGGACGAGGCATTCCTGGAGCGTGTGGGCCGGGCCGGTGACCACGTCGATGGCGGTCTCGCGCGAGCAGTCCGGGGCCTGGACGGAGGCGGCGCAGATGAGGGCGACGACGATGATCTGGTTCATGGGGCCTCCCGTGCGGGCCCGGCTCTCGAGACGGCGGGCGGCGTCTACCGAAAGATGGGCCGCAGGACCTTGTTCCATCGACCCGGCTGCCCCGATGTCACGCCGATCTCGCCGCGACGTCACACCAGCGCGGCGAGGTCGGCGCCGGACTCGATCGCGTCGGGGCTGGGCACGCGTCCCTCGCCCAGCAGGTGGAGGAACGCCGTGAAGGCCGGGTTGCGGCCGATGCTGCAGGCGGCCACCGCGCGGCCGTCGCGGACGTAGTAGGCGATGAAGTCGAGCGCCGCCGGGTCGCCCCGCAGGATGATCCGCTCGAAATCCGGCGCGTAGCCGCCGTAATCCAGGCGCTTGTCGCCCTGGTTGCTCCAGAAGAACGGCGCGCCCGCGAAGGCGCCGGTGGCACCGAGCATCGCCCGGGCGACGTGCGTCCCGTGCTGCTGCGCCAGCCGCCAGTGCTCGATCCGCGCCGTGACGCCGCTGCCGCGCTCCGGGAACGCCGCGATGTCGCCCGCGACCCAGACGTTGTCGGCGAGCTTCAGGTCGGCGCCGACCGGGAGGCCGCCGGTCTCGTCGGGCTCCACCCCGGCGACGATCCCGGTCTCCGGCGCGGCGCCGGCGCCGATCAGCACGAGGTCGGCCGGGAACCGCGCGCCGTCCCCGGTCTCGACGGCCTCGACCGCCCCGGCGCCGGCGATCCGCGCGACCGTGCCGGTCACGAAGGTCACCCCGTTGCCGGCGTGGTAGCGCTTCAGCGCCGCGCCCACCGCCTCGCCGAACCGCTTGGCGAAGGGGATCTCTTCCCGGGACAGGACCGTGACCGACAGGCCGCGCTTGGTCAGGAAGGCCGCCGCCTCCAGGCCGATGAAGCCCGCGCCGATCACCACCACGCGCGCCGCCCGTTCCGCCGCGGCGCTGAGCCGCACCGCGTCGTCGAGGCTGCGCAGGGTCATCACGCCGTCGAGATTTCCTCCCGCGAAGTCCGGCACTACGGCGCGGCTGCCGGTGGCGATCAGCAGCGCGTCGCCGGTGAGCGTGCGCCCGTCCGCCAGCGCGACGCTGCGGTCGGCCGGGTCGATCCGCGTCGCCTCGGCCTCGACCCGCTCGACCCGGTGGGCGGCGGCGAAGTCCGGCTCCAGCAGGGTCTTCTCCGCCGGGGTCGGCTTGGCCAGGAACTGCTTGGACAGCTTGGTCCGGTCGTAGGGCGGGTGGCCCTCACGGCCGACCATCGTGATCGTCCCCGCGAAGCCGTCGCGCCGGAGCGTGGTGACGCAGGCCACGGCCGCCGCGCCGGTGCCGACGATCAGGACCGTCCCGACAGGGGCCTCGGCCCGCCGCGCCGGGACCGGCTCGGGGGTCAGCGTCGCCACCGCCTCGCCGCCCTCGATCCGGACGGGATAGCGAGTCAGCGCCTCCAGCGCCGGCGGCTCCTCCAGGGCGCCGTCGGCGACCGCGAAGGCCGCCTTGTGCCAGGGGCAGTAGAGCCGGCCGCCGCAGATCTCGCCCTTGGCGAGGGGCGCCCCGAGATGCGGGCATTTCGCCTGGAAGGCGCGCACCCCGTCGGCGTCGCGCACGAACAGCACCGCGTCCTCCCCCGCCTTGCCCTCGGCCTTGCCGCCGAGGGGGATCGCGTCGAGGGCGAGGCGGATCTCGCGGGGCTCGTCCTGGTTCATGCTCGCCTCGCGCGGTGCCGGCCCGGGCCGACCCGGCCCGCGCGCACCAAACCGCGAGGGCACGAAGGGTTTCCGCGCCTTCCGTCGCAGGGGCGACGGACTCGGCCGCGACTTCGGCGGCGGCTTCGGCGGCGACTTCGGCGGCGGCTTCAGCCGCGGCTCGCCACCGCCACGCCGAGGGCGGCGAGCGCCATGCCGGCGCCCTGCACCGGGGTCAGCACCTCGCCGAACAGCAGGTAGCCGAGCACGGCGGCGACCGGCGGAACGAGGAAGAACAGGGCGGCGACGCCCGCCACCGCCCCCCGCCGGATCAGCACCAGCAGCAGCAGGATCCCCGCGACCGAGTTGACCAGGACCGCCCAGCCGAGGCCGAGCCACAGGGCCGGCGCCGGGTCGAACGCGGTGCCGCCGAAGGCGAGCGCCAGCGGGATGGCGCAGGCCATACCGCCGACGAACTGGAGGGTCGCGCCGGCCAGGAGATCGACCCGGCCGCCGGTGCGCTTCTGCCAGAGCGTGCCGAGGGTCAGCGCCAGCACCCCCAGGAGGCTGACGGCCAGCGCCGCCGGCGGGATCCCGGACGGGTCCGTGGCGCCGAGCTTCGGGGCGAGCACCAGGCCCGTGCCGACGAAGCCCATGAGGATCCCGAGGGCCCGCCGGCCGCTGACCCGCTCGCCCAGCAGCGGCTGCGCCAGGAGCGCGGTGAGCAGCGGCTGGAGGCTGCCGACGAGCGCCGCGATGCCGGCCGGCAGCCCGTGGCTCACCGCCCAGAAGACGCCCGACAGGTAGACCCCCTGCATCAGGAAGCCCGCGATGACCGGGTCGCGCCACCCCGCCCGGTCCCCCGGCCAGCGCACCCGGGAGGCCGCGGCGATCAGGGCCAGGACCAGGGCCACGGCCGTGAAGCGGACGGCCGTGAAGGCGAGCGGATCGACGTGCGGCACCACCGCCCGGGCCGAGATGAAACCCGTGGCCCAGATCGGGATGAACAGCGCCGGGAGGGCGCCGGACGCGAGCGTCGACGGGCGTGAGAGCATCGGCATGGCCGCCGGACGGAGCACGCCGGCGCGCCCGGCGCAACGGTGATCTCGCCGGCCGGGCGGGGGGCGGCCGGGGCGCGGCCACGACGGGCGCCGGCGTGGCGCGGACGCGTCACCGGCCGCCGATCGGGACCGGAGCGCGCCGGCGGCGTTGACGCGCGGGTGCCGGCGCCGTTCATCGGCGGGCCTCTCTCCGGGAGGAGCGCCCCGAGGATCGCGCGATCGAGGATCGTTGGACACCCGTGAAACCTCTCCGCAGCGGATTACAGGTCATGGGCGTCGCCGCGCAGCGCTTCGTCTCCCATGACGGCTGGGCGATCGCGAGCCACATCGCGCTCTCGAGCCTGACCTCGCTGTTCCCGTTCCTGATCCTGCTGGCGGCGCTCGCCGGCCTGTTCGGCACCCAGTCGCTCGCCGACGAGGCCGGGGTGCTGATCTTCGACGCGTGGCCGCGGGAGATCGCCAAGCCGATCGTCGGCGAGGTCCACCGAGTGCTCACCGAGCAGCGCAGCGGCGTGCTGACGCTCGGCGCGCTGTTCGCCCTGTACTTCTCCTCCTCGGGTGTCGAGAGCCTGCGGGTCGGGCTGAACCGGGCCTACGGCCTGCGCGAGAGCCGGCCCTGGTGGCTGACGCGCCTCGAATCGATCGGCTACGTGATCTGCGGCGCCTTCGCGATGCTGGCCTTCGCGCTGCTCGTGGTGCTGGGGCCGCTGATCTGGCGCAACGTCGTCCTGGTGGCGCCGGGCCTGGAGCCCCTGAGCCTCACGGTGGCGATCGGGCGGATCGCCGTCACGGCCCTGCTGCTCGCCGTCGTGCTGGTCATCGCCCACAAGTTCGTCGCGGCCGGGCGGCGCTCGATCCTGTCGGTGCTGCCGGGGATCGGGGTGACCCTGCTCCTGTGGTTCTTCGCCGGCCTCGGCTTCGGCTACTACCTGGACCGGTTCTCCAACGCCTACGCGTCGACCTACGGGGGGCTGGCCACCGCGATGGTGTTCCTGGTCTTCCTCTACTGGCTCGCCGCCATGTTCCTGTTCGGCGGCGAGATCAACGGCACGGTGATCGCCGCCCGCCGCACCCGCCTGCAGGCGAAGATGCTGGCGCGCCGGGCCGAGATGGAGGGCAGGCGGGCGGGAACGGGCGCCCCGGGACCGGGCGCCTGAGGCCTCTCGGCCCCGGCCACTAGGCGGTGCGCCCGGCGGCGGCTCACGCCGCCAGCGCCAGCCCCTCGTCCTCCTCCGCCTGGGCCGCCATGAACTGCGCCCGGGCGAGCTCGGCGAAGCGGCCGCCCTCGGCCACCAGCTGGTCGAAGGTGCCGGCCTCGACGATCCGGCCCTCGTGGAACACCAGGATCCGGTCGGCGTCGCGGATCGTCGCGAGGCGGTGGGCGATCACGAAGGTGGTCCGCCCCTCCATCACGGTCTCCAGCGCGCCCTGGAGCTTGCGCTCGGTGGCGGCGTCCAGCGCCGAGGTCGCCTCGTCGAGGATCAGGATCGGCGGGTTCTTCAGGAGCGCCCGGGCGATCGAGAGCCGCTGGCGCTCGCCGCCCGAGAGCGACCGGCCGCGCTCGCCGATCACCGTGTCGAGCCCGTCGGCCTGGCGCGCCATGAAGGCGCTGGCCTGGGCGCGCTCCAGCGCGTCGAGCATCTCGGCGTCGGTGGCGTCGGGGCAGCCGACCTGCAGGTTCTCGCGGATCGAGCGGGCGAACAGCATCGGCTCCTGGAACACCACGCCGATGTTGTGGCGCAGCGAGGCGAGGCCGACGTCGCGGATGTCCATGCCGTCGATCCGGATCGCGCCGGAGGCCGGGTCGAAGCTGCGGTGCAGGAGGCCGAGCGTCGTCGACTTGCCCGAGCCGGTGGTGCCGACCAGCGCGATCGTCTCGCCGGGCTTGGCGGTGAACGAGACGCCGTCGAGCGCTTGGCGCCGGCCGTCGTACGAGAAGGCGACGTCGTCGAAGGTGACCGCGCCCTCGAAGCGGGCGACCTGCCGGGCGTGCGGCCGGTCGGCCACCGCCGGGACGGTGTCGTAGATCTCGAAGAACTCGGCGATCTTCGGCGCCTGCTGGAACAGGCCGTTGACGAAGCCGACCACGTGGTCGAGCCGGGCCACGAAGGCGGTGGCGAGGCTCATGAAGGCCACGACCTCGCCCACCGTGGTGGTGCCGGCCTGGTAGAGCCAGATGCCGGTGACGAAGATCGCCGTCATGGTGATGGTCGCCGACGCCCGGGTCGCTACGTTGGCCAGCGCCCACCAGGACAGGACCGGGATCTGCGCGGCGAGCAGGTTGGTGATGATGCCGCGCATCGCCTCCTTCTCGGCCTTGGCGCGGGTGAAGGACTGGATCACCGCGACGTTGCCGAGCGCGTCCGAGGCGTGGGCGGCCAGCCCCGAGTTGAACGCCTCGACCTGGCCCTGCAGCGTCTCGGTCCGGCGCATCACGAAGGTGGTGAGCGCCGTGAAGGCCAGCACCAGCACCACCAGGATCGAGCCGAGCTGCCAGTTGATGAACAGGGTCATCGGCAGGAGCACGCCGAGCGAGACCAGGGCGACGAGGTGGTCGCGGAAGAAGCCGAGCCACAGCCACGCCATGCCGTTCGTGCCCTCCAGCATCGCCTTCAGGACGCGGCCGGAATGGTTGGCCGAGTGGAAGGCGAGCGGCAGGTCGAGGACGTGCTCGAAGTAGCTCGCCATCGACGACAGGCGGTTGCGGTGCGCCAGCCGGTCGGCGTGGAGCGCGATGAACACGCCCGCCGCGATGGTGAAGAAGCCGAACGCCACCCAGGCGGCGAGCAGGGGCAGCATCGTGCCCATGGCGTCGCCGCCGCGCTTGAGGTGGGTCAGCTGGTCGATGATCCGGCCCATCAGCAGCGGTTCGGCGAAGGCCGCCACCGCCAGGACGACGTTGGTGGTGGCCAGGCCTATGGCCAGCCGCCGCTCCGCCTTCAGGAATCCCAGGACCCGCCCGTACAGACGAACCATCGTACCGCTCCGCCACCCCTGGCGCGGCCCGTGTGACCCGGGTCTCACGCCTTCACCGACGAGGTCCGCTCGGCCGGCATGAGTGCCGGATCCGAGTCAAACCCCTCGTACGAAACGGGTATGCCAGCGCCTGCCTGAACGGGCGATGACGGGCCGATACAGGTTCGAAACAGTCGCCCTTACGGTTGCTTCAGCAAAGTTTCCCGAAGCTTAGCGCGGCCCCGCCGCGTCCCGGACGCGCGGGCGGTGCCCGACGGCTCGGCGGCCTCGGCGCGGCGTTCGCGCCGTTCATGATCGACGGCGTCCGGCTGTCCGGACGACCGAATCGCCTCCGCCGTCGGCAGGGCGGCCCGCTCCATGCCGGCCGACCGGCGGAGCGCCGCTACTTCGCGGTGAGCAGAGCCCAGTAGACCTTGTACTTCGAGCCCGGCGCGTAGGCGGTGGCGATCCCCATCTTGGTCGCCCGGGGCGCCAGCATGGTGGCGTCGTGCGGCGGGCTCTCCCGCCAGCCGGAGAACGCCTCGGCCAGGGTGTGGTAGCCGGCCGAGAGGTTGGCGTTCACGTCCGCGTAGCCGAGCCGCTCCACCGCGCCCTTCACGGTCTGGGCCCGGCTCGGCCGGTCGGCGAGCGCCATGGCGGCCGCCTCGGCCTCGGCGAGGCGCTGCAATTCGGGATCGACCGTCAGCGGCGGCGCGCCGCGGTTGCGGCGATAGGACGAGATCATGTCGCGGGCCGCCTCGACGTCGATATGCGCGCTGTTGCTGGCGAGCGGCAGGTAGATGCTCGGCAGCGCGGTGCCGCTCGACGGCTGGGCGGCGCAGCCACCGAGCAGCGCCGCCGTCGCCAGCGCGGCCGGGCCGACCATCCGGGTCCTGATCCCGATGCTGATCCGGCCGAGCCCGCGCCCCGCCTGTCGACCGTCCCGATCGCGTCTCGTCACGACTGACTCATCCCTGCGACGGCCCTGCCGCCCAGGCGGCATATAGGGGCTGCCGGGCGGCCGTGCACCGGACGGTTAGGGCTTCCTCAAAAGCCTTCCGTCTAGAACTGCACACCGATGACGACCGCGCGTTCCCTGGCCCCGGTGGACCCACCCCGCGACCGATCCGTCGGCGGGCGAGCCGGCCCGTCGGCCGCGGCCGAGATGGCCGCCGAGGCCGATGCGGACGCCGAGGCCGCGGCCGCGTGCGCCCTGCGGCGCACGATCATCCGCCAGCAGGCCGGCCTGCTGGCGCGGCAGGAGCGCGCCCTGGCGGGCGCCGGGATGGGCCTGTGGTCCTGCCGCCTGCGCGACGGCGCCCTCGACTGGTCCGGGGGCGTCCACGACCTGTTCGGCGTGCCCCGGGGCGCGGCGCTGCACCGGCCCCGGATCCTGGACCTCTACGAGCCGGCCTCGCGGCGCCTGCTGGAGACGATCCGGCACCGGGCGATCGCCCGGAGCGGCGCCTTCGTGCTCGACGCCGAGATCCACGCCGGGGGCCGGCAACGCTGGATCCGGATCCGCGCCGCGGTCGAGACCGAGGACGGGCGCCCCGCCCGCCTGTTCGGGACCAAGCAGGACATCACCGAGGAGATCGCCCGGCTGGCCGAGCTGAGCCGGCGCGCCGAGCGCGACCCGCTCACCGGGCTGGCGAACCGCCGCGGCTTCGAAGCGCTGTTCGAGGCGCCGTTCGGGGCCGGGACGGCCGGCTCCGGTCCGGATCCCCACGGCGCCCTGCTGCTGATCGACCTCGACGGGTTCAAGCCGGTCAACGACGTCCACGGCCACGCGGCCGGCGACCTGTGCCTCCGGCGCTCGGCCGCGCGGCTGGCCGCCGTCTGCCGGGACGCGGCCCTCGTGGCCCGCATCGGCGGCGACGAGTTCGCCGTGCTCCTGCGGGCGCCCGTCGACCCGTCCGCGCTGGTGGAGCGCGGCCGGCGCATCGTCGCCGCCCTGAGCCGGCCGATCCCGTATCGCGGCCAGGGGCTGCGGATCGGCGCCTCCGTGGGGATCTCCGTCGGACTCTCCGCGGGGAGCGGCGGCCGCGCCCGGCTGTTCGGCCGGGCGGACGCGGCACTCTACGCCGCCAAGGACGCGGGCGGGAACACCGTCCGGATCGCCCGCGGCGGCCGGTCAGGCACCGGCACTGCGGAGGCCGCGGTCGCGCTGGGGCCGGGCTGATTCGCCGCCCTCGGGAACCGGGGCCGCCTGGATGAAGCGGCTGGCGATCTCGCCCATGGCGCTCTGCATCGTGTCGAGGCCCTGCACGGTGACGACGCTGGAGCCGGGCCCGAGCGGCGGGATGAAGCCCGCCTCCGAGAGGGTCGCGAACACCGAGAAGTTCAGGTCGGTCACCACCTTCTGGCCGAGGCTCACGTCCACGATCCAGACGAGGAGCTCGAATTCCAGGAACGGGTCGCCGATCTTCTTGAACACCACCCGGGGCGGGGGCTCCTTCAGGATGTCGGAATGGCCCTGCGCGCAGGCCGTCATCATCTCGGCGGCGCGCACCGGATCCTGGTTGCGCAGGACGCTGACCGTGATGCTGACGCGCCCGGTCCGGTCGCCCCGCACCCGGTTCTTGACCACCCCGGAGATCAGGTTCGAGTTCGGCACGATCACGGCCGAGCGGTCGAAGGTCTGGATCTCGGTGGAGCGGACCGAGATCCGCTTCACGATGCCCTCGGAATCGCCGATCACCACCTGGTCGCCGACCCGGATCGGCCGCTCCCACAGGAGCAGCAGTCCGGAGACGAAGTTGTTGACGATCGACTGGAGGCCGAAACCGATACCGACCGACAGGGCGCCGGCCACGATGGTGAGCTTCTCCAGGCTCAGGCCGAGATACGAGAAGGCGAGCGCCAGCGCGATCAGGAAGCCGCAATAGCCCGCCACCGTGGTGATCGAGTTGCGCAGGCCGGCGTCGAGGTCGGTGGCCGGCAGGTAGGTGTTCTCCAGCCAGCGCTGCACGCCGCGGGTGATGAACACGCCGACCACCAGGATGCCGATCCCGAAGGCGATGCTGGAGAGCGAGATCGTGACGTCGCCGACCTTGAAGCCGAAGAAGGCCTGCCGGACCGACGAGACGATGTCGGTGGAATCGAGCCCCCAGGGCGCCAGCACCAGGACCGCGGCCGCCAGGAACAGGACGAGCCGGGTCGCGCCGGTCGTCAGGACCGAGATCTGGTTGAGCGAGCGCTTGCGCAGGCCGGTGTTGGCCTGGAGCGTGGTGGCGAGCCGCGTCTCGTCGCTGAGCGCGCGGCCGACGAAGATGTCGACGCTCTGGACCAGCAGGTAGAGCAGCACGAGGACGGCCGCGTCCCAGATCAGCTGGTCAATCAGGAAGGCCGCGAAGGCCACGTAGCCCACCAGCGCACCGAGCCCGATCAGCGCCACCGCGGCCCAGCCCAGGAGCCGGGCCGGCCCGCCGATGCCCGTGGTGGTCTTGGTCGGCACGTAGGGGCCGAAGCACGCCTCCTCCTCCTGCTCGGTGTCGGCGAAGCGGTGGAGGCCGACCGCGAGGATCAGCGCGGTGGCGACCGCCCCGAGGCCCCGCGTGGCGATGGAGATCGGCAGGGCCGCCGAGATCCCGGAATTGAGCGCCTCGACGGACTTCACCACGGTGATCACCGTGGCGATGCCGACGGCGAGCCGGGTCAGGCGCGTGGCCGCCGCGTCGCTCACCGGGGCGGGCCGCCACGCCGGCTTCTCGGGGCTGAGCAGCCCGTCGCACAGGGCCTCCACGAAGGCGATGAAGGCGAGGCCGCCGAGGATCGCGGCGGCGACCGGCAGGAGCCGGGACGGCAGCAGGTTGGTGGAATCGAGGGCGTAGTAGACCGCGTAGGACCCGGCGACCGCCGGCACCGTGCCGAGCAGGATCACCCGCCAGGCGGCGAGCATCACGGCGCGCCGCGACGGATCGGTCTTGGTGGCGTCCCGGCGGGCCCCCTTGGGGGCGATGTTGCGGCGGCCGAAATACAGCGCCACCGAGATCCCGAAGGCGAGGCCCAGGAACAGCAGGTTGGCGAGGTTGCCGTTGCGGGAGAACAGCAGCCCGATATCCGACACGGCGCTCTGCAGGGCGCGCGTGTCCCGGGGCACGTCGCCCATCACCTTGGTCCAGAGACCGGGGCCGACCAGCGGCTGGGAGCGCTGGAGCAGGTCGCGCGTGAACGATTCGCGGCGGCGATTCGAGACCCGGTCGACGATCTGGTCGCCCTGCACCACCAGGGAGCGGGCGAGGCGCTGGGTCTCGTCGATGCGGGTGACGGCGGCCTCGCGCTCGGCGCGCTCCGCGGCGACGTCGGCGCTCTCCTGGGTGTCCTTCGGCTTCGGCCCGAGCTGGGCCAGGCGCTCGCGCGCGGCCTCCAGCGGCGAGTCGAGCCGGGTGACCAGGGTCCGGATCTCGTCGGTGACCGTGACGGCGCTGTCGCGGACGGCGTTGAGGTCGGCCACCGTCAGCTCCGCGTGGCCGAGCTGCTTCTCGCGGGCGTCGAGCTCGGCCTTGGCGGCGTCGAGCTTGGCCCGGACCTTCTTGAACTGCTCGGGAACCTCGGCCTTGGCGGCCGGCGGGGGCGCGGGCTTCGCGTCGGCCGGTTTCGTGTCGGGCGCCTTTGTGTCGGGCGCCTTTGTGTCGGGCGCCTTGCCGTCCGCCGGCTTGGCCTCCGGCGCGGCCTTGGTGTCCCCGGACTTGTGATCGGCGGGCTTCTGATCGGAAGACTTGGCGGCGGGCGCCGGATCCTGGGCGAAGGCCGGCAGGGTCAGGGCCGCCGGGGTTGCGAACACCAGCGCGGCGAGCAGGGCGAGTGCGCGGGACGGGCGCGGGGCGCCCTCCGGCTTCTGGGTCCGCGCTGGGATACGATGCATGAGCAACCTCTCGTCGGGCGCGCGGCGGCCGGCCGGAGTCCGGCATCGGCGAATCGGCGGCGATCGGGGACCGGGCGGGCCTCCTGGCGGCCGGGCGCTCTGGGCGAGCAATAGGGCGAAAGCGTGCCCCTGCCCACCCCGGGCCGGATCCCGCCGCGTCGAGCCCGCTGTGGGTGCGTCCCCGGGGCTCATCCGGAAAAGCTTCACAAGGGTGTCACGCTGGGATTAGATGAACACCTGATGGACAGGGCCTTTTCGTCGCTACGCGAAAGGGCGCGGCCGGTGGCGATACCGGCCCGGCCCGGCCGCGTTCCGGATGCTACCGCATCGACCGGCGCCCCCGCGCGCCGGCCCGCCGCCCTGTTGTTCCCTCCGTCTCTCCCGTCAAGCCGTCGCTCCGCGCGCCGGCTCGTCCTGCATCGGCCCCGGGCCGGTTCGGACGGGCCGGCGGGGCGGCGGCATGGTCCCGCGCGTCTCACGCGCCAGAGCTAGTCCGAAGAGTCGCGCCGATGATGGATCTCCAAACCCTCGTCCTCAACGCGGATTATCGGCCGCTCTCGTACAATCCGCTCTCCCTCTGGTCGTGGAAGGACGCCTTCACGGCCCTGTTCCTCGACCGGGTCACCCTGGTGGCGAGCTACGACGTCGAGGCGCGCTCGCCCTCGCGCGCCCTGCGGGTGCCGAGCGTGGTGGCGCTGAAGAACTACGTGGCGCTGGCCCGCAGCCCGGCCTTCACCCGCTACAACATCTACCTGCGCGACGGTTTCAGCTGCCAGTATTGCGGCCTGCGGCTGCCCTCGGGCGGCCTGACCTTCGACCACGTGGTGCCGCGCTCCCGGGGCGGCCTGTCGAGCTGGGAGAACGTCGTGGCGGCCTGCTCGCCCTGCAACCTGCGCAAGGCCAACCGCACGCCGGACGAGGCGGACATGCCGCTGATGACCGAGCCCCGGCGGCCGACGCGCTACGAGCTGCACCACCGGCAGCCCGAGTTCGACCACCGCCAGTACCATCACACCTGGCTCGACTACCTCTATTGGGACAGCGAGCTGGAGAGCTGAGGGCGGCGCGGAGGCCTCACCAGGCCGGCTCGCGGCGGGGCGGCTCGTTGTACATCGGGACGTTGAGGTTGCGCGGCAGGTAGCCCCGCACCAGGACGGGCGGGGGGACGGCGGGAACGGACCGCACCGGGCTCCGGTATCGAACGCTGCGCGGCGGATGCGGGTCGCGCGGCCAATCGGCCGCGACGGCGGGGTCGAGGAGCGGGCCGGCACCGAGCAGCAGGAGGGTGAGCCGGATGGTGCGTGCGTACCGCATGAGCAGGCTCCCGCCGAAGCGCGGCATCAGAACTTGACGGCCGCGCCGGCGCGGACGGTGTTCAGGTTGACCTTGTGCCCGTCGAAGGCATCGAAGAGAACGTATTGATACTCGGCGCGCAGGAGGATGTTGGGCGTGATGGCGTAATCGACGCCGGTTCCGGCCGAGAAGCCGCCGACGATCTTGGTCTTGGCGCGGTTGAATACCAAGGGATCGGACAGGATCCCAGCATTCGGGTTGCTCGCGTCGAACGAGCTGTACCCGTAACGTCCGACGAAGGCCGGCTTGGTAGCGTCCGTGATCGCCTGGTTCGCTCTGTAGGTCGTCTGGTCGTAGCCGGCCACCTGCACGGACACGTGGTCGGCGATCTGCGCGGAGCCGATCGCGAATCCGCCCGTCACGAAGGGAAGAATGTTTCCGAACGCGTAACCCGCTCGGGCGCGCAGCGTGGCGTAATCGTTGAGCTTGGTGCGGGAGCTGCTCGCGAGGTTGACGTAGTTCACGAAGCCATCGTTGGTCACCATCTGCCGACCGATGGTGTCAGTGACCGCGCCGCCCGAGCCGAAATGTGTGTAGTCGGCCTCGATACCGAGAACGATCTCGTCGAATTGAATGTTGTAGCCGACGAATGCGCCGAAGCTGGTTCCGTTCACACGCCGATTGGCGTTCGAGGACATCAGGGTCGAGACGTGGTACTGGCTCTCGACGCTGGTCTGGCGCAGATCATTGGCAACGATCGGCTGGGCGGTGTTCCCGAAGCCCAGGCTCGTCGACGTGAAGCCGCCGTGGCCGCCGACATACACGCCGCTCCAGTCGACCACCGGGGCCGGGACCGGGTCGTAATCGGCGCCGCGCAGGTAATCGTAATCCAGATCCGCGGCGCGCGCGGTGTTCACGCCGCAGAGACCGAGAACCGCCAGCAGCGGGAAAGTGACGGTACGCATCGGGATCGTCCTGGGACGGAAGAGACGGACGGCGGATCGAGCCTCGACACGGTGATACGCCGGTAACCTTAATTCTCCGTTGCTCGACTGCGACAGGCCAGTCCCGATCCAGGTATGCCAGTCCCGGCGCGTCGTGACGGAACTTGGGTCGGGCAAGAACTGGTCGAGAACCGGGCGAGAACCGACCCGGTCGCGACGGGACGCCGAAACGCGAAACGGCGCGGAGACCCTCCGCGCCGTCGTCGCCTGTCGGTGGGATCGCGGTCGAGGCGCGATCAGTACTTGCGCACCAGCGGGCCGGGGATCGGCTCCGGCATCAGCGGCGGCAGCGGGGCCGCCACGAAGCCGCCGAGGTAGTAGCGCAGGCCGATCTTCACGTCGTGCGCCTCGATGTCCTTGATCTTGATCGCCTGCAGGCTGCCGGTGCAGCACGGGACGAAGCCCGGGCCGGTCTCGGCCTTGCCGAGGTTCAAGTAGCGGTAGGCCACCTCGATCTTCAGCGCGTCGGTCACGTTGTAGGCGAGACCGGCGTGGAGCGCCCAGGCGAGGCTGCCGGTGGTCTTGTCCTTGTAGAACTTGCTGCCGCTGTTGGTGTTGTACACCGGGTTGCCGTTCGGGTCGTAGACCGGGGCGTACGGGATGCAGCCGCAGCCGGCATTGGTGTAATCGTACGCGTAGGTCGGGCTGGTGAACTGCTGGTTCGTCGAGTAGCTCGAGACGTGGTTGAACGCGTAGCCGACGCCGCCGCCGATGAACGGCGTGATGCCGTACCACGTGCCGAGGTCGAAATACGCGTTGGCCAGAACCACCGCGGAGTCGAAGTTGCCGCTCGACTTGTTCACGCCGTACGACCCGAGCCCGTTATCGAAATCGGGACCCTTGTAGTACTCGCTGCCGCGCAGGCCGGTGGAGTAGCGGTACTCACCGGTGATGTCGCCGCGCAGGAACGGGGTGAACTGGTAGCCGACGCCGACGCCGGCGAAACCGCCGCCGCCCACCGCGTTGCCGAAGGCGCGGTTGGACTCGGCGTAGCCGGTGTAGTCGTAGGCGTCGCTGTAGCGCGGACGGGTGTAGATGCTGGCGCCCACGTCGCCGCGCAGGTACCAGCCGCCGCCGACCTCGATCGGCGGGGGCGGCGGAGGCGGAGGCGGCGGGAGCATCAGATCCGCGGCCGCGGCGAGGCAGGGCGCGCCGACGCTCGCCGCGAGCGTCAGGCTACGCACCAAAGCGTTCAGCTTGGAGCGGGCCATGGAGATTCCTTCACTGGACTCGTGGGCCGGACGCGCGGCGCGCGGTCCCGGGGTACGAGGGAAGGATGGAAGGAACGTCTTAAATCCGGCTTAACGTTAAATGTTAGGCTTGCGCATCCGTTGCCGAGCTGTCGAACTGGTCGTCCGTGCGAGACTTGCTTGTTTCCGCTGCGTCGCGTCGCCGGGTTGGCGCAGTTCATCTGTCGGGGAAGGGCCGCATGAGCGACCGGATCGCCGTGGCCCGGTCGCCCGGGCCGCGCGGGGACTGACGACCGCATGGGGCCCGACGACGTGCGCGTCCTGGCGCTGATGCTGCCCGAGACGGTGGCGGGCGCCCACAGCGGCAACCCGGATTTCCGGGTCGGCGGCCGGGTCTTCGCGACCCTCTGGGTCGAGGAGGCGCGGGTGGTGCTGCGCCTCGCACCCGCGGATCAGGCCGCCCTGTGCGAGGCCGAGCCGGACCTGTTCGCGCCGCTCGACGGCGCCTGGGGGCGGCGGGGCTGGACCAATCTCGACCTCGACCCCTGCACCGAGGAGACCCTGCGGGCGGCGCTGCTGGGGGCGTGGCGGATGACCGCACCCGCGGAGCTGCGCGCCGCCTACGCCGACCTGGGCTGACCCCGCGCCCGATGCGGCTCCGCCCGGCCCCCGCAGGGTCGGGCGGCTCCGAGGCTCCGGCCTCAGGCCGCCGCGCGGGTGACGGCGTCGACCACCTCGTCGACCACCGCGTTGACGAGGCCGCGATCGTCACCCTCGGCCATGACGCGGATCACCGGCTCGGTGCCCGACGGGCGGATCACGAGGCGGCCGGCATTGCCGAGCCGCTCGCGCGCGTGCTCGATCGCGCTGACCACGCTGTCCTCGCGCAAGGGCTCGCCGCTCCGGTAGCGGACGTTCTTGAGGATCTGCGGCAGCGGGTCGAAGCAGTGGCAGACCTCGCTCACGGGCCGGTTCTGTCGCTGCACCACGCTCAGGAGCTGCAGGGCGGCCACGAGGCCGTCGCCGGTGGTCGTGTAGTCCGACATGATGATGTGGCCGGACTGCTCGCCGCCGAGGTTGTAGCCGTGCGCCCGCATGTGCTCGAGGACGTAGCGGTCCCCCACCGCCGTGCGGGCCAGGGTCAGGCCGAGGCCGCCGAGGAAGCGCTCCAGGCCGAGATTCGACATGATCGTCGCCACCACGCCCGGCTGCGTCAGGCGCTCGTCCTCTTTCCAGGAGCGCGCCACGACGGCCATGAGCTGGTCGCCGTCGACCACCTGGCCCTTCTCGTCCACGATCAGCACCCGGTCGGCGTCGCCGTCCAGCGCGATGCCGATATCGGCCCGGCGCTCGCGCACCATGTCGATCAGGGCCGCGGGCGCGGTCGAGCCGACATCCCGGTTGATGTTGAACCCGTCCGGCTCGGTGCCGATGGCGATCACCTCGGCGCCGAGCTCCCACAGGGTCTCGGGGGCGACCCGGTAGGCCGCGCCGTTGGCGCAGTCGACCACGACCCGCAGCCCGTCCAGCGTCACCTGCCGCGGCAGGGTGCGCTTGGCGAACTCGATGTAGCGGGCGTGCACGCTCTCGATGCGCTTGGCCCGGCCGAGGTCGTTCGAGCCGGAGAGGCGCTTGTGCATGTCGGCGTCGATCAGCCCCTCGATCTCGTGCTCGATCGCGTCGTTGAGCTTGAAGCCGTCGGGCCCGAACAGCTTGATGCCGTTGTCCTCGAACGGGTTGTGCGAGGCCGAGATCATCACGCCGAGATCGGCCCGCATCGAGCGGGTCAGCATGGCCACGGCCGGCGTCGGCACCGGCCCGAGCAGCAGCACGTCCATGCCGACCGATGTGAAGCCGGCGACCAGGGCGGTCTCGATCATGTAGCCGGAGAGGCGGGTGTCCTTGCCGATCACCACCCGGTGGCGGTGGTCGCCGCGCTGGAACACGAGGCCGGCGGCCTGACCGACCTTGAGGGCGAGCTCGGGCGTGATCACGCCGTTGGCCCGGCCCCGGATGCCGTCGGTTCCGAAATACTTGCGCACCATCACGTCTCCGGCGCCCGGTCTCGTGGACCCGGCACAGCTTAGCAGATTATCGCGCCCGCCGGCGGCTCACCGGCCGGCAGAGTCAACGGGGTGCTCCGCGACAAAGGCGGTCGAAATGGGGCGCCCGGCGCGCTGCAGGAGCCGCGGCACCGAGGCCGAGACCAGCGCGAGGCCCGAGACGGTCAGCAGGCCGAGCACGAGCCGGCGGAAGGCGACCTCTCCGATCCCCAGATAGATCCGGGTGCCGAGCAGCGTCGGGACCAGCATCGCCGGCAGGATCACCGCCAGCATCGGCAGCGTCTCCCGGGTGACGAGCCCCGCGGCGAGATAGGTCGCCATGGTCACGCTGAGCATGGCGAGGTTGAAGTTCTGGATCACCGAGCGCTGCACGTCGCGCTCGTAGCGGCGCAGGGTGCACCAGAGGGTCGGCAGCACGCCCGTGAAGCCGCCGAGCCCGCCCATCATGCCGCCGCCGAGGCCCACCGCGGCGTCGGCAAGCCGGCCGCCGGCCGTGATCCGCGGCAGGTTGCGGGCGAACAGCATGGTCGGGCACCAGACCATCAGCAGGAGGCCGAGGAGCATCTTGAACCAGTCGGCGTCGAGCCGCGGCAGCAGGAGGACGCCGAGGGGGATGCCGGCGAGGCCGCCGAGGACGAAGGGCGCGAGGCGCCCGGGCTCGAACCCGCGCCGGACCGTAACCGCCGCGATGACCTGACCGGTGAAGGCGCCGGAGACGGCGAGCACGGCGGCGAGCTGCGGGTCGATCACCCAGGCCCAGAACGACAGGGCCGTGAGCCCGAAGGCGAAGCCCGACAGGCCCTGCACGAAGCCGGCGACGACGGCGCCGAGGGCGACGACGAGATAGGTCGAGACCGGCATCGGGATCTGGCTGCGACCCGCGGAAAGGTTCTGTGTTTCCGATTCGTCGGATTCCGCCGAGCCTCCGGCCAAGCTGACGACATCGATCGGCAGACAGGAGGGTTGGTTTGTCACGGGCGACGCGCCGATGATCACGCGTCGCGGGTGAACACCGACGCTGATGAGAGAGCCCAGCGAGTTCCCTCCTCCGCCCGGGAGAGGGGACCCGCGCCCGCTCCCGACAGCGCACCGCCGACGGAGACATCGAAGCTGCACGTGCGTCGGAGGAGGCTGCACGGCACGAAAAAGGGCGCCTCGCGGCGCCCTTTCGCTCGTCCAACCGCGCGGTCTCAGGCCTGCGGCTGCGGCTCCAGGCCGCCGTCGCTCTCCTTCGGCCGGCCGCGGCCCGCCGAGGGGACCGAGGAGCCGCGGGCCGGGGTCGGCGGCACGTCGCCGCCGTCGCGGACCGGGGGCTGGCCCTTGAGCAGGTTGCGGATCTCCTCGCCCGAGAGGGTCTCGTACTCGAGGAGCCCCTGCGCCAGGGCCTCCAGATCGTCCTTGTGCTCGGCCAGGATGCGGCGCGCCTCCTCCAGGCCGGTCTCCACGAGGCGGCGGACCTCGGCGTCGATCTTCTGGGCGGTCGATTCCGACACCGACTGCTGCCGGCCCATCGACATGCCGAGGAAGACCTCGTCGTTGTTGTCGCCGTACGCGACGGTGCCGAGTTCGGGGCTGAAGCCCCAGCGGGTCACCATCATCTTGGCGAGACGCGTCGCCTGCTCGATGTCCGACTGCGCGCCCGAGGTCACCTTCTCGCGCCCGAAGATCATCTCCTCGGCGATGCGGCCGCCCATCATGATCGCCAGCCGCGAGGTCATCTGCTCGAAGCTCATGGAGAGCTTGTCGCGCTCGGGCAGCTGCATGACCATGCCGAGCGCCCGGCCGCGGGGGATGATCGTCGCCTTGTGCACTGGGTCGGTGGCCGGGACGTTCAGCGCCACGATGGCGTGGCCACCCTCGTGGTAGGCGGTGAGCCGCTTCTCGTCCTCGGTCATCACGAGGGTGCGCCGCTCGGCGCCCATCATGACCTTGTCCTTGGCGTCCTCGAACTCGTGCATCGTCACGATGCGCTTGCCGCGACGGGCGGCGAGCAGCGCGGACTCGTTCACGAGGTTCATCAGGTCGGCGCCCGAGAAGCCCGGGGTGCCGCGCGCGATCGTCTTCAGGTCGACGTCGGGGGCCAGCGGGACCTTGCGGACGTGGACGCGCAGGATGCGCTCGCGGCCGGTGACGTCCGGGTTCGGCACCATGATCTGGCGGTCGAAGCGGCCGGGACGCAGCAGCGCCGGGTCGAGCACGTCGGGGCGGTTGGTCGCCGCGATGATGATCACGCCCTCGTTGGCCTCGAACCCGTCCATCTCCACGAGGAGCTGGTTCAGGGTCTGCTCGCGCTCGTCGTTGCCGCCGCCGAGGCCGGCGCCGCGGTGGCGGCCGACCGCGTCGATCTCGTCGATGAAGATGATGCAGGGCGCGTTCTTCTTGGCCTGCTCGAACATGTCGCGCACGCGGCTGGCGCCGACGCCCACGAACATCTCGACGAAGTCGGAGCCCGAGATGGTGAAGAACGGCACGTTGGCCTCACCGGCGACCGCCCGGGCGATCAGGGTCTTACCGGTGCCGGGCGGGCCGACGAGCAGCACGCCGCGCGGGATCCGGCCGCCGAGCCGCTGGAACTTCTGCGGGTCGCGCAGGAACTCGACGATCTCCTGCAGATCCTCCTTGGCCTCCTCGACCCCGGCGACGTCGTCGAACGACACGCGGCCGTGGGCCTCGTTCAGGAGCTTCGCCTTCGACTTGCCGAAGCCCATGGCGCGGCCGGCGCCGGACTGCATCTGGCGCGAGAGGAAGATCCAGGCGCCGATGAAGACGAGGATCGGCAGCCAGCTCACGAGCAGCTGGATGAACCAGGGGGTGTTGTCGGATGGCGGGCGGGCGGTGATCTGCACGCCCTTGCCCTGGAGCTTGGAGACCAAGCTCGGGTCGTTGGGCGCGTAGCTCGTGAAGTTGCCGCCGCCCACGTAGGTGCCGGACACGTCCTGCCCGGAGATCACCACCGACTGGATCTTGCCGGCATCGGCGTCGTTCAGGAGCTGGCTGTAGGCGATCTCGCTGCCGCCGCCCCGGTGCCCCGGGTTCTGGAACAGGGTGACGAGGGCCAGCACCAGCAGGAAGATGACGACCCACAAGGCAAAGTTGCGAAAATTCGGGTTCATCGATCAATCCCTGGCGCGTGCGACCCCCGGGACGGACCCGCCACGCGGCTATTCCGGTCCATCCGTGCACACCTCGCCAATGTAGGCGGGGGGCTCTCCCTTGCCAAGTAAGTCGGGGGACCCTGCGGCGAGGGCAGCATCTGCGGGCCCGTGCCGGCGCGGCGGCGCCGGGGCGAGGCTCACGGTCCCGCCCGCGTCGGCGGAGACGAGGAACCCCGCCAGGGTGCGGCGGACCGGCTCCCGGCGTCGCAGGGCCGGCAGGAGCGATTCGAGGACGAGGGTCTCGAGGCGCTCGAGGCGGCGCGGCGCCGCGCCGGCCCGGGCCAGGGCGAGATCGAGGCAGCGCAGGGCGACGGCGTCCGGCAGCGCCGCCAGGGCGCGCCCGTCGAGCCGCAGCTCCGCGCCCGTCTGCGGCCCGGGCCGCTGCGCCGCGTCGAGGGCCCGCTCGGCCGCGCTCCGGAGCGCGGCCTCGTCGCGGGCGGCGCGCTCGGCGAGCCGGGCGAGGCGCGCGCGGGTCAGGCCCTCGCGCTCCAGGGCCGGCCAAGCCGCGCGCAGGCGGCCGCGGGCGAAGCGCGAGTCGCCGTTGGCGGGATCGCGCACATACGCGATGTCGCCTGCCGCGCACCACGCCACCAGACTGGCCTTCGGCAGGTGCAGGAACGGGCGCCCGAGGGCGAGGCCGGGGCCGAGGTCCCGCTCGGCGCGCATGCCGGCGAGGCCCGCGGGGCCGCTGCCGGCCGCGAGCCGGATCAGCACCGTCTCGGCCTGGTCATCCCGCGTGTGGCCCGTCAGCACGAGCCCGGCGCCGGCCGCCTCGGCATGGGCGGCGAGGAGTGCGTAGCGGGCCGTGCGGGCCGCGTCCTGCAGGCCGGTGCCGGGCTTCGCGCCTGCCCAGGGCAGGATCGCGTGGGGCAGGCCCAGCGCCCGGGCCGCGCGTCCGACGGCCTCGGCCTCCGCGCCGGATTCCGGCCGCAGGCCGTGATCCACGGTCGCCACAAGCAGCGACGCGCCGGCCGCGTCGCGCAGGCGCGCGGCGGCGTGCATCAGGGCGCTCGAATCGGGACCGCCCGAGACGGCGAGGAGCACGCCCCGCCCGCCGCGCGCGGCCCGGTCGAGCCAGGGACGGAGAGCGCCGAGGACCGGGTCGCCCGGATCGCTCAGGCGCCGCAGCGGGCGCGCTTCTGCTCGCGGGCGACGCCCTGGCGGACGCCGTTGCCGGCATTCGGGAACTTCCGGTCCAGCTCGGCCAGGGTCGCGCAGGCCTGCTCGCGGGCGCCGAGCGCGTTGAGCGTGACGCCGAGCTTCAGCATGGCGTCAGGGGCCTGGGAGGAGCGGGCGTAGTCGGTCGAGACCTTCAGGAACTGCTCGGCGGCCTCGCGGTTGCGGCCGCGGGCGAGGTAGCTCTCGCCGAGCCAGTAGGTCGCGCCGGCGACGCGGTTGTCGCGCGGGTGCGACTGGATGAACTGGCGCAGACCCATCTCGGCCTGCTCGTACTGCTTGGCGCGGTACAGCTCGACCGCGGCGTCGTAATCGACGGCCGGATCGCCCGTCCGGGTCGCCGCCACGCTCTCGGAGGGCCGCGCCGGGATCGCCCCGGTCCGGGCCGGCGGCCGCAGATCGACCGGCTCGTCGTAGCCCGGGGTCCCGGCCTCCGCGTCCTCCTCGCCCGATTCGTTGACCGCGCCCTGGGGCAGGCGCTGCGGCCGGGGCGCCGCCTCGGCGGCCTCCTCGGCCTCGCGGGGCGGCAGCGGCGCGGAGGGCCGCGTGCTGCCGAGCTGCACCGGGGCGCCCGGGGCCCCGGGGGATTGCGACGGGTCGAAGGCGTCGCCGCGCTTGCCGGGGCGTCCGGCGCCCGGGTTGCCGCCGTTGACGGGGCCCGACGGCGCGGGCGCGGCCGAGGGCTTGCCGCCCTTGCCCTCGTTCAGGCGGAACTCGACGTCCTCCTGGAACTTGCGCAGTTGCTCCTTGAGCTGGCGATTCTCGTACTGGAGGGTCTCGATCTGTCCGGCCATGAGCCGCGACTGGTTCTCGATGCGGCCGAGCCGCACCACCAGCTCGGAGGCGTCCTGCGCGGCGGCCGGGTGGGCGAGGAGCGCGGCTCCCAGGATCGTGGTGAGCGCGAGGCGGGTGCGAAGACGGGCGGACATGGTTCGGGTGCGATCCGGTGGCGGCGCGAGGCCCTAACAGATGCGCCGTTCCGCGGCAAAACTGCGGCGCGAGTCGAAGGCCGTGATCGAAGGCCGTGATCGAAGGCATTGACGGGGGCGGTCGGACGCTGCCCCCGGGGTCGTTCGCGGCGGCTCTACGCGCCGCCGCCGCGGCCTTACGCGCCGGCGCCGCGGTCGAGGACGATCACCGCGCGGCGGTTCTGCGACCAGCAGGAGATGTCGTTGCACACCGCCACCGGCCGCTCCTTGCCGTACGACACGGTCCGCATCCGGCTCGCCGCGATGCCGCGGGTCGCGAGGTAGTCGTTCACCGCCTGGGCCCGGCGGGCGCCGAGGGAGAAGTTGTACTCGCGGGTGCCGCGCTCGTCGGCGTGGCCCTCGATGATGAAGGTGTAGCGCGGGTAGCGCTGCAGCCACGCGGCCTGCTTGTCGAGGGTGGCGGTCGCGGTGGGCGTCAGGTCGGTGGAGTCCGACTCGAAGAAGACCCGGTCGCCGATATTGACGACGAAGTCCTGCGCGCTGCCGGGGGTCGCGGCGCCCGCCCCGAAGGCGGAGGCGTCGGCGAGGTCCTTGTCGTTGCTGCAGGCGCCCAGGCCGAGGGCGGCGACGAGCGCGAGGCCGAGGGCGGCGGCGCGGAAACGCTGGGGCATGGTCTGAAAACTCCTCGAGCGGTGCCGAAGGCCGGCTGCTGGTCTTCGAGGCGGGTCCGCGTAATCCTGGCGCCGTTGGTAGGCGGGGTTGGTTAAGCGACGGTTCCGCCGGGCGGCGCGGGGGCGTGGTGACGGTCCGCACCGATCGACGGCGTGCGCTGACGCACCCGGGACGCGCCCGGAATGCGGCGGCGGCGGGGCGGAGGGCGGCGCCGCGCCATTTCGGCCGCCCCGGTTGCGGCGCTGCAACAGGCGCCGGGGCCGCCCGGTAACGGGTCCGGGCAGGCCTTTAAGAGATCCTCAACCCTATCGCTCCCTAATCGGCGGGCCGAACACCGGACCTCCCGCATGCGCCCCGCCCAGAGCGTCCTCATCGTCGAGGACAGCTACCTGCTCCTCGAGATCATCGCGAGCCTGTGCGAGACGCACGGCATCCGGGTGATCGAAGCCTCCACGGGCGAGGCCGCGCTGACCGTCCTGCGCGAGCGGGGCGCGGCGATCGACTGGCTGTTCACCGACATCCACCTGCCCGGGCTGATCGACGGCTGGACGGTGGCCCACGCCTTCCGGGCGATCCACCCGGACCGGCCGGTGGTCTACACCTCGACCGACACGAACGGCCGCAGCGGCGTGCCGGGCAGCCTGTTCCTGCGCAAGCCCTTCCAGATGCAGGAGGTCAACCGCCTGGTCCGGATGATGGTCGAGGGCCTCGGCGAGGCCGGCTCCGACAGCCGGCTCTGCGCGGCGGGCTGAGTCACGGACCCATCCGAGCCGGACCGTCGTCGCGCGCGCAGCGACGAGCCTGCCGGCCGGACGCCTCGGCGCCCGGGGGCGCCCGGGGGCGGACTCAGCCGCCCCGGAACAGCGCGACGATCTCCGGCGCGGCGAGCCACGCCTCGACCCGCGGGCAGGCGAGATCCCCGGGGGGCACCGCGTCGTAGAGGGCGAAGCTCGCCGCGACGAAGCCCGGCAGGTCGTAGAGCACCGGGAAGTCGTCGCCCCGCGGCTTGGTCTTGAACAGGTACGAGCCGGTCAGGCCGAAATGCTCGGCGATGGGCGGGTAGATCGGCCAGACCACGTCCTGGGCCAGCTCGTCGCCGAGGTAATTCTCGATCTCCACGGGCTCCGGCGCGAGCCCGTTCTCCTGCAGCAGCCGCCGGGCGATGTCGCCGAGGACGTGGACCTTGGGATGGTTCATCAGGTGCATGAAGGCGCCGCGGCGCGCCCAGCGGGTCACCTCGCGCTCCAGCCCGAAGCCCAGGGCGTCGGCCGCGCCGACGAGCTCGCGCACGGCCGGGTCCCAGTGGTCGAGGTAGCCCAGGCGGGCGAACACGTCCTCGCGGAACAGGCCGGCGGTGCGGCCGGCGTCGAGGCCGAGCCGGTGGGCGGTGAGGACGATCGCCGAGTGGTACTGGCCCAGCGGCGACGGCGTCAGCTTCAGCGCGGCGAGGTCCGAGGCCTGCCCGACATAGACCATGTCCGGGTGGAAGGCCGAGAACACGATCGACGGGAACAGCTTGAGCCGCGGGTCGGCCGCCCGCACAGTGGCGACGTCGCCGCCCGGGATCAGCCCGGCCGGGAAGGCCTGCGAGAAGACGTGGTCGTGGGCGCGCAGGGTCCGGATCAGGCCGTCGACATGGCCGTGGTCGCGCTTCAGCGAGCCCATGGGCAGGTAGTGGACCGGGCTCTTCGGCGCGAGCAGGCGCATGGCCCGGGCGATGCCCCGGGCCTGGCAGTTGCCCAGCACCGCGATGCTCGGACCGTCACGGGTCGTGGCGGCACGGGCGCGGTTCCGCCATGGTGTCGCCCAGGTGGGGGCCCAACTGGGCGTCGAGCGGGCGAACGCGCTGCGGGCGCGCCGGGGCAGGTCGTTCAGGGCCACGTCGCGTGCCGGTGTCAGCGGACGGAGCAGCGCCCCCGAGGGCCTGCCGCCGTCGTGAAGAAGAGGGTTCGAAGATGGCGTTGAATCCGTATACGGGTCTACCGGCCGAGCGATTCTGGCGCAAGGTCGTCACCAACGTGCCGCCCTTCGCGGTCAATCCGCACCCGAAGGACACCTTCGTGATCGGGCCGACCGACAAGGTCGCCACCGGCGGCTCCTGCTTCGCGCAGCGGGTGGCCGAGGCGGTGCGCGGCGCCGGGTTCAACTACTACCTGACCGAGCCGCCGACCCCCGGCATGAGCGCCGAGGAGGCCAATGCCCGCCAGTTCGGCACGTTCTCGGCGCGGTACGGCAACCTCTACTACACGCGCCAGTTCGTGCAGCTGTTCGACCGGGCCTACGGAACGTTCGAGCCGGAGCTGAAGGCGTGGCTGCGCGACGACGGCCGCTACGTCGACCCGTTCCGCCCCACGGTCGAGCCGGCGGGCTTCGCCAGCGAGGCCGAGGTGGTCGCGGCGCGCGACGCGCACCTCGCCGAGGTGCGCCGCCTGTTCGAGACGCTCGACGTGTTCGTGCTGACGCTCGGCCTCACCGAGGGCTGGCGCTGGCGGGCCGACGGCGCGGCGCTGCCCCTGGCTCCGGGCGTTGCCGGCGGCACCTTCGACCCCGAGCTCTACGAGTGCGTGAATGCCGGCGCGGGCGAGGTTCTGGGCGACCTCAACGGCTTCCTCGACCGGCTCTGGAGCGTGAACCCGAAGGCGCGGGTGATCTTCACGGTCTCGCCGGTGCCGATGATCGCCACCTACATGGACCGGCACGTGATGGAGTCGAACAGCTACTCCAAGTCGGTGCTGCGGGTGGCGGCCGGCGAGGTGGTCGGCCGGGGCGACCCGCGGGCGGTCTACTTCCCCGCCTACGACATCGTCACGAGCAACGTGAATGCCGGGCGCTACTACAACGAGGACCAGCGCACCATCAACGACGCGGGCGTGCGCCACGTCATGCGCCTGTTCCTGGCGACCTTCGCCCGCGACCGGGTCTCGCCGGCGCCGACCCACGCCCCCGTGGACCTCGCGGCCGAGTTCGAGGGCAATGCCGGCGTGATCTGCGACGAGGAGGAGATCGAGCGCAGCGTGGCGTGAAGTTCGGAGCGTCTCGGTCAGCCGCTCCGGTGGCGGCACGCCTGCCGTCATCACGAGCGCAGCGAAGTGACCCAGGGTAGCGCGGCGTCGGAAGACGTGGCGCCGCCTGGATTGCTTCGCTCCGCTCGCAAAGACGGCGGCGCCTCGAAGCGCTCCGGGGGGCGGCCATGCGCGGCCTCCGCCCGGCAGGGGCCGGCGATCCGGGTTTGCCTCCGGGCGGGCGTTTCGGGCAAGCTCGGCCGGCCCGGGCGCCCCGCCCCTCCGGAGACGAATCCCTTGAGCCTGCCCCCGCCCCGCCGCGCCGACCACGACATCGATCCGGTCTTCGTGAAGCGGCACTCGCCCCGCGCCTTCACGGGCGAGGCCGTGCCCGAGTCCGAGCTGATGCGGATGATCGAGGCGGCGCGCTGGTCGCCCTCCGCCTACAACTCGCAGCCCTGGCGCTTCCTCTACGCGCTCCGGGGCGACGCCCACTGGGACACGTTCTTCGACCTCCTGGTGCCGGGCAACCAGAAATGGGTGTCCGGCACCGGCGCGATCCTGTTCCTGGTCTCGAACGGGCTCATGAAGGTCGGGGACGAGCTGAAGCCGTCCTACAGCCACTCCTTCGACGCCGGCACCGCCTCGCTGGCCTTCCAGCTCCAGGCGATCCACCAGGGCTGGCACGCCCACGGCATGGTCGGGTTCGACCATGTCCGCGCCCCCGCGGTGCTGCGCCTGCCCGAGAACCACCGGATCGAGGCCGCCTTCGCGGTCGGCCGCAAGACGCCCGAGGCGGACCTCACCGAGGAGCAGCGACCCCGCGAGACCCCGAACGGCCGCCGGCCGATCACCGACTTCACCATCGCGGGACCCTTCCCGCCGGCCGCCGGCTGAGACGGGCCGGAACCCGCTTGCACGACCGGGGATTGGCTTCGCATCGCGACGCCGTCGCAGGCCCGTGGGCGCAGGCCCACGGGCTCGACCCGGGCCGGCAGGGGGCCGCCGCCGCGCGCCTCCTGTCCGCCCTCCGACGCTTCGGGAGCTGGCTCATGGATCCGTCCGACACCGCCGCGTCCGACCCGTTCCGGGATGACGGGCCGTTCGATCCCGTCTCCGGGCTGCAGGCCGTCGCCGACCGCCACGGGGTCGGCCTGGACGCGGTGCGCCACCTGATCCGGGCCCTGGAGCGCGGCCACGGCACGATGGCGCAGTTCGACCATCCCGATCTCGGCGGGATGGGGCAGTGGTTCGCCGGCGGGATGGTGATGGTCGGCCGGATGTTCGACGACGCGCTGAAGGCGCGGGTCGACGCGCTCTGCACCGAGCTGGCCGGGGCGCTCCCGGCGGGCGGCTTCTCGGAGGCCGCGCCCGCGGCGCGCCGGGGCGGCGGCGAGTGGTGGCCGGCCGGCCTCGGGGATCCGGCCAGCACCGGCGCGCAGAACGGACTGCGCTACGCCTATTTCCCGGACAGGCGGCGGCTCGCCGTCGACGCGGGGTCCGGGGTCGCGCTCTACGACACCGGCGAGCACCGCATCACCGGCGTCTCCCAGGCGAACGGCAGCCTCGGCTTCACGGGACCGGCCGGGGCCGTCGCCCTCGACCGCCTGCGCCGGATCGAGGCGGAGGTCGCGGCGCCGCGCCAAGCGGACCCGGGCCAAGCGGATCTGGGCCATGCGAACCCGGCCGGGATCCCGGCGAAGGCCGCTTCGCCTGCCCCAGGCCCGTCATCACCGAGCGACGTTCTCGCGACCATCGAGCGGCTGGCCGAGCTGCACGCGCGCGGCGTGCTCACCGACGCGGAATTCGCGACCAAGAAGGCGGAGCTGCTGGCACGGCTGTGAGGGGTGCCCGGCCGCCGCATTCGCCGCCCCGTCCTGAGGCGCGGAGGCCTCGCGGGACGCGGGCGCGGATCGGACCTGCCGGGTCCGGACGGCCTCAGGCGATGCCGACGCGCAGCAGGTCGTGGACGTGCACGATGCCGACCGGCCGGCCGTCGGTGACGGCGAAGACCGCCGTGATCAGCCGGCGGTTCATCAGCTCCAGCGCGGCCTGAGCCAGCTTGTGGGGCTCCACGGTGACCGGGTCCCGGGTCATGACCGTCGAGACCGGCGTGTCGAGGAGCGCCGGACCCATGTGGCGGCGCAGGTCGCCGTCCGTGACGATGCCGACGAGGCGGCCGGCCGCGTCCGTGACGCCGACGCAGCCGTAGCGCCGCGCCGCGATCTCGATCAGCACCTCGGACATGAGGGCGGTCTCGTGCACCAGCGGCATGTCCTGGGGGCCGTGCATCACCTGCTGCACGGTCCTGAGGCGGGCCGCGAGGGTGCCGCCCGGATGCAGGGTGTGGAAGCGCGCCGAGGTGAAGCCGCGCCGCTCCAGGAGCGCCACCGCCAGGGCGTCGCCCAGCGCCAGCTGGATCAGGCTGGAGGAGGTCGGCGCCAGGTCGTGCGGGCAGGATTCCCGCACGCGGGGCAGTTCCAGCAGCACGTCGGCGGCCTTGCCCAGGGTGCTCTCGCCGTTGCGCGTGATGGCCACCAGGGGGATCGAGAACCGGCGGCTGAAGCCGACGAGGTCGGACAGCTCGGCGGTCTCCCCCGACCACGACAGCGCGATGATGACGTCGTCCCGGGCGATCATCCCGAGATCGCCGTGGCTCGCCTCGGTCGGGTGGACGAAGAAGGCGTGCGTGCCGGTGGAGGCCAGCGTCGCGGCGATCTTGCGGCCGACATGGCCGCTCTTGCCGATGCCGCTGACGATGACGCGGCCCTTGCTCTGCAGGATCGTCTGCACCGCCTCCTCGAAGGCCGCGCCGAGCCGGCCCTGGAAGGCCGCGCTCGCCTCCTGCAGGGCCGCGATGCCGAGCTGGAGGCTGCGGATCCCGAGGTCGCGGGTGGTGGCGAGATGCGCCGACGGCGCGTCGTAACGGTCGTCGCGCAGGGCGCTGGAGGCGGGAGCGTTCATCGTGTCCGTTCTTGACCCGTCGTCCGGATCCGGCACCGGGGCCGGGATCGGGGATCGGCGCAGCGAGGCGTCTCCGGCGACGCTAGGCAGCCGTCGTGGTTGAAATGTGACGCGGGGACGACGCAGCGCCGCACGCCGGTTGAAGGCGCGGCCGCCGGGGTCCATGCTGCCCCCACGCCATCCCGCGCGCCATCTCGCGCCGCGGGCCCCAGGAGGGCACGAGCCCCATGAGCATCCGCTTCCCCGACCCCGACCCCGCGATCCTCGCCCGCCGCGAGGCGATCCTGGCCGGCCTCGCGCCCCTGGTCGCGCCTGAGGCGCTGGTAATCAGCGAGGACGAGCGCCGGGCGTTCGAGACCGACGGGCTGACCGCCTACCGGCAGATGCCGCTCGCCGTCGTGCTGCCCTCCACCACCGCGGAGGTCGCCGCCGTGATGGCCTACTGCCACGCCAACGGCGTGCGGGTCGTGCCCCGCGGCGCCGGCACCTCGCTGGCGGGCGGCGCCATCGCGCAGGCCGACGCGATCATCCTGGGCGTCGGCAAGATGACCAAGGTCCTCGACATGGACTTCGCCAACCGCACCGCCCGCGTGCAGAGCGGCATCACCAACCTGGCGATCTCCGGGGCGGTCAGCCACGAGGGCTTCTTCTACGCCCCCGACCCGTCGAGCCAGCTCGCCTGCACGATCGCCGGCAACATCGCGATGAATTCCGGCGGCGCGCACTGCCTGAAATACGGCGTGACCACCAACAACCTGCTCGGCGTCACCCTGGTGCTCAACGACGGCACCGTGGTGGAGATCGGCGGCCAGCACCTCGACAGCGGCGGCTACGACCTGCTCGGCCTCGTCTGCGGCTCGGAGGGGCAGCTCGGCATCGTCACCGAGGCGACCGTGCGGATCCTCCGGGCCGCGGAAGGGGCGCGGCCCGTGCTGGTCGGCTTCTCGAAGGTCGAGGATGCGGGCGATTGCGTCGCGGCGATCATCGCGGCGGGCATCATCCCGGTGGCGATCGAGTACATGGACCGCGAGGCGATCCTCATCACCGAGGACTTCGCCCAGGCCGGCTATCCCCGCGACGCCGAGGCGATGCTGATCATCGAGGTCGAGGGCTCGGACGCCGAGTGCGACGCGATGCTGGCGCGGATCGAGACGATCGCCAGGGATTTCCGCCCGACCAGCGTGCGCGTCTCGCGCTCGGAGGCGGAATCGGCCGCGATCTGGAAGGGCCGCAAGTCGGCCTTCGGCGCCACCGGCCGGATCTCCGACTACATCTGCATGGACGGCACGATCCCGACCGGCCAGCTCGGGCCGGTGCTGGAGCGGATCGGCGCCATCTGCGCCGAGAAGGGCCTACGGGTCGCCAACGTGTTCCACGCGGGCGACGGCAACCTGCACCCGCTGATCCTGTTCGACATCAACAGGCCCGGCGAGTTGCAGAAGGCCGAGGCCGCGGGCGACGAGATCCTGAAGCTCTGCGTCGAGGTCGGCGGCTGCCTCACCGGCGAGCACGGGGTCGGCATCGAGAAGCGCGAGCTGATGCGCTTCCAGTATGACCAGGTCGATCTCGAGCAGCAGATGCGGGTCAAGGCGGTGTTCGATCCGGACTGGATGCTGAACCCCGCCAAGGTGTTTCCGCTGGACGGGCGCCTCGCGGCCTGAACCGGGCCGCGCGAGGGGTCCGGCCAAGACGTCTGGCCAAGACGTCTGGCGAATCGGTCCGGACCGGTGCGGACGCGATCGTCCCCGATCGCGCCTCCGCCCCGTCCGGCCCTCGCGGCCGCGCTCAGGCGGCTTCGACCTTGCGGCTCGCCCGGGCCTTGGTCGAGGCGGTCGCGGTCTTGCGGCGGCCGGACGCGGGGGCGGCGGGCGCCTCCTCGGCGGGGTCGGCGGCCTTGTCGCCCGACGGGGACCGGCCCGGCTGGCCGAGGCCGAGGCTCTTGGCGAGCGCCGAGCGCTGCGCCGAGTAGTTCGCCGAGGTGGTCGGGTAATCGGCCGGCAGGCCGTACCGCTCGCGGTAGGTCTGCGGATCGAGACCGTGCTTGGTCAGGTGGCGCTTCAGTGTCTTGTACGACTTGCCGTCGATGAAGCTGACCAGTCCGTCGGGGCGGATCGACTTGCGGATCTGGGCGGGCGTCGGCCGCTCGACGCTCTCGGTCGCCGGTGCGACGGGGCCGGCCCCGATCGTGTTCAGCGCCTCGTGGATGCTCGCGATCAGGGCCGGCAATTCGGCCGAGGGCAGCGAGTTGTTGGAAACGTAGGCCGCGACGACGTCCACGGTCCGCTCGATGAAATCCAATTGCGATGTCGGCGCAGCTTCTGACATTCTCTCATTCCTCGGCACAAAAGCCTGATGGGATCCCCACTTTCCGCGAGTTAAGACAGCGTCTGAAAAATGCAAGGCGATTCATACAATTATCTGTGATGAGGCCGAAGTCTAACTCTGCATCACGCGGCGAGGCTTACAGGGTATGGTTGCATTGGCGGCACTTAAGGGACACTTCTGAGAGGCTTTACCGGTGTCCGATCGGCGAATTCTAGTCGCTTCCTCGAAGCGGGTTTTCGCAGCCGGCAGAGACCTTTACCCCAGGGTTCGGGTCCGGCTCTAGACGATCGTATACGGTTGCCGCCCGGTCGTGCGGGCACAATGCGCAATCTTCGTACAGTTGTGCGCGCGCAGGGCGGGGCCCTGCGTCATTTTCGCCACCCGGTCGCGACCTCAGGCGAAAGTCTTGCGCGGGTCGAAGGCGTCCCGGACGGCCTCGCCGGCGAAGACGAGCAGGCTCAACATCACGGCGATGACCAGGAATCCGGTCAATCCGAGCCACGGCGCCGTCAGATTGTCCTTGCCCTGCGCGAGAAGCTCTCCGAGGGACGGCGAGCCCGGCGGCAGGCCGAAGCCGAGGAAGTCCAGCGAGGTCAGGGTGGTGATCGAACCGTTCAGGATGAACGGCAGGAAGGTCAGCGTCGCCACCATGGCATTCGGCAGCAGGTGGACCGTCATGATGCGGATGTTCGACAGGCCCAGCGCCCGGGCGGCCCGGACATACTCGAAGTTCCGCGCCCGCAGGAACTCGGCGCGCACTACGCTCACCAGCGCGACCCACGAGAACAGCAGCATGATCCCGAGCAGGACGAAGAAGCCCGGGGCGATGAAGGCCGAGATGATGATGATCAGGTAGAGGGTCGGGATGCCGCCCCAGACCTCGATGAAGCGCTGGAAGGCGAGATCGACCCAGCCGCCGAAATAGCCCTGCACGGCGCCCGCGACGACGCCGATCACCGACGAGACCGCCGCCAGGATCAGGCCGAACAGCACCGAGATGCGGAAACCGTAGATCACCCGCGCCAGCACGTCCCGGGTGGTGTTGTCGGTGCCGAGCCAGTGCCAGGGAATGTCCGCGCAGGTGCTGCCGCCGAGCTTCTCGGCGACCGGCCTGCACTGCGCGTCCGTGAGCATCCAGGTGGGCGGCGACGGCGACGGCGTCGGCAGGTCCTCGTTGATCGTGTCGTACGAGAACGGGATCGGCGGCCACAGCGCCCAGCCGTTCGCCGCGATCTCCCGGCGGATCTCGGCGGAGCGGTAGTCGGTCGTGGCGAGGAAGCCGCCGAACTTCTCCTCCGGGTAGTCGACCAGGACCGGGACCAGCCACTCGCCCTTGTAGGACATCACGATCGGGCGGTCGTTGGCGATGAATTCCGCGAACAGGCTGAGCACGAACAGGATCGTGAAGATCACGAACGATCCGTAGCCGAGCCGGTTGCGGCGGAAATTGTCGAGGCGGCGACGGTTGAGCGGCGAGAGCCGGGCGCGCCGCCCGGCGGGCTCGGGCAGGACCGGGGGCGGCGCTCCCTCGTCCGGCCGCAGGACCAGCGGCTGAGCGCCGGGCATCGGCGCGGGCACGACCTCGCTGTCGCCGGGACGCGTGACCTCGTTCATCCGTGCTGCCTCCCGCGCCGCGCCGCGCGCGCACCCGCCGCCCCGGGGCCCGGGCGGCCCCGCGACCGGCCGGCCGCGGGGCGGAGGCCGGGCACGCTCAGCCGTCGAGCCGGGTCGCGGTGCCGTCGATCTCGGTGGGACGCAGGTTGCCGCTGCGCTCCAGCCAGCGGCGCAGCAGCCGGACGTTGCGGCGGTTGGCCTTGAAGGCGGCGTCGAACAGGTCGCCCGCCACCGGCACCGCGCCGATCAGCCCGTCGAAGGCCACGTTCAGCCCCATCCGGGCCAGCAGCCAGCGCGGCGCCCCGAGGCGCTTCGCCTCGTAGACGATGAAGGACGAGATCACCATGCCGGCCAGGTCGCCGATCACCGGCACGAGGCCGATCAGCGCGTCGAACCCGACCCGACGGTTGATGCCCGGGATGACGAAGGCCGTGTCCATCAGGTGGGCCAGCGTCTCCAGCCGGGCGAGGCTCGCCTCCCGGCCGAGATCCGCCGACAGGAAGGGGGGCCGGGGACCGGCGCCGGTCCCGCCCCCGGGGAAGGTCTCGGCACGGGCGAAACGCCCGGACTGGGCAGCCTGGGTGAAGTCCATGGTCGGGATCCGTCGGGAAGCCATCGTCCCCAACGATGTGGCCCCCCGTCCGGATCCCCGCAAGGATGGCACCCGCTCGGCGCGTGCCGTCCGTCGTGCTGCCGCTCATGCCGCCGCCCCGGGGAGCCCGCGCATGCGGTCGAGCGCCGCATCCAGGGTGGCGTCGTCCTTGGCGAAGCAGAGCCGGACGAGGCCGCGCACGGAGGCGCCCGGGTAGAAGGCGCTCACGGGGATCGCCGCGACGCCGTGACGGGTGACGAGCGCCTCGCAGAAGGCCACGTCGTCGGCGTGGCCCCGCGCGGCGATGTCGATGTTCAGGAACCACGTGGCCTGAGCCGGCAGCACCGTGAAGCCGAGCCCGCGCAGGCCGTCCGCGAGCCGGTCGCGGGACCGGGCGTAGCCGGCCCGCATCGCCTCGAACCACGGGGTCGGCTTGCCCAGCCCGTAGGCCACCGCCTCCTGGAGGTTCGGCGGCGTGGTGAAGGTCAGGAACTGGTGCGCCTTGGCGAGCCCGCGCATCAGCCGGGCATCGGCCATCACGAAGCCGACCTTCCAGCCGGTGAGCGAGAAGATCTTGCCGGCGGAGCCGATCTTGACGGTCCGCTCCCGCATCCCGGGCAGCGCCATCAGCGGCCGGTGGCGCGCGCCGTCGAACACCACGTGCTCCCAGACCTCGTCGCAGAGGGCGGTCACGTCGAAGCGCTGGCAGTAGCGGGCGAGCAGGTCGAGGTCCTCCGGCGCGAACAGGGTGGCGCTCGGGTTGAGGGGATTGTTCAGCACCACGACCCGGGTCCGCGCCCCGAAGGCCCCCGCCAGCGCGGCCTCGTCGAGGCGGAAGGCCGGGGGCTGGAGCGCCACGATCCGCGGCACGCCGCCGGCCCGCCGGACCAGGGGCAGGTAGGCGTCGTACATCGGCGCGAACAGCACGACCTCGTCGCCGGGCTCGATCAGCGCCAGGAGCGCGCCGGCCAGGGCCTCGGTCGCCCCGGAGGTGACCATCACCTCGGTCTCCGGGTCGAGGACGAGCCCCTGGTGCTGCGCGTAATGGGCGGCGACCGCCTCGCGCAGGGCCGGCAGGCCCATCATCGGCGGGTACTGGTTCCAGCCGTCCAGGAGCGCCCGGGCGCCGCGCGCGCGCACGTCCTCCGGCCCGGGATCGTCTGGGAATCCCTGGCCGAGATTGATCGCGCCGTGGACCCGCGCGAGCCGCGACATGGTCTCGAACACTGTGGTGGGCAGCGCGTCGAAGACGGGGTTGATGACGGCGGGCGTCATGCGGCGCGGCGAGCGGCACGGCCCGGGGCGCGGCACGCGGCGCCGGGCATCGGGAAGGTCGGCATGGCGGGTCTCGGCATCGCCGGCCTGTAGCATGGCCGAGCCGGGCCGTCGCGCGTCGCGGAATGTGCGCGGTCGCACAGACCCGGTCTCCGGCGCGCAACCGACGGCTGACGAATGTTGACATTCATCAGCCGTCTCGTAGATTCGGATCACGGCTGGAGCGGCGCACTCGCCGACGGGGCTTCGCCCCCTCGCCCCGTCAGCGGGGTGCCGCTCCGGTCCCCAGAAGGGCCATCGACTTGCGGGTCGGTGGCCCTTTCGGCATGTGCGGCGGCGGCCGCACCGATCACCTTCCGATCACCGGGCCGGCCTTCCGGATTCGACGATGCGGCCCTCCTCACGCGTGTTCCTCGGCTGCCTGGTCCTGGCGCTGCTGACCGGCGGTCTCGGGCTCGGCCTGCGCCGCGCCGTGGCCGTCACCCCGGTCGATCCCGCGTTCCGGGCGGTGCTGCGCGCTTATGCGGCACCGGACGCGTCCGGCGGGCCCCAGCAACACGAGTGAAACGTCGCCGCCCTAGTGACGGCGCATTGGCCGGGCACCGGTGGAGCGCACCGCGAGGTGCGCGAGCGGCGCGACGCGGGCGACCATGTCGCCGCGGTAAGGAGCCGTTCGGGGCCCGGACAGCTTTATGGGCTTACGCTCCCGCGTACGGGATCAGGGCCGCCGGTTCCCGCGGGATCGGGCGGCTTCAGGACGGGCTTCCGGGACGCGGCGTTCCGGGGGCGGCATGGGGGCTTGGACAGCGAGGGATAGGGTGCCGCCGGTCGCGCTGACGACCGTCCTGTGCTCTAGTCAGGCATGAACGAGAGTTCACCGATCCGGACCGACACGGCCCGCGCCTATCAGCCCGGCGAGGCGCCCGCGCGCGAGGTCCGGACGCGGCGCTTCCGGCCGATCCGCTGGCTCGTGATCCTGGTGCTGCTCGCCGGCGCCGGGGCGATCGGCCATCGCTGGTACGAGGCGCGCACCGACAAGGGCGCGGAGCCCGCGACGGCGCACCGGACCGGCGGCCGCGGCGGCCGGCACGGCGGCTCCGACATGCCGCAGGCGGTGGGCATCGCCGGCGTCACGACCGGCGACATGCCGGTGGTGCTGCAGGGCCTCGGCACCGTGACGCCGCTCGCCACCGTGACGGTGAAGTCGCAGATCAGCGGCTACCTCACGCAGGTGCAGTTCCGCGAGGGCCAGACCGTGAAGGCCGGCGACGAGCTCGCCCGGATCGATTCCCGCCCCTACGAGGCGCTGCTCGCCCAGTACCAGGGCCAGCTCGCCCGCGATCAGGCGCTGCTCCAGAACTCGAAGCTCGACCTGCAGCGCTACCAGACGCTGAACCGGCAGGACTCGATCTCGAAGCAGAACGTCGACACGCAGGCCGCGCTGGTGAAGCAGAACGAGGGCACGGTCGCGGCCGACCAGGCACTGGTCGACCAGCAGAAGCTCAACATCACCTACACGCACATCGTCTCGCCGGTGGACGGCCGGGTCGGCCTGCGCCAGGTCGACCAGGGCAACTACATCTCGGCCGCCTCCACGGCGATCGTGGTCGTGACCCAGCTGCACCCGATCTCGGTGGTCTTCACCCTGCCGGAGGACGACGTGTCGCGGGTGATGCGGCAGGTGCGCGCCGGCGCCAAGCTCACCGTGCGGGCCTACGACCGCGGCGACGCCCACGAGATCGCCACCGGCCGCCTCGACACGGTCGACAACCAGATCGACACGACCACCGGCACGGTGAAGCTGCGCGCGCTGTTCGACAACGCCGACGAGGAGCTGTTCCCGAACCAGTTCGTCAACGCCAAGCTGACCGTCGACACGGTGCGGGGCGCGACGCTCGTGCCGAATTCCAGCCTGCTCCAGGGCACGCCCGGCACCTACGTCTACCTGATGGACGGGGACAGCAAGGTCACGGTTCGGCCGATCAAGACCGGCGAGACCGACGGGACCACCACCGTGGTGGTCTCCGGGCTGAAGCCGGGGGACCGCGTCGTCACGGACGGCACCGACCGGCTGAAGGACGGGGCGCCGGTGCGCATCACCGAGGGTGCGCAGGCGGCCGCGGGCGACGGCAAGGCCGCGGCGGTGAAGCCGGACGGCCAGGGTGAGGTGAAGCCCGATGCGCCGGCCGATGCCGCGGCGACGGAGTCCTCCCAGGGCACAGCGGAGGGCGGTCGTCGGCACCGGCGCCGTCAGGCGCAGTGAGGAGGTTGTCTGCGCGCGCGTGCGGCTTAACCCCTTCCCCCCGCACGGAGGGAGAGGGCCTCGCGCGCCCTGCCGGGGGCGACGCGAGGCGGCAGCCGAAGGTGAGGGGGCTCGGCCTTAGGAGCTCCACCCCGCGGCGCCCCCTCACCGCCGCTGCGGCCACGCCTCCGCTCCCCGCAGGCACGACAAGGTGCCTGCGGGCCTCCCCCCGCGTGCGGGGAGAGGGGAAAAACACGGCGCGCCCATGAACCCGTCCCGCCTCTTCATCCTGCGCCCGGTGGCGACGACGCTGCTGATGCTGGCGATCCTGATCGTCGGCGGCGTGTCGTACCTGAACCTGCCGGTCTCGGCTCTGCCGGCGGTCGATTACCCGACCATCCAGGTCCAGACCTTCTATCCCGGCGCCAGCCCGGAGGTGATGACCTCCTCGGTGACCGCGCCGCTGGAGCGGCAGTTCGGCCAGCTCGCCAACCTCAACCAGATGACCTCGCAATCCTCGGCGGGCGCCTCGGTCATCACCCTGCAGTTCAGCCTGGACCTGCCGCTCGACATCGCCGAGCAGCAGGTCCAGGCGGCGATCAACGCCGCCGGCAACCTCCTGCCCTCCGACCTGCCGGCGCCGCCGATCTACGCCAAGGTCAACCCGGCCGACGCGCCGGTCCTGACGCTGGCGCTGACCTCCAAGACCCTGCCGCTCACCCAGGTCCGCGACCTCGCCGAGTCGCGGCTGGCCCAGAAGATCAGCCAGGTGGCGGGCGTCGGCCTCGTCAGCATCTCGGGTGGCCAGCGGCCGGCCGTGCGGGTGCGGTTCAACGCGCGGGCGCTCGCCGCCTACGGGCTCAACATCGACGACCTGCGCACCACCATCACCAACCTCAACGTCAACACGCCGAAGGGCACGATCGACGGGCCGAAGCAGTCCTACGCGATCAACGCCAACGACCAGATCCGCGACCCGAAGGCCTACGACGCGGCGATCATCGCCTACCGCAACGGCGCCCCGGTGATGCTCTCGGAGGTGGCCGACGTGGTCGAGGGGCCGGAGAACACGAAGCTCGGCGCCTGGGCCGACGCGACGCCGGCGGTGATCCTCAACATCCAGCGCCAGCCCGGCGCCAACGTCATCGCGACCGTCGACAAGATCAAGGCGCTGCTGCCGCAGCTCCAGGCGAGCCTGCCGGCCGCCGTGGCGGTGGCGCCGCTCACCGACCGCACCACCACGATCCGCGCCTCCGTGGAGGACGTGCAGTTCGAGCTCGGCCTCGCCATCGCGCTGGTCGTGCTGGTGATCTTCCTGTTCCTGCGCAGCCTGTCGGCGACCCTGATCCCGAGCCTGTCGGTGCCGCTGTCGCTGGTCGGCGCCCTCTCGGTCATGGACCTCTACGGCTTCTCCCTCGACAACCTGTCGCTGATGGCGCTCACCATCGCCACCGGCTTCGTGGTCGACGACGCCATCGTGGTGATCGAGAACATCGCCCGCCACGTGGAGGCCGGCGATTCGCCCCTGGAGGCGGCGCTGAAGGGCTCTCGCGAGATCGGCTTCACCATCATCTCGCTGACCGTCTCGCTGATCGCCGTGCTGATCCCGCTCCTGTTCATGGGCGACGTGGTCGGGCGGCTGTTCCACGAATTCGCCATCACGCTGGCGGCGACCATCATCATCTCGGCGGTGGTGTCGCTGACGCTGGTGCCGATGCTGTGCGCGCGGCTCCTGAAGCACGTTCCGGAGGCGGCCCACCGCCGGGAGGGCGCGATCGCCCGCCTCGGCCGGCGCGCCATCGACGGCACGATCGAGTCCTACGGCCGCTCCCTGCGGGTCGTCCTGAACCACCAGGGCCTGACCCTGCTGGTGGCGCTCGGCACGCTCGGGCTCACGATCTACCTGTTCGCGGTGATCCCGAAGGGCTTCTTCCCCGTGCAGGACACGGGCATGATCCAGGGCATCACCCAGGCTGACCAGTCGGTGTCCTACGCCGCCATGGCCGAGCGCCAGCAGCGGATGGCCGAGATCGTCCTCAAGGACCCGGACGTGGCGAGCCTGTCGTCGTTCATCGGGGTCGACGGCCAGAACGTCACGCTCAATTCCGGCCGGATGCTGATCAACCTGAAGCCCCGGGACGAGCGCACCGCGACGGCCAGCGCGATCATCCGGCGGATCTCGGCGGCGGCGGCCAACCAGCCCGGCATGCGGCTCTACATGCAGCCGGTCCAGGACCTGACCATCGACACGGCGGTCTCGGCCACCCAGTACCAGGTGATCCTCGAGAGCCCGAACATCGACGATTTCGAGACCTGGGTGCCGCGCTTCACCGAGGCGCTGGCGAAGTCGCCCGTGGTCACCGACGTGGCGAGCGACCACCAGGGCCAGGGGCTCGCCGCCTACGTGACCATCGACCGGCCGACCGCCGGCCGCTACGGCATCACCCCGGCCACCATCGACAACGCCCTCTACGACGCCTTCGGCCAGCGGATCATCTCGACGATCTTCACCCAGTCCAACCAGTACCGGGTGATCCTGGAGGCCGACCCGAAGCTGCACACGACGCTCCGCAGCCTCGACGCGATCTACCTGCCCTCCTCCACGGCGACCAACGGGCAGGTGCCGCTCTCGGCCGTGGCGCGGATCAGCGAGCGGCGGGCGCCGCTGCTGATCTCGCATCTCGGCCAGTTCCCCGCGACCACCGTGTCGTTCAACCTCGCGCCCGGCGCGGCGCTGGGGCAGGCGGTCGAGGCGATCGACACGGTGAAGGCCGAGATCGGCCTGCCGCCCTCGTTCCGGGTGGTGCCGCAGGGCTCGGTCTTCGCCTTCCAGTCGGCGCTCGGCAACGAGCTGTTCCTGGTCCTGGCGGCGATCGTCACGGTCTACATCGTGCTGGGCGTGCTCTACGAGAGCTTCATCCACCCGATCACGATCCTCTCGACCCTGCCGTCGGCGGGGATCGGGGCGCTGCTCGGCCTGATGCTGTTCGGGCTGTCGCTCGACATCATCGCGGTGATCGGCATCGTGCTCCTGATCGGCATCGTGAAGAAGAACGCCATCATGATGATCGACTTCGCGCTCCAGGCGGAGCGCGAGGACGGCCTGGAACCCCGCGAGGCGATCTTCCAGGCCTGCCTGCTGCGCTTCCGGCCGATCATGATGACGACGCTGGCGGCGCTCTTCGCCGCGGTGCCGCTGATCCTCGGCACCGGCGTCGGCTCGGAGCTGCGCCAGCCGCTCGGCATCTGCATCGCGGGCGGCCTGATCGTCAGCCAGGTGCTGACGCTGTTCACGACGCCGGTGATCTACCTGGCCTTCGACCGGCTGGAGCGGCGGATCTCGGGGCGGCGAGGGCCGGATCTCGCGCGCGGCGAGGCGCTGCCGTGAACATCTCCGAGCCGTTCATCCGGCGGCCGGTGGCGACCACGCTGCTCACGATCGGCGTGCTGCTCGCCGGGCTGTTCGCCTTCCTGAAACTGCCGGTGGCGCCGCTGCCGCAGATCGACTTCCCGGTCATCCTCGTCCAGGCGCAGATGGCCGGCGCCTCGCCCGACACCATGGCCACCACGGTGGCGGCGCCCCTGGAGCGGCGGCTCGGCGCCATCGCGGACGTCAACGAGATGACGTCCACGAACTCCCTCGGCTCGACCCGGATCGTGCTGCTGTTCGGCCTGAACCGCGACATCGACGGTGCGGCCCGCGACGTCCAGGCCGCCATCAACGCGGCGCGCGCCGATCTCCCCGCCTCGCTCCGGCAGAACCCGACCTACCGGAAGTTCAACCCCGCCGACACGCCGATCATCATCCTCGGCATGACCTCGGATACCCTGACCCGCGGCCAGGTCTACGATTCCGCCGCCACCGTGGTGCAGCAGAAGCTGTCGCAGCTGCCGGGCGTCGGCAACGTCGATATCGGCGGCTCGTCCCTGCCGGCGGTGCGGGTCGAGCTCGATCCCACGGCCCTGTTCAACTACGGCATCGGCCTCGAGGGCATCCGGGCGGCGCTGGCCTCGGCCAACGCCAACTCGCCCAAGGGCGAGATCGACGCGGGCGACCGCCGCTACCAGCTCTACGCCAACGACCAGGGCCGCAAGGCCGCCGATTACCGCGACATCATCGTGGCCTACCGCAACGGCGCTGCGGTGAAGCTCACCGATGTCGGGCAGGTGCTCGATGGGGTCGAGGACAAGCGCAACCTCGGCATCGTCAACGGCAAGCCCGGCGTGCTGCTGTTCGTCTACAAGCAGCCCGGCGCCAACGTGGTCGAGACCATCAACGCCGTGAAGGAGGCGCTGCCGCAGATCACCGCGGCCCTGCCCGGCGGCATCGACATCAAGCTCACCGGCGACCGCAGCGCCACGATCCGCGCCTCCCTCGCGGCCACCGAGGAGACGCTGCTGGTGGCGGTCGGCCTCGTGATCCTGGTGGTGTACGGCTTCCTGCGCTCCTGGCGGGCCACGCTGATCCCGGCGGTCGCCGTGCCGATCTCGATCGTCGGCACCTTCTCGGCGATGTACCTGCTCGGCTACTCGCTCAACATCCTGTCGCTAACCGCGCTGATCATCGGCACCGGCTTCGTGGTCGACGACGCCATCGTGGTGCTGGAGAACGTCCAGCGCCACATCGAGGAGGGCAAGCCCCGGCTCCAGGCGGCGCTGATCGGCGCCCGCGAGGTCGGGTTCACGGTGATCTCGATGAGCCTGTCGCTCATCGCGGTGTTCCTGCCGATCCTGCTGATGGGCGGCCTCGTCGGCCGCATCTTCCAGGAATTCTCCGTCACCCTGTCGCTGTCGATCCTGATCTCGCTGGTGCTGTCGCTCACCACGACGCCGATGATGTGCGCCCGCCTGCTGCGGGCGGAGGGGCACGGCCCGGGCGGTGCGCCCGTCGCGGGGCGCCGGCCGAACCTGCTGATCCGGATCCTGGAGGGCGGCTTCGCCCGGCTGCTCGGCGCCTACGCGCGGACGCTGGAGGTGGCGCTCGCCCATCCGCGCCTCGTCCTGCTGAGCCTGCTCGCCACGGTGGGGCTCAACGTCTACCTCTACATCATCGTCCCGAAGGGCTTCTTCCCCGAGCAGGATACCGGGCAGATGATGGGCGGCGTCCAGGCCGACCAGCGCATCTCGTTCCAGTCCATGGAGCAGAAGCTCAAGCAGGCGACCGCGATCGTCGGGGCGGATCCGGCGGTCGAGAGCGTCGTCGGGTTCACGGGCGGGCGCGGCACCAACTCGGCCAACGTGTTCATCGGCCTGAAGCCGCTCAACGAGCGGGCGCCGATCTCGGCCGTGATGGCGCGGCTGCGGCCGAAGCTCGCGCAGGTCGCCGGGGCGCGTCTCTACGTCTTCCCCCGCCAGGACCTGCAGATGGGCGGCCGCCAGAGCTTCGCCCAGTACCAGTACACCCTCCAGGGCGACACCGCCGAGGAGCTGTTCGCCGCCGCCCCGAAGCTGGTAGCGGCCCTGCAGAAGGACCCGACCTTCGCGGACGTGACCTCGGACCAGCAGGAGGGCGGGCTGGAGAGCCGGGTCGTGATCGACCGGGCGACCGCGTTCCGCTACGGCATCACGCCGAACAAGATCGACAACACCCTCTACGACGCCTTCGGCCAGCGCCAGGTCTCGACGATCTACAACCCGCTGAACCAGTACCACGTCGTGATGGAGATCGCGCCGCGCTACCTGGAGACGCCGGAGACGCTCAAGCAGATCTACGTCTCGACCTCGGGCGGCAACGCGCCGGGCTCGGCCACCACCAACGCGGTCGCCGGCACGGTGGCGGCGGGCGGGACCGTCAACACCAACGCGGCGACCGGCACCAGCAGCCCGGGCAGCGGGGCGTCGGCGAATGCCGCGAGCGGCGTCGCCACCGGCTCCGGCGCGGTCGGCAGCACGGGCGCCGGTGCGGCGGCGGCCGCCTCCGCCAGCACGGCCGACACCGCCTCGAACGCCGCCGCCATCGCGTCCGACTCGGCCCGCAACGCCTCCGCCAACGCCATCGCGGCGAGCAAGGGCGGCGCCTCGTCGAGCGCGCCGGTCTCGGCCGCCAAGGAGACGATGGTGCCGCTCTCGGCCTTCGCGCGGATCGAGCCCGGCAGCGCCCCCGTGCAGGTGAGCCACCAGGGCCTGTTCGTGGCGACGACGATCTCGTTCAACCTCGCCCCGGGCAAGAGCCTGTCGGACGCCACCGACGCCATCGACCGGGCGATGGCGTCCCTGCAGCTGCCCGCCACGATCCACGGCGAGTATGCCGGCGCGGCCAAGAACTACGTCGCCTCCGCGTCGCGCCAGCCGCTGCTGATCCTGGCGGCGATCCTGGCGGTCTACGCGGTGCTGGGGATCCTGTACGAGAGCTTCGTGCACCCGCTGACGATCCTCTCCACCCTGCCGTCGGCCGGCGTCGGCGCGGTGCTGGCCCTGCTGGTGACCGGCACCGACTTCACCATCATCGCGCTGATCGCGGTGTTCCTGCTCATCGGCATCGTGAAGAAGAACGCGATCATGATGATCGACGTGGCGATCGACGCCGAGCGGACCCGGGCGGCGAATCCCGTGGACGCGATCCGCGAGGCCTGTCTCCTGCGCTTCCGTCCGATCATGATGACGACGCTGGCCGCCATGCTCGGCGCCGTGCCGCTGATCCTGGCCAACGGCGAGGGCGCGGAGCTGCGCCGCCCGCTGGGCATCGCCATCGTCGGCGGGCTGATTGTGAGCCAGATCCTGACCCTCTACACCACCCCCGTCGTCTACCTCACCCTCGATCGCCTCCGGCACAGGGTGCTCAACCGGCGCAGGCGCGGCGGGCGGAGCGGAGAAGCGGCGCTGCCGGCCGGAGAGTGATGGTTAAGGTTTCACGTGAAACAGCGGCGGCTCCGGTCGGGTGTGAAGGTTTGTCCAGCTCACACCCGCATCCCGAGGTGCCGCGCGGCAGCCGCGAAGGAGGCCTCCAGGAAGAGGCCTCGGCCGCGCTCCGGCATCTCGGGATGAGCGTTCGGGCTGGACGACCCGTCGCCTCCGATCGTCGGACCGGGCGGCCGGCACCGTCACTCCTCCGCGGTCTCGGACCCCTCCTGCTGGCCGGTCCCCTCCTCGCCGGCTGCGTGGTCGGCCCCGACTACACCCGGCCCTCCGTCGAGACGCCGCTGGCCTACAAGCAGGGCGGCGTCCGGGAGGACAGCCCGGCCTACGTCGCGGCGCGGAAGAAGGGCTGGCGCGAGGCCCGGCCGAGCGACGCCGTCGAGCGCGGCGACTGGTGGCGGGTGTTCAAGGATCCGGCCCTCGACCGGCTGATCCGCCTCGTCGACGTCGACAACCAGTCCCTCCGGCAGGCGGTGGCGAATTACCGGCAGGCCCGGGCGCTGGTCGCCTCCGCGCAGGCCGCCCTGTACCCGACCGTGATCGGCGCGCCGAGCATCACCCGGACCGGCAGCGGCACCACCACGCGCACCAACGTGGCGCTGATCGGTCAGGCGAGCTGGGAGCTCGACCTGTTCGGCGGCACCCGCCGCACCATCGAGAGCGAGGCGGCCCTGGCGCAGTCCGACGCCGCCACGATCGCGCTGACCCGCCTGTCCATCCAGGCGGAGATCGCGGCCGATTACCTGACGGTCCGCTACGCGGATTCCCTCCAGAAGGTGCTCGACGAGAACGTCGAGAACTTCAAGAGGACCCTCGCGATCACCGAGAACCAGTACGCCGCCGGCGTGGCGGCGCGCTCCGACGTGATCACCGCGCAGACCCAGGTCCAGACCATCCAGGCCCAGGCCATCGCGGTGCGCCTGACCCGGGTGCAGTACGTCAACGCCATCGCCACCCTGATCGGGCGGCCCCCCTCCGAGGTGTCGATCCCGGTATCCGGCATCGGGCGCAATCCCCCCGGGGTGCCGGTCGGGATCCCGGGCGATCTGCTGGAGCGGCGGCCGGATGTGGCCCAGGCCGAGCGCCTCGTCCAGGCGCAGAGCGAGCGCATCGGCGTGGCGGTGGCGGCCTTCTTCCCGACCGTGACGATCTCGGCCCAGGGCGGCATCTCGGGGGCGACCCGCAACGGCCTGCTCTCGGCGGCCAACCAGGTCTGGTCGGTGGCGGCCTCCGGCAGCGAGGTGCTGTTCGACGGCGGCGCCCGCACGGCGGCGCTGCGCTCGGCCGAGGCCGGCTACGACGCCGCGGTGGCCAATTACCGGCAGGTGGTGCTGGCCGCCTTCGCGGAGGTCGAGAACCAGATGGCGGCGCTGCGCATCCTCGGCCAGCAGCAGGGGGCGCAGGACACCGCCGTGGACCTGTCGCGCAAGGCCGTGGAGATCACGCTCAACGAGTACCGGGCCGGCACCCAGAACTTCACCACCGTGGTGACCGCGCAGAACCTGCTGGTGACCAACGAGGTCAACGCCCTCCAGGTGCGGCTGAGCCGCTTCACCGCGGCGGTCACGCTGATCCGGGCGCTCGGCGGCGGCTGGGACGTGCGCGCCCTGCCGAGCGATTCCGAGCTGAAGGGCCCGAGCCTGCCGATCGACCGGGGTGGCCAGGCGGTCCGCCCCGACGAGTAGCGGCCGCCGGGCCGAGCGCCCGTGCGGGGCCGCCGCCCCGCTCGCGACGCGCGCCGGGACGGGGCGCGGTGTCTCTCAGGCCACCGCCGCGTGCCCCCCGCAGGGCTGGACCTCGACGGTGACGTGGCTCAGGCCCCTCACTCCGGCGAGCCGCGCCTTGTAGTGCGCCGGCGGCCGGGGATCGTCGCTGACGAGGGCGATCACGGCGGCCCGGTGGCCCGGCCCGACCTGCCAGAGATGCAGGTCGCTGACCCGGTCGCCGCCGACCTCCAGGCGCTCCCGGATCTCCCGGGTGGCGGCGGGCGAGGGCCGCGCGTCGAGGAGCACGAGGCCGGACGTCCGCAGCAGGCTCCACGACCACGCCAGGATCACCGCGGTGCCGACGAGGCCCATGGCCGGGTCGAGCCAGGCGAGGCCGAGATAGCGCCCGCCGAGCAGCGCCACGATGGCCAGGACCGAGGTCAGCGTGTCGGCCAGGACGTGGACGTAGGCGGCGCGGAAGTTCGTGTCGTGGCCGCCATGGCCGCCGTGCGCGTGACCGCCGTGCGCGTGACCGTGGGCGGCGTGGCCGTGACCGTCGTGGTCGTCGTGCAGGAGCCAGACGCTCGCGAGGTTCACGGCGAGTCCCAGCACGGCGATCGGGATCGCCTGACCGAAGCCGATCGCCACCGGGTGCAGCAGCCGGTCGAGGCTCTCGGCGCCGATCAGCAGGGCGATCAGGCCGAGCAGCAGCGCGCTGGCGAAGGCCGCGAGATCGCCGAACTTGCCGGTGCCGAAGCTGAAGCGGGGATCGTCCGCGTGGCGCCGGGCGAAATGGTAGGCGAGCGCCGCGATGCCCAGCGCCGCCGCGTGGGTCGACATGTGCCAGCCGTCGGCGACCAGAGCCATCGAGCCGAGCCACGTGCCGCCGACGATCTCCACCACCATCGTGACGGCGGTGAGCGCGACCACCGCCCAGGTCCGGCGGGCGTGGCGATCGTGCCGGTCACCCAGGAAGACGTGGCTGTGGGCCCAGGGTTCGAGGGAGTGGGTATGCATGCGGGGTTCCTTGATCCTAGACTCGGCGCAGCATAGCCCAAGGGGGCACCGGAACGGGCCTCGCCGCGGCGGGTTGTCAGGCCGGTTTGCTGCACCGCAGCCACACGGGAGTCAGGGATGGCCGAGCCGACGACAGCCCTCAAGGACACGGCAGCCTGCGGCACGCAGCCGGCGCCGCCCTGCACGCTGGTGATCTTCGGGGCCGGCGGCGACCTCACCAAGCGCCTGCTGATGCCCTCGCTCTACAATCTCGCCGGCGCGGGCCTTCTGTCCGAGGGCTTCTCGATCCTCGGCATCGATCACAACGACGGCACCGACGAGTCGCTCCGCGAGAATCTCACCCAGACCCTGGAGGCGTTCAGCAAGGACCCGACCTCGGAGTTCCACGCCGACCACATCGACCCGAAGAGCTGGGGCTTCATCCGGGAGCGACTCCACTACCTCAAGGGCGATTTCGAGAAGCCCGAGACCTACGCGGCCGTGAAGCAGCGGGTCACCGGCAGCGCGGTGTTCTACTGCGCGGTGGCGGCGCGCTTCTTCGGGACGATCGTGGATGGGCTGGGGCAGGCCGGCCTGCTCAAGCAGGAGGGCGACAGCTTCCGCCGCGTCGTCATCGAGAAGCCGTTCGGCTCCGATCTCGCCTCGGCCCGGGAGCTGAACGCCCGCATCCTGCGCCAGGGCGACGAGAGCCAGTTCTACCGGATCGATCACTTCCTGGGTAAGGAGACCGTGCAGTCGATCATGGCGTTCCGCTTCGCCAACGGCCTGCTGGAGCCGGTCTGGCGGCGGGAATACATCGACAGCATCCAGATCACGGCGGCCGAGACCGTCGGCGTCGAGGAGCGGGGCGGCTTCTACGAGCCGACCGGGGCGCTGCGCGACATGGTGCCGAACCACATGTTCCAGCTGCTCTGCATGGTCGCCATGGAGCCGCCGAACTCCTTCGACGCGGAGGCCGTGCGCACCGAGAAGGCCAAGCTCGCCGAGGCCGTGAAGCCGATCCCGCCCGAGGACGCGGTGCGCGGCCAGTACACGGCCGGCACCTCGGAGGGGCGCGACGTGCCCGCCTACCGGGACGAGCCGCACGTGGCGAAGGACTCGGTCACCGAGACCTACATCGCCCTGAAGCTCAACATCGAGAACTGGCGCTGGGCCGGCGTGCCGTTCTACGTCCGCACCGGCAAGCGCATGACCGGGCGGCGCACCGAGATCGCGGTGCTGTTCAAGCCGGCGCCGTTCAAGATGTTCGAGGACACCCCCACGGCCGACCTCGCGCCCACCGTGATGCGGATCCAGATCGATCCCGATCACGGGGTCAGCACCGAGTTCAACGTCAAGGTGCCGGGACCGCAGATGAAGATCGGCCGGGTGCGCTCCGGCTTCCGCTACAAGGACTTCTTCGCCGACCGGCCGAATGTCGGCTACGAGACGCTTCTCTACGATTGCATGACCGGCGACGCGACGCTGTTCCAGCGCGCCGACAACATCGAGGCCGGCTGGGCGGCGGTCGATCCGCTGCTCGAGGGCTGGCCGCAGGCGGAGGTGAAGTTCTATCCCGCGGGCAGCGCCGGCCCGACGGAGGCCGACACGCTCCTCGCCCGCGACGGGCGCCACTGGCTGGGTCTGGACGGCGAGACCGACTGAGCGGCTCGACGATTCGTTCGAACGCGAGGGTCGGCGGTTCCGCCCCTTCCCGAAGCGGTGCGGCCGCCTGTTGCCCCCTGCGGCCCAGCCGTCACTGCGCGTGCAGCGAAGCGATCCAGGGCAGCGCTACGGCGACGAGCGTCGCGCGACCCTGGGTCACTTCGCTGCGCTCGTGATGACGGGGTTGGGCTCTGTCAAACCGGTCGTGGCAGACGGATCGACCCGGTTGTTCAGCGGGTCGCCGGCTCATCCGCGTCTCAGCCCGCCCGCCCGTAATCGCGGGCGTCCCGCGCCCGGCGGTGGAATGTGAGCCGGCGATCGAATTCCCGCGGGTCCTTCGGCTTCACAAGGGCGCCCGGGGGCACGTTCAGCCAGTCGACCAGCCGGGTGAGCATGAAGCGGAGGGCGGCGCCCCGGCACAGGATCGGCAGGGCGGCGACCTCGGCGGCCTCCAGGGGGCGCACGGCCTCGTAGCCGGCGATCAGCGCGGCGGCCATGTCGCGGTGGAAGGTGCCGTCAGGGTCGAAGCACCACGCGTTCAGGCAGACCGCGAGGTCGTACGCGAAGGCGTCCGTGCAGGCGAAGTAGAAGTCGATCAGGCCCGACAGGGCGTCGCCGATGAAGAAGACGTTGTCGGTGAACAGGTCCGCGTGGATGACGCCGCCCGGCAGATCCCGGGGCCAGTGCGCCTCCAGGACGGCGAGGTCCGACCGGGTGCGCGCCGCGAGGCCGGGCTCGACCGAATCGGCCTGGGCCTCGGCCTGCGCGAAGAGCGGGCGCCACGCGGACACCGAGAGGTTGTTGTCCCGCACCATCGGGAAGTCCCGGCCGGCGGCGTGCAGCTCCGCGAGGGCCCGGCCGAGTTCCCGGCAATGCTCGACGCCCGGCGCCTTGACCGAGACGCCCTCCAGGAAGCTCACGATGGCGGCGGGCCGGCCGCAGAGCTGGCCGAGGGCCTGGCCGGCCCGGTCGCGCACGGGCTGCGGGCAGGCGAGGCCGCGGGCCGAGAGGTGCTCCATCAGCCCGATGAAGAACGGCAGGTCCTGTTCCCGGACGCGCTTCTCGTAGAGCGTCAGGATGTAGGCGCCCTCGGTCGTGTGCAGGAAGAAGTTTGAGTTCTCGACGCCCTCCGCGATGCCCTTGAAGGAGAGCAGGCTGCCGATCGCGTAGGCGGACAGGAACTCGGCGAGCGCCGCGTCGGATACCTCGGTGTAGACGGCCACGTGTCTGCGCTCTGATGTCGGAAGTTCGATACGGCAAGGGGCGCCGAAGCGCCCCCGCACAAAGCCTGCCGCGCCCCGAGCCTGAAGCGTCGGGCCCGCGCTGTCGGATCGGACCGCCTACTCGGCGGCCTCGCTGCGCAGCTCCCGCGGCAGCGGGAAGACCATGTCCTCGATCACCGTCGAGACCGTGTCGACGATCACGTCGTAGCGGGCCGCGAAGGCGTCGATGATCTCCTCGACCAGGACCTCGGGGGCCGAGGCGCCGGCGGTGAGGCCGAGCTTGCGGATCCCCTCGAAGGCCGGCCAGTCGATCTCCTCGGCGCGGAGCACAAGGCGGGTGATCGGGCAGCCGACGCGCTCGGCGACCTCGCGCAGGCGCTGCGAGTTCGACGAGTTCGACGAGCCCACCACGATCAGGGCGTCGACCAGCGGCGCCACCTGCTTCACCGCCTCCTGGCGGTTGGTCGTGGCGTAGCAGATGTCGTCCTTGTGCGGCCCGGTGATGTTCGGGAACTTCTTCTTCAGGGCCTCGACGATGTGCCGGGTGTCGTCCACCGACAGGGTCGTCTGGGTGACCCAGGCGAGGTTGTCGGGATTGTCCGGGGTCAGGGCCGCGATCTGCTCGAGATCCTCCACCAGGGTGATCGAGCCCTTGGGTAGCTGGCCCATCGTGCCCACCACCTCGGGATGGCCGGAATGGCCGACGAGCAGCACGTGGCGGCCGCGCTTGTGGTGGATCTCGGCCTCGCGGTGAACCTTGGTCACCAGCGGGCAGGTGGCGTCGATCGTGGTCAGCCCGCGCGAATCAGCGTTGGCCGGCACGGTCTTGGCCACGCCGTGGGCGGAGAAGATCACCGGGGCGCCGCCGTCCGGCACCTCGTCGAGCTCGCGGACGAACACGGCGCCCTTCCGCTTCAGGCTCTCCACGACGTACTTGTTGTGCACGATCTCGTGGCGGACGTAGACGGGCGGCCCGTAGATGGCGAGGGCCCGCTCCACGACGTCGATGGCCCGCACCACGCCGGCGCAGAAGCCGCGCGGGGCGCAGAGCAGGATCTCCAGCGGCGGCTTGCCGGCGGTGCCCGGGACGGGCTCGGGGGTCGCGATATCGGCGGTCATGCGGGGGATGTGGCGAGGGCGGGGCTGTCCTGTCAACAGGACTGGCGCAGGAACCGGGCGGGAAGAGGGAAGCGGAGCCGCTCCGTGGCACGTCTGTAGCACGATTGCCGCGGCAATGGGACCCGTGCCGGCCCGCTCATAGCCGTTCATAGCCCGCTCAGAGGCGGCGGATCCCCGTCACGGCGCCGAAGCTGTGCGCCGCGATGCGGGCGACCGCCTCGGCGAGCGGCTCCGCGGCGACTGCCATGTGGTGGCCGTTGGCGTGGATCAGCGTCTCGGGATCGGCCATCAGCCCGACATGGCCGCGCCAGAAGACGAAGTCGCCCCGGCGCAGGCCCGCGACGTCCGGGCGCGCAGGGTCGAAGGGCAGCGCCTGCCCGAGGGCCCGCTCCTGCATGTCGGCGTCGCGCGGACAGGGCAGCCCCGCCGCGTCGAGGCAGAGCTGCACGAGGCCGGAGCAGTCGAGCCCGAGGCTGGTGCGGCCGCCCCAGAGATAGGGGGTCCCGGCGAGCCGCGCGGCCGTCGCCGCGTAGTCCGGCTCGCGCCTGTCGACGGGCGCGCAGTGGCCGGCGAACACGTAGCCGCCCGGCGTCTCGAGGTACGCGCCCGCCTCCCCCGTCGCGGCGAGGCGGGCGCCGAGGCTGAGATGGCCGAGGACCGGCCGCTTCAGGTCCGGCTCGGGATACAGGAAGGTGCGCAGGGCCGTGACGCGGTGCGTCGGCTCCGGATCGGCCGGACCGAGGCTGTCGGCCGGCAGGTAGCCGACGTAGCCGTCGCGGGCGAGCTGCACGAAGGCGAAGCCGTCCGCCGCGTCGTAGAGATCGACCGCGTCGCCCAGCAGCGCCTCGGTGTCGAGCCCCGCGTCGGCGACGGGCGCGCGGCGCAGCGGCGCCGACGGGGCGGTCACGCGGCGGCGCGTCCCGGCGACGTAGCGCGCCGCCGCGACGCGGTCCCGCAGGCGGAGATCGGCGACGTGCGGCCGGGCCGGGGTCAGCCGGGGATCGAGGCTCTCGGTCATACGCTGACCCTACCATGCCGGGTTGAAGCGCGGGTAAGAGCGGGCCCGTCGGTCTGCGCCACTATGACGCATGGAGGCGCGTTCCGCGACCGGTGCGGCTGGCATCTGCCCACGGGATCGCCCGAAGCCCGGCCGATCGGACACGGGACGCCCGCGGCTGCACAAGGCCGCGGCAACCGGGATCACGCCGGTTTCACATCGGCGCCACCCAGACGCGAGACATGTGCGGGAGGCGCCCACCACACGTTTTTGATGCACTGCACAACCTGCCCGGAAGGCGCTATGTCTGGTGCATGAAGACTGCGAGTCGCCCCGTGAAGAAGACGCAGAAGAGCTTCGCCGACCTGCCGCCGATTCGCGTCCGCCGCGAGCCACCCACCGTGAGCGAGGCGGTCGCCGCCGCGCAGGATCTCGCGGAGGACGTCGAGCAGCAGGTCGAGATCGCCGCGGGCCTGATGGGCCTGCCGGCCGACGAGGTCCGCCCCCACGTCCTGGCGGCCAAGAAGGTCAAGCCGGAGCGCGCGCCCGAGCGGATCCTGACCCAGGCGAGCCCGAGCCGGGCCCCGCGCACCGTGGTGGTGGAGCGCCGGACGCGCCCGACCGTGGTGATCGAGCGCCGCATCCGCCCCCTCGACCCGCGCCGCTGACGGCCCGGATCGCCCGCGCTCAGTCGGCGGTCTGCACCGACCACGTGGCGTGGCGGATGCCGGGCATGCGGGCCAGCTCGTTGGTCACGGCGTCGAGCTCCTCGGCCTTGACGGCGCTGGCCGTGAGCGTCGCCACCACGTCGACCGCGCTCTCGCCGCGCTCCTCGATCTCGACGCTGCCGACCGGGTAGTTCGCTGCCTCGAGCCGCTCCACCAGCATGTCCTGCGCCGGCCCGGCCTCGCCGGGCGCCGTGGTGACCTGGACCTCGTAGGTCGCCTCGGTGGCGGATTCCCGGATCGGCGCGCGGTTGATGGCGTTCACCAGCGGCCGGAGCGCCGTGTTGCAGGCGAGCACCGTCACCATCACGAACACCGCCTCCAGGGGCAGGTCAGCGCCGCAGAAGGCCCCGACCGCGGCCGAGCACCACAGGGTCGCGGCCGTGTTGAGGCCGCGGACGTTCATCCCCTCCTTCATGATCACGCCGGCGCCGAGGAAGCCGATGCCGGAGATCACGTAGGCCACCGTGCGGACGCCGCCGTCCGGCCCGGTCAGCCGCATGCCGAGATCCACGAAGGCGCTGGCCCCGACCGCGACCAGCACGGCCGTGCGCAGGCCCGCGGTGCGCTGCCGGTACTGCCGCTCGGCCCCGATGATCGTGCCCAGCACGAAGGCCACGAGCAGGCCGATCGCGGATTTCAGTTCTTCGGGGAGGGCGGCGTAGCTGGTCATCCACCGTCTCATGAAAGCGGGGAGGTGACGGAACCGTGACACCATGGCCCGGCCGGGACCGGAAAGCGTGTCCGAAGCGGGATTGACGGCCGCACCGGGCAGCGGGCACACCGGCAAGAGCCTGAGGATCCCTTAAGAATTCGGGACCCGGCCGAGGAGACGTGCAGGATGCAGCACACGGCCCACGATATGGCCCGACGGGCGGATTCGGTCCGCACCGGAACGTTCTCCGCATGAGCGGCGCCACCAGCGGCGCCCTCGCCGAACGCCGGCCCGACAGCGCGCCAGACAGTACCCCCACCAGCGCTCCCGACGCCGCCCTGCACGGCCGCGTCATGGCGCTGCGCGAGGGGCTGGAGCGCGGCCTGATCGGCAGCGCCGGCCTCGTGGAGCGCCTGCTGATCGGGCTCCTGACCGGCGGCCACCTGCTGATCGAGGGCGCGCCGGGGCTCGCCAAGACCCGCGCGGTCAAGCGGCTCGCCGACGGCCTCGACGGCTCCTTCGCGCGCATCCAGTGCACGCCGGACCTGATGCCGGCCGACCTCACCGGCACCACCGTCTGGCGCCAGGACAGCGGCACCTTCGAGTTCCTGCCCGGGCCCCTGTTCCACGCCCTCGTGCTGGTGGACGAGGTCAACCGCGCGCCCCCGAAGGTGCAGTCGGCGCTGCTCGAATCCATGGCCGAGGGGCAGGTGACGGTCTCGGGGACGACCCACCGGCTCTCCGACCCGTTCATGGTCGTGGCGACCCAGAACCCGATCGAGCATGCCGGCACCTTCCCGCTGCCGGAGGCGCAGCTCGACCGCTTCCTCCTCCACGTCGTGGTCGACATGCCCGACGAGACCACCGAGCGGGCGATTCTCGACCTCGTGGAGGGCGAGATCACCCACCACGTCGACGCGATGACCGTGCGGCTGTCGCTCGCGGACGTGCGCGCCGCCCGGGAGGCGGCGCTCGCCACCTACGTGTCGCCGGCCCTCAAGGACTACCTCGTCCGGCTGGTGGCGGCGACCCGCACCGACGCGGCCGCCCCGGACCTGCGCGCCATGATCGAGCACCCGGCCTCCCCGCGCGGCACCCTGGCGCTGATGATGGCCGGCAAGGCCCGGGCCTGGCTGCGGGGGCGCGACCACGTCACGCCCGAGGACGTCGCGGAGCTGGCCCGCGACGCCCTCTCCCACCGCATCGGCCTGACCTGGCGGGCGGCGGCCGAGGGCAGGACGGCGCGCGGCCTCGTCGGCGAGCTGGTGCAGCGGGTGCGGGCGCTCTGACGGTGTTCGGGTTCGGGCAGGCGCGCCGCAGATCCCCGCCCCCGGCCCCGGGGGCGGTCGGCCCGACCGCCGGGCCCCCATTCCCCGCCCAGGGGGCGGGGCGAGACCGCGCCGAGCACGGTATCCACCTCTCGGGCGAGGCCCTGATGGGCCTGCGCCACCTCGCCCGGCGGGGCTCCGCGCCCGCCACCCGGACGCTGGCGGGCCTGCCCGGCGGCATCGTCACCCGGCGCCGCGGGCGCGGCTCCGAGCCGGAGGATGTCCGCCTCTGGTCCGAGGGCGACGACCGCCGCTTCATCGACCGCAACGCCACGGCCCGCACCGGGCAGCTGCACGTCCGCACCCACCACGACGAGCGCGACCGCGCCGTGGTTCTGCTCGCCGATTTCCGGCCCGGGATGCTGTTCGGCACCCGCCGGGCCCTGCGCTCGGTGGCGGCCGCCGAGGCCCTGGCGCTGCTCGGCTGGCGGGTCGCCGCCGACGGCGGCCGGGTCGGCCTCGCGGTCGCCGCGGCCGGGGCGCCGACCGTGCTGCGGCCGGCGGGCGGCGAGCGCGCCATGATCGCGGTGACCGGCGCCCTCGCCCAGGCCCACGCCGACGCGCTGGCGGCCGAATCCGGCGCGCCGACCCGCGCGGAGCCGCCGCTGGAGGCGACGCTCGCCCTCGCCCGCAGCCTGCTGCCGGCCGGCGGCCACCTCGTCATCGCCAGCGCCCTGGACGATCCCGGCCCGGGCTTCGACGAGCTCCTGACCCTGCTCGCCGAGCGGATCGCCATCCGGCTGATCCTGGTGAGCGACGCCTTCGAGCGCGCCCGGCCGCCGGGCTACTACCCCTTCGCCCTCGCGGACGGCCGCCGCGGGACCGCGCTGCCGACCGTACCGTCGACCGTGGCCGGGGCGGCGGGGGAGTCCGCCGAGGCCCGGCTCGCCGACTACGCCCGCCGGGGCATCGCGGGCGTGCGCCTCGACGTCGAGACCGGCCCGGAGGCCTACGCGCCGCTCATGGAGCGCCTCGATGCGGTGCTGTGAGACCGGACCTGGCGACCTGATCCGCGGCGCGACCCGATGAACCCCGTCGCGCCCGCCGAGATCCCCCTGTCCCTCGACCAGCTCCGGGGCCTGCACCTGCCCGGGGGCGCCGCCGGCGCCGTGCAGGGCGAGGTCGTGGCGGCCGCCGCCCTGGGCTTCCTCGCCGCCCTGCTGGTCGGGCTCGTGCGCTACGCGCGCGGCCGGGCGCGGGCCACCCTGCGCCGGGCGGCGCTCGCCGAGCTCGCGCGGAGCCGCGGCCTCGACCCGGAGGCGCGTCTCGTCGCCCAGGCCCGGCTGCTGCGCAGACTCGACCGATCCCTCGACCGGTCCGGCGAGGCAGGGCCCGGGACCCGGGCGACGGGCGCGGACTGGGCGGCCCGGCTGGACGGGCTGTTCCGGACCGACTTCTTCACCCGGGGCGCCGGCCGGGTGCTCGCCGACGGGCTGTACCGGCGGCAGGATCCCGACCTCGACGCCCTGGACGCCGAACTCGCCCGCCTGATCGGGCGGCTGCGGGCATGAGCGGATTCCTGCCCGCGTGGCTCAGCGCGCTCCTGTCGGCCTTCGACCTCGCCGCGCCCTGGGTGCTGCTGGCGCTGCCCCTGCCGCTGCTGGCCGCGCGCCTGATCCCGGCGGAGCCGGAGGGCGGCAGCGGCGCCCTGCGCGTGCCCGCGACCCTGGTGGCCGGCACGCGCGCCGGCGCCGACCGCGCGGCCCGGGGCCGGCGGCGGGCGCTGCTCACCTGGACGCTCTGGATCGCCCTGGTGGCGGCCCTGTCGGGCCCGCGCCTCGTCATGCCGGCGGCCGCCCTCCCGGCCTCGGGTCGCGAGATCATGATCGCCATGGACCTGTCGGGCTCGATGGAGCGGCGCGACTTCGCCCTCGACGGCGAGACCGTGAACCGGCTCACCGCGGTCAAGCGCGTCGGCACCGACTTCATCCGACGGCGGGCCGGGGACCGGATCGGCCTCGTGATCTTCGCCGACCAGGCCTACGTGGCGGCGGCGCCGAGCTTCGACACCGCGGCGGTCGCCCGGGCGCTGGACGAGGCCACGATCGGCATCAGCGGTCGGTCCACCGGCATCGGCGACGGCCTCGGGCTCGCGCTGCGCCGGCTGGACCCGCGGGACGCGGGGGGCGAGGCCGCCGGGGTCAGGCCGGGCGAGAAGGCCGCGAAGGCCGTGATCCTGCTGTCGGACGGCGCCAACAATGCCGGCCAGACCGCCCCCAAAGACGTGGCGGAGCTCGCCAAGGAGCTGGGCATCAAGGTCTACACGATCGCGCTGGGACCCCGCGACATGGCCGACGCCGACGGCGAGCAGGACGTGGTCGACACCGAGACCCTGCGCGACATGGCGCGGGCGAGCGGCGGCGAGGCGTTCCGGGTGCGCACCACGGACGACCTCGTCCGCGTCGCCGACGCCATCGACCGGCTGGAGGGCGGTCGCGCCCTCGCCCCGCCCCTGCCGCTCCGCCGGGACCTCTGGCCGTGGCCGGCCGCCCTGGCATTCCTCAGCGCCGCGCTCCTGCTGGCCAGCCGGAGGGGGGTGTGATGGTTCGATACCACGCCTGTCCGACCGACCCCCGCATCCTGGCGTGCCGGTGCGTGGCACAGGCCGCGGAGGATGAGGGAATTCGGGTAGGAGGATCCACCCGATGAGCGCCCTCGACGCCGTCGCGCTGCTGCGCCCCTGGTGGTTCCTGGCGGTCCCAGTCGTGGTCCTGCTGGCCTTTCGCGCCGCGTGGCGCTCGGCGCCGCTCGGCGACTGGGCCCGGGCGGTCGACCCGGCGCTGATGGCCCATCTCGCCCGGGCCGGCGCGGTGCTCGGCGGCCGGCGGCAGGCGAACCTCGCCGCCGCGCTGGCGGCCGGGCTGATCGCCCTGGCGCTGACCGGCCCCGCGGTGGAGCGGGCGGACGGGCGGACCTTCCGCAACCTCGACGAGACCGTGCTCGTCGTCGACCTGTCGCGCTCGGTCACCGAGAGCGGCAACCTCCAGGGCGTCCGGCAGGCCGCCGCCGCCGTGGCGGAGGCCGCCGGCACCCGGGCGGTCGCCCTCGTGGTCTACGCGGGCGACGCCTACCTCGCCGCCTCCCCGACCACGGACCGCGACAGCCTCGGCACCACCCTGTTCGCCCTCGACGCCGACACGGTGCCGGACCGCGGCTCCCACCCCGAGCGCGGGCTGGCGCTTGCCCGCCGCACCCTCGCGGAGGCCAACGTGGTGGCGGCCGACGTGGTGCTGATCAGCGACGGCGACGGCATCGGCGAGGCCGCCACCCGCGAGGCCCGCGCCATCGCCGAGCACGGCTGGCGACTCCAGACCCTCTACGTCCCGGCCGACAAGCCGCTGCCGCCCGGCGCGCCGAAGCCCGACCGGACCGCCCTCGACGCCCTCGCCCGGGCCGGCGGCGGCACCACCGCCGACATCGCGACCCCCGGCCCGGTGCTCGACGCGGTCGGGGCCGGGCTCGCCCAGCACCTCGCGGCCGGCGGCTACGGCGTCCTGGCCTACGCGGATCTCGGGCGCTGGCTGCTGCTGCTGGCGGCGCTGCCGGCCCTGCTGCTGTTCCGCAGGAGCGCGTGATGCGGAGCGTCCGATGCGGCTGACCCTTCCCGAGACCGGCCTCGCCGCCCCGCTCCGGGCCGGCCTGCCGCCGCGCTGGCGGCGTCTCGCCCGCGTCGCCGGCCTCGCGCTCGCCGGGGTCGGCCTCCTGGCGCTGCTCGCGGTCTCGCAGCCCCGCACCGGCTTCGGGCGGCTGCTGATGGGCCTCGGCCTGCCGGGCCTCGCCGCGGACGTGTTCGCCGACCCGGCCTGGCGCGCCGCCGCGCTCTACGAGGCCGGCCGCTACGGGGACGCGATCGCGCTGTTCCGCGCCGGCGGGCGGCGGGCGAGCTACAATCTCGGCAACGCGCTGGCCAGGGCCGGCGACCTCGACGGTGCGCTCGCGGCCTACGACGAGGCGCTGCGCTTCAACCCCCGCGACGCCGACGCCCAGGCCAACCGCTCTCTCATCGCCCGGATGCGGGCCGAGGTGATCGACCGCGGGCCCGGCGGCGGCATCGCCAACGGCACGGCCCAGTACGGCGCCCGCTACAACAACACCGCCAACCAGGACCAGAACAACGACATCAACGCCGCCTCCAGCGGCGAGGGTCTCGCCGGCAACAAGGAGTCGAACGCCAGCGCGTCGCTGCCCGGCAACAGCAAGGTCGCTCGCCGCGGCAAGGCCGAGCAGCAGTCGATCGATGCCGGCAAGGGTCAGGCCCGGGGCTCGGCCGGCGACGCGGCCGGCCGCGGCCGGACCGGCGGCGGCGCCGCCATGGTGGCCGAGGCGCCCGAGCGCGAGGTCCGCCGGGTGACCAAGAGCTTCGAGGCCCACGAGATCCGCCCGGACCGGCTCTGGCTCCAGACCCTGCCGGACGATCCCGGCCGCTATCTCAAGCTGCGCCTGCGCGCCGAGCAGACCCGCCGGGTCGAGGCCGGCACCGCGATACCCGCCGGGAGCAACCCGTGGTGAGTGTTTTTGCGGTGCCCGAGACGCGCGATCCCCCTCCGCCCTCTGCGGGACACCTGCCACACGCAGCGTGGGCGATGACGCGGCTCCGGAACGGGGCGCGGGTCCCCTCTCCCGTGCGGGAGAGGGACAGGGTGAGGGACGAGAACGCGCCGGAAGCGGCGCGACCTGCCGACGCGTCGAGGGCGCGCTCGATCCCGAGACGTTTCGTCCCGCACCCCAACCCTCTCCCGCACGGGAGAGGGGGCAGATCGCGCTCTGCCACCGGCGTCGCCCACGGAGGAGGGAGAGTCTGCATCGTGTTGGCAGCTCTAGCCCTCATCCCCCTCCCGGCCCGGGCCGAGGTCGAGCCGGGCGACCTCACCCTGATGGTGACCGCGGAGCTCAACGGCAACAGCGCCCCCTTCCCCCGCGAGATGGTGCTGCTGAAGATCCACGGGGTCTACAAGCAGCCGATCCTGCTCGAGGAGGTGGTGCAGCCCTCCCTCGCCAACTTCTCCTGGACGCAGCTCGGCCGCGACCACTGGAGCCGGACCAAGCTCCCCGACGGTCAGAGCGCCATCGCGTTCGACCGCACCGTGGCGGTCTTCCCGCACCATGCCGGGCAGTTCACCATCGAGCCGTTCGTCCACAAGCTCACCGTCAACGATGTCGGCGAGCGGCGGGTGGTCGAGGTCCGCTCGAAGCCGATCCCCTTCCCGGTCGCGCCGTGGACCGAGTCCACCGGCGGCCCCGACGCCAAGGAGCCCTGGTGGCTGCCCGCCAAGGACGTGGCGATCACCGATTCCTGGAGCCCGGACCCCGAGACCATCAAGGTCGGCGAGACCACCCGCCGGATCGTCACCCTCGAGGCCCAGGGCATGGTCGCCGAGGGCCTGCCGCCCCGGCCGGTCATGCGCACCCGCGGCATCATCACCTTCGCGGGGCCGGTCACCCGCGAGACCCTGCTGACGCCCTCGGGCCCCGTGGCGCGGGCCACCTACCAGTGGGACGTGAAGCCCGGCGTCCCGGAGATCATCCCCCTCGACGCCATCGCGATCCCGTGGTTCGACACCAACACCCGCACGATGCGCGAGACCGAGATCCCGGCCCGGCAGATCGGCGGCGGCCTGCCCGACCGCGAGACCGACCGGGCGCCCCCCGCGATCCCCTCGCCCCTCGTGGTCGCCGCCGCGGCGCTCGCCGCCTTCGGGCTGGGCCTCGCGCTGATCGGCTTCGGCCTCGGACGGCCGCGCCTGCGCCTCTCCGGCGCGGCGCGGCGCTCCCTGCGCGCGACGGCCCGGGCCGGCGACCCGGTCGGATTTCGCGCGGCCCTCGACGCGGCCCTGCGGGAAGCCCCCGACCTCGCCCGGACCTGGCGGGCGCGGCCCGACCTCGCGGCCGCCCTCGCGGCCCTCGACCGGGCGGTCTTCGGCGCGGCGGACACCCCCGTCCCGGATCTCCGGGCCCTGGCCCGGACCCTGTCGCGCGCCGAGCCGGGCGAAGCCTCGGCCGCGGCGCCCGACCGGCTCGCACCGCTCGACGGCCCGGTCGGCTGAGCGCGGCGCGGCTCCGCATCTCGTGAAGGCGCGCGCGGGAACGCCCGCCGGGATCGTGATTTGGGCTGCCGGCACCGACTGCCACCGGAGATCCCCATGCCCGCGACCCCGCGTAGATCCGCCCGCACCGCGACCGTCGTCCTCGTCACCGCCCTCGTCGCCGGCTTGATCCTGCCGGCCGCGCTGCCGTCGGCGGCCCTCGCCCGGTCCTCCGGCACCGAGCGCACGCTGAAGATGGTCGACACCGACCACGACGGCACGATCGACTTGGCCGAGGCCCAGGCCGCCGCCGGCAAGGTCTTCGACACCGCCGAGAAGGATAAGGACGGCACCGTCGACGCCAAGGAACTGAAGGGCCGGCTCAGCAAGAAGGACCTGAAGGCCGCGGATACCGATTCCGACGGCACCCTCGACCGCAAGGAATACCTCGCCCTGGTCGAGCAGCGCTTCAAGGCGGCCGATCCCGACAACGACGGCACCCTGGACGCCAAAGAGCTCAAGTCCCCGGCCGGGCGCAGCCTGCTGCAGCTCCTGAAGTAAGCGCGCCTCCCTGACCCGCCGTTGCACAGTTCATGAGCAAGTATTATTCCTGTGCAACGGCTCACGTTCTGAGCAGGCATCAATATTTTGCACTATCTTGCGTCATCTGAATTGGCCCCGTAGGCTTCGGTTATCCGGTCGGCAAAGCATCGGATGAACCACCAGGGAGGAGCGCGATGGCACGCGCCAACGAGGTCAAGGACAGGTTTCGCGCGCGGCTGCAGGCGGCCGACGAGCGCAGCAACGACTTCCGGCGGAAGCTGCTCGAGGACGGCTCCCGGGCGCTCCAGCCTGTCATGGGCGTGCTGAACCTGATGGCCGAGGTCCTCAACGAGGAGGACAACGTGCACGGCAGCATCAGCGGCCTCGAGGCGAAGATCGATCAGGACAACTTCATCAGCCTGTGCGCGCAGCTGCGCGGCACCGAGTCCGAGCAGAAGATCAAGATCAAGTACGGTCCGGAACTCGGCGGCAGCAACTACATCTCGGTCTCGGGCCTGAACCAGCGCTACAACGAGCGCCTCGTGCCGGGGGCGGCGAGCTGCTCCATCGGCCGGACGGTCGGCAGCGACATCCAGCTCGACGAGCACCGGGGCGACGAGCTGGCCGAGGTGGTGCGCGAGGTCGTCGAGGACTTCTACGCCGCCCAGATCGAGCAGCGCAGCCACTTCGCCTCCGCGCGCTGAAGTCCGCGGCTCCGCGGCCCGACCCGCGGTCCGTCGGCATCCGTCGGCATCCGCCGGCCCGGCCCGGACCCCGCCGAAGATCCGAGCCCGTCGGAGGCCCCGTCTCAATCGGCGATGAACTTGAGCCGGTGGTCGCGGTAGAGGTCGACGATCGCGGCCGCCGTCTCCTCGATGGAGCGGCGGGTGACGTCGATCGTCGGCCAGCGGTTCTTGGTGAACAGCCGGCGGGACATCGTGATCTCGTCCGCCACCGCCGAGCGGTCGACGTAGAGGGACGATTCGTCGGCGTTGAGGCTCGACAGCCGGTTCTGCCGGATCTGCACGATGCGCTCCGGCGAGGCGAACAGGCCGACCACGAGGGGCTTGCGCGCCCGCTCGATCGCCGGCGGCAGCGGCATGCCCGGCACCAGCGGCAGGTTGGTGGTCTTGAGGCCGCGATTGGCGAGGTAGATCGAGGTCGGCGTCTTCGACGTCCGGCTGACGCCGAGCAGGATCACGTCGGCCTCCTCCAGGTCGTCCGGCAGGTTGCCGTCGTCGTGGGCCAGCGTGAAGTTCATCGCGTCGATGCGCTTGAAGTACTCGGCGTTCAGCATGTGCTGGGCGCCGGGCCGCGCCGTGGTCTCGGCGCCCAGATAGGCGCGCAGCAGGTCGTGGACCGGCCGCAGCACCGACAGGCAGGGCGAGCCGGTCTCCCGAGCGACCTCCTCCAGCCGCTCGCCGAGGTCGCCCCCCACCAGCGTGTAGAGGACGAGGCCCGGCGCGGCCCGGATCTCCGAGATCACCCGGTCGAGCTGCGCGGCCGAGCGCACCAGCGGGTAGACGTGCTCGATCGCCGACACGCCCTCGTACTGGGCGGCCGCCGCGCGCCCGACATTGATCAGCGTCTCGCCGGTGGAGTCGGAGACGAGGTGGAGGTGGAAGTAGCTGCGGCCCATTCCGATCGCCTCTGCGGTCGACCTTGCAGCCGACTTTGCGGTCGTCTCGCGCGGCGCCCACGTTGTCCACCGCCGGCCGCCAGGGGAGTCGATGAGTGTGGATAGGATGCCCCGCCGGGCCGGTCCAGGTCGATCCCGGTGCGGGCTATCGACTCCGCCGTTCACAGGCAGATGATCGGGACGCGCCGAATCCGGCTCTCTGGACGAATCGGTCGCGGATCCGGCGCCCGTACACGACTCGGCGTTGCCAAGGCGCTGTCGGACCATCCGGTTCTCGCAAGTTGGAGGAAATCCTTTAAAGCCCCGTTAACGGCGCGACGGCGGGGACCGCCTGTGGACGCTTTTGTGCCCCCGAGATTCGGCCCCCCAAGAGAAAAAACAGACTCCAAGATTCTCTCTTATCTTTTCGAAGGGGCCTGTGTGGGGATCGGCGCGCCTCGACTCGACAGGACGCCCGCCGAAGGGCATGCGGGGTGAGGGATACGGGATGGGAGCGACCATGACGGGGACGGAGCGCGAGCCCGGGCGGACGGCGTCGGGGACGACGTCCGAGCGCAAGGTGCTGCGGGTCCTCGAGGGCGAGGCGATCGGGCCGCCCCCGGCCTGGATGATGCGCCAGGCCGGGCGCTACCTGCCGGAATACCGGGCGACCCGGGCCGAGGCCGGCTCGTTCCTCGACCTCTGTTACAGCCCGGACTTCGCCGTCGAGGTGACGCTCCAGCCGATCCGGCGCTTCGGCTTCGACGCGGCGATCCTGTTCTCCGACATCCTCGTCGTCCCCCACGCGCTCGGCCAGGACGTGCGCTTCGTGGAGGGCGAGGGCCCGCGCCTCGACCCGCTCGACGGTCGGGACGCGTTCGCGCGGCTGCGCGAGGCCGGCGACCCGGCGGTGATGACCCACCTCGCGCCGGTCTTCGAGACGGTGACGCGGCTGCGGGCGGAGCTGCCGGGCGAGACCACGCTGCTCGGCTTCTGCGGCGCGCCCTGGACGGTGGCGAGCTACATGATCGGCGGCCGCGGCACGCCGGACCTCGCCCCCGCGCGGGCCCTGGCCGAGGGCGACACCGCCCTGGTCGACACCCTGATCGACCGCCTCGTCGCCGTGCAGACCGAGTACCTCGTGCGCCAGCTCGAGGCCGGCGCCGACGCGGTGCAGATCTTCGAGTCCCACGCCGGCACCCTGCCGCTCGCCGTTCCGGCCTCCGGCGGCACGGTCGAGCCCGTCGGCGACGTCGCCGAGAGCGCTGTGCCGGGCGCGTCTGCCGCCGATGCTCTCACCCGCTGGTCGCTGCGGCCGATCGCCCGGATGGTGGCGGGCGTCCGCGCCCGGGTGCCGGGGGCGAAGATCATCGTGTTCGCCCGCGGCTCGGGCCTCGACGGCCATGCCCGGGTGGTGCCGGAGACCGGCGCCGACGCCGTCGGCGTCGACTGGGGCGTGGACCTGAAGGCCCTGCGGCAGACGGTGCCGGCCACGACGGTCACGCAGGGCAACCTGCATCCCGACACGCTGATCGCGGGCGGCGCGGCCCTCGACGCCGCCGTGGACACGGTGCTCGAGGCGACCGCCGGCCTGCCGCACATCTTCAACCTCGGCCACGGCATCACGCCGCAGACGCCGGTGGCCCATGTCGAGCGGATGCTCGCGCGGCTGCGCGGCCAGGGCTGAGGCCGGACCCGTGCTGTACGACTGGATCAAGGCCCTCCACGTCATCAGCCTGATCGCCTGGATGGCCGGGATGCTCTACCTGCCCCGGCTGTTCGTCTACCACGCGAGCCTGCCGCCGGGCTCGGAGGCACAGGCCGCGACCTTCAAGGTGATGGAGCGCCGCCTGCTCAAGGCGATCATGAACCCGGCGATGATCGCCACCTGGGCGTTCGGGCTCACGCTCGCCTGGATGAGCCAAGCCTACATGGATCATTGGCTGCAGGCGAAGTTCGTGCTGGTGCTGGCGATGTCGGGCATCCACGGGTGGCTCGCCCGGATGGTCAAGGATTTCGCCGCCGACCGGAACACCCGCGGGCACAAGTTCTACCGGGTGCTCAACGAGGTGCCGACGCTGCTGATGATCGGCATCGTCATCCTGGCGATCGTCAAGCCTGGCCTCTGATCCCGCGATACCGCGATCCTGTGATCCCGGGCTGCGCGGTCCGACTGTCTGCCCCGGCGGCCGGAGCCTTTCCGCCGCCGGCCCGTTGGGAGGCCATGTCGAAACCCCTCATCCGCGCCCTCGCGCTGGCCGTCCTCGCCGCCCCGGTCGCCGGCGCGATGACCGCGGCCCCCGCCCGGGCGGCGAGCTTCCCGTGCGACAGGGCCGAGGCCCCCGACGAGAAGGCGATCTGCGCGCGTCTCCCCCTCAACGACCGGGACGTCGAGATGGCGACCCGGTTCGAGATCCTGAAGAGCGTGCTGCCGATGGGCGGCCAGGCCAAGCTGCGCGACGACCAGGAGGCGTGGCTGAAGGAGCGTCAGGCCTGCGGCGGCGACGTCGGCTGCCTGAGCGCCGCCTACGATGCGCGGCTCAAGGTGCTGCGCGGGGTCCTGGCGGAATTCGCCAAGCAGGGCCCGTGAGGGCGCCCGCGCGGGCGCCGGCGGCTCTCGCCCGCGATCAGGCCGCGCGCGGCAGCGTCGCCTGCGCGGCGCATTCCGGCCGGTCATCCGGTCGGCACGCCGCCACGCAGGCGCGCGCCAGCGCCTCTGTGGCGTCCACCAGCAGGCCCGACGGGTCGCGCCCGGCGAGCGCGAGCGGGATCTCCGTGCAGGCCATCACCACCCGGTCGCAGCCGGCCTCCGCCAGCGCCCGGACCTGTGCCTCCAGGAGCGGCCGCGCCTCGGCCGCGCGGTGCGCCTTCACCAGGCGGATCGCCGCCGCCACCGTGGCCTGACCCTCCGGACCGGGCGCGCGGCACGCGACCCCGCGCCGTGCCAGCTGCTCCCGGTAGAGCCCGGCCCGCAGGGTGCCGTCGGTGGCGAGCAGGCCGATCCGGCCGCCGGCCCCGATCCCGGTCCGCGCCAGGGTCTCGGCCACGGCGTCGACGATGTGGAGGATCGGGAGGCCGGTCCCGGCCTGCAGCGCCGCGTGCCAGTGATGGGCGGTGTTGCAGGGGATCGCGATCCGGGTGGCGCCGCCGGCCTCGAGCCGCGCCAGGGCGGCGCGCATCGCCGGCAGCGGGTCCGGACCGGCGCCCAGGATCGCGTCGGCACGGTCGGGAATGTCGACGGCCGAGCAGACCAGGGTCGGGATGTGGTCCTGGTCGCGCCCCGCGGGCGTCGCCCGCACGAGCTTGGCCAGGAAGTCCACCGTGGCCATCGGGCCCATCCCGCCGAGTACACCGAGCATCGCCGCCTCCGACCGTCGCGGCGCCGTGATGGGCCGCGGCGGGGCGGGAATCCAATGCCGTGTCGGCACCGGCCATGCCGATCCGGCACCGGGCGCGGGCGGCGGTGCCTAGGGCTCCGCTGCCAGGGCGGCGGCCGCGGCCCAGACCGCCTCGACCGCGCCGCCGCGCCCGGCCCGGCGGTACAGCCGGATCTCCAGCGCCGTGCCCGGCCCGGCGGCCACGAGGCTGCCCTCGGCGAGCTCGCGGGCGACGAGGCTCTCGGGCAGCCAGGCGCGGCCGTGGCCCGCGAGGACCATGAACTTCAGGGCCTCCGCCATGGCGTTCTCGTTGACGTGGGCGACGGCCGCCCCGTCACCGGCCAGCGCCGCGACCCGGCCCAGGAACGAGTCCCGGGGATAGCCGAGCCCGGGCCGGTCCGCGGCCGGTCCCGGCCGATGCACCGGCACGAGGCTGTCCCGGCCGATGGCGAGGTGCGGGAAGGCCGCCGGGTCGAGGGGGATCGGCACCAGGGGATGGTGGTAGGTCAGCAGCAGATCGTAGCCGCCCTCGGCCAGCGCCTGCACGCAGGCGTGGAAATCGTCGGGCAGCAGCCGGCTGCCGAGGGGCCCGGTGCGGGCCTCGACGTCCCGGAACCAGCGCGGGAAGACGGTCAGCGCCAGGGTGTGGAGCGCCGCCATCGACACGGTCCGCGGCGGCGGACGGATCCGGTCCCGGAGCGCGTCGCGGCTGCCGTGGAGCCGCCGCACGGTCTCCTCGGCGGTCTCCAGGAACAGCCGGCCCTCCGGCGTCAGGGCGGTCGGGTAGGTGCTGCGGTCGACCAGCGCGACGCCGAGCCAGCCCTCGAGCGCCCGGATGCGGCGGCCGAAGGCCGGCTGGGTGACGTGGCGCTCGACCGCCGAGCGCGAGAAGCTGCCGGTGCGCGCGAGGCTCAGGAAGTCCTCGAGCCATTTCAGCTCCATCGCGCGGCGGTCTCAGAGCCGCGCCAGGAGCCGCTCCGCCAGCGGGTTCTCGGCCGCGAAGGCGTAGTCGACCCGCCGCACCGTGACGGCCCGCGCGCCGGCCTCGACCAGGGCGCCGGCGAGGTCGAACACCGCGGCCTCCCGGCAGCGCAGGACGATCTCGCCCTCCGGACCCTTCGGCGCGCCGTAGGGCAGCTCGGCCTCGTGCAGGCCCGCGATCGTGGCGAGGTCGATGGTGCCGCTCTCCGGCAGGGCGGCGCGCACCTCCCGGGTGGTCCGGGCGCGCTCCTCGGCGGCGATGCGGCCGAGCACCGTGCGGAGCGCGGCCCGCTGGCCCTCGCCCCAGGGCGCCTTCAGCGAGGCGACGAGATTGGCCTCCGAGCGCAGGATGATGCCGTCGTCCAGCACCTTCAGGGCGTTGGCCGAGAGCGTCGCCCCCGTGGTGGTGATGTCGACCACGATCTCGGCCGAGCCCGCGGCCGGCGCCCCCTCGGTGGCGCCCAGGCTCTCGACGATCCGGTAATCGGCGACGCCCTTCTCGGCGAAGAACCGGCGGGTCAGGTTCACGTACTTGGTGGCGACCCGCAGGCGGCGGCCGTGACGGGTCCGCATCCCGGCCGCGACCTCGTCGAGGTCGGACATGTCGCGCACGTCGATCCAGGCCTGGGGCACGGCCACCACCACGGTGGCGTTGCCGAAGCCGAGCGGCGTCAGCAGCTCGACCTGGCCGCGCACGTCCGGCAGGGTCTCGCGGATCAGGTCCTCGCCGGTGACGCCGAGATGGGCGGCGCCCGAGGCGAGCTGCGCGGCGATCTCGGAGGCCGACAGGTAGCGCACCTCGACGTCGGGCACGCCGAGCAGCTTGCCCCGGTAGTCGCGGGCGCCCGCTCCTTGAGCGAGCTTCAGCCCGGCCCGGCCGAAGAACGCGCTGGCATTCTCCTGCAGGCGGCCCTTGGACGGGACGGCGAGGATCAGCGGCATGGCGGTCGCGTCCGGAGCACTCATCGGCCGGCTCCCGCGACGCGCTCGATCCAGAAGGTGCAGCCGACCGCGGGCAGCGGCGCCGGGCTTCCGAGATGGCCGAGCAGGCCGTCGTAGCGGCCGCCGCCGACCAGGGTCGGGCCCTCGCCCTCGGTCACCTCGAAGATGAAGCCGGTGTAGTAGTCGAGGTTGCGGGCGAAGCCGCCCTGGAAGCGGAAGCGCTCGATCGGCAGGCCGCGGGCCGCGATGAAGCCGGTGCGCTCCTCGAACAGGTCGAGGGCGGCCGCGAGGGCGTCGTGCCGGATGCCCGCGTCGGCGACCAGCGCCCGCAGGTCGCGGGCGGCGGCGTCCGGATGGCCGGCGATCGCCCGGTAGCGGTCGAGGAGCGCGCGGTTCTCGGCGTTGAGCCCGGCCCCGCCATGGGCCTGCGCGGAGGCCTTGGCGAGGAAGCGCTCGGCGATCTCGCCGGCGCTGCGCCCGCCCACAGCCGAGATCCCCGCGATGGCCAGCACGTCCTCCACGAAGGCGCGCACCCCGCGCGGATCCTGGCCCTGGATCGCCGCCAGCAGGCCCGCGTGGGGATCCTCGGGACGGGTGCCCTCGGCGCCGTTGGTCACGGCATCGAGCGTACGCCCGGCCGCGAGCGCCCGGAGCGTCCGGCGCTTGGCCGCGGGCGGAACCGCGAGGCCGTCGAGGAGCGCCACGGTCAGGCCCATGTCGCCGAGCCGCACCGCCGGGTCGGTCCGGCCGAACAGGGCGAGGCCCTCCAGGGCGAGGCCCAGCACCTCGGCGTCGGCCGCCGGCGTGTCGGTGCGCCCGATCGACTCGATGCCGGCCTGGAAGAACTCGTCGGGCTCGTCGGCGGCGAGCCGGAAGACCGGGCCGCAATAGCTGTAATCGGCCGCCCGGCCGTCGGCCTCGGCCCGGTGCAGGCGGCAGACCGGGATGGTGAATTCCGGCCGCAGGCACAGCTCGGCCCCGCCCGCGTCCTGGGTGACGAAGATCCGCCGGCGGATATCCTCGCCCGACAGTTCGAGGAACGGCTCCAGCGGCTGCAGCACCGGCGGCGTCACCGGCCGGTAGCCCGCCGCCGCCAGATGTGCGGAGAGCCGCGCGCGCGCCGCGTCCCCCGCCCCCGTCTCGCCCGCCTCCGGTCGTGTCATCGCAATCCACCTCGCGGGCGCTCTGTAGCAACCGCGACCGGACTTGGCGACACGCGGCGCGCCGGCACCGGGCCGGCGCGCCGCGCAGGACTGCGCAGTCCCGGGCAGGTCCCGGCCGGGACCCGGTATCCGCTACGGAATCAAGGACCTGACCGGCTCAGAGCGGCCGGAGGCTGCCGAGGCGCGCCCCGCGCGGTCGCCGGGCGGGCTTGCGGCGGGCGAGCACGGTCAGGGCCGGCGCCCCCGCGATCCCGGCGCTGAGGATCGGCGCGCTTCCGGTCCCGGGCGTGGCCTGCGCGACGGCGCTGGGCAGCCGGCCGAGGACCGGTCGGGCGGCCCAGACGGGTCCCGCCCCGGCGCAGAGCAGGCCGAGGGACAGGACGAGGATCTTCGCGCGCATCCCGACATCTCCGCGGCACCGACCGACGACAACGCCGCCGGAGCCCCTGCGTTCGATGTGCGGTTCGATGCGCGAGTGTCTCAGATCTCCGTTGACGGAAAATGCCGGGCCAGCACGGAGCGGACCTGCGCCACCAGGTCGGCCTCGGGGCACGAGACCTGCGCGGGCCGCGCGGCCTTCCACTCGGCGTTGCTGGCGATGGACTCGGCCGCCTGGGCGCCCGCGATCAGGTCCTTGATCTGGACCTCGCCGGCCAGGCGCTCGTTCGAGCCCTGGATGATGGCCACCGGGGCGCGGCGGCGGTCGGCGTACTTCATCTGCGCCTTCATGCCGGCGGCGCCGAGGTAGAGCTCGGCCCGGATGCCGTCGGCGCGCAGGAGCGCGACGAGCCGCTGGTAATCGGCCATGTTCTCCCGGTCGAGGACCAGCACCACCACCGGCCCGGGCGCCTCGGCGCCGGCGAGCAGCGGGCTGCCCACGAGCTGCAGGGCCGAGAACAGCCGCGAGACGCCGATCGAGAAGCCGGTCGCCGGCACCGGCTCGGCCCGGAACCGCCCGACGAGGCCGTCGTAGCGCCCGCCGCCCGCCACCGAGCCGAAGCGCACGGTCTGGCCGTCCTCGTTGGTGACCGGGAACGTCAGCTCGGCCTCGTAGACCGGGCCGGTGTAGTACTCGAGGCCGCGCACCACGCTCGGATCGGCCCGGATCACGTCGTGGCCGTAGCCGGCGGCGGCGCAGAGGCGCATGATCGCGTGCAGCTCGGCGATGCCCTCCCGGCCGGTCTCGGAATCGCCGACCGCCTCGTGCCAGCCGGCGAAGAATTTCTCCCAGAACGCCACCTTGTCGGCGCCGTCGCCGGCATCGGCCTGGAACGACACGTAGGCGAGAATCCGGCCGATCGCCGTCGCGTCGAGGCCCGCGCCCTTCGTGAAGTCGCCGCTCTCGTCCTTGCGGCCGGCGCCGAGCAGGTCGCGCACCCCGTCGACGCCGAGCCGGTCGAGCTTGTCGATCGCCCGCAGGACCGTGAGGCGCTGGCCGGCCTTGTCGGGACCGGCGAGCCCGATCGCCTCCATGACGCCGTCGAGCACCTTCCGATTGTTGACCTTGACCACGTACTGGCCGCCGAGCCCGAGGCGGTTCAGCGTGTCGGCCATCAGCATGCAGGTCTCGGCATCGGCCGCGACGCTGCCGGCGCCGACGATGTCGGCGTCGAACTGCATGAACTGGCGGAAGCGGCCCGGCCCCGGCTTCTCGTTGCGGAACACGTAGCCGGCCCGGTAGCTGCGATAGGGCTTCGGCAGGGCGTCGTAGTGCTCGGCCACGAACCGGGCCAGCGGCGCCGTCAGGTCGTAGCGGAGCGACAGCCACGCCTCGTCGTCGTCCTGGAACGAGAACACGCCGGCGTTGGGACGGTCGAGGTCGGGCAGGAACTTGCCCAGAGCCTCGGTGTACTCGACGAAGGGCGTCTCCAGGGCCTCGAACCCGTAGAGCTCGAAGCTCCTGCGGATCGTCTCCAGCATCCGGCCCTGCGCGGCGATCTCGCCGGCGCGGCGGTCGACGAAGCCGCGCGGCAGGCGTGGCTTCAGGGTGTCGGCCTTCTCGGCCTTCGGGCTGTCGGGCTTGGGCGTTTCGGCCTTGGACATGTGCGCGCGTTCGCTTCCCGCGGACCCGGAGCCCGGGTCCGGCATCGGATCTGAGTCGTCTCCGGCGGGCGGAGATCCTGGGGCCGGGCTCTAGAGCATGCCGCGCGAAAGGGGAATTCGGTTTGCGGGCTCTCTCGACACCCGACCATCCGGCGCAAGACGGCGCCGTCGTCCTCGCGAGCGGAGCGAAGCGATCCACGGCCGCGCCACGCTTGTCGAGCTCGCGCGGCCCTGGGTCACCTCGCTGCGCTCGTGATGACGGGTGAGACGCATCAGCCGAAGCGTTGAAGTGGGGACCGTGTCGGACGGACGCTGCGCGCCTCCGTGCACCGGAACAGGGCGCGGTTCGCTCGGCAGAAAACTCAGTACGGGGCCGTCAGCTTGAGCCAGAGCAGGGCCGCGAGACTCACCACGGCGATCGGCATCTGCAGCGGGCGCAGGCGGGCATGCGCCAGCGGCACCTCGCCGGCGCGCGCGGCGATCGGGTCGAGGATCCCGATGGCGGCGTAGCCGAGGATCAGCATCGCCAGCGCCGGCACCGCCTTGCCCATCACCGCCGCGAACAGGCTTCCCAGCCCGAGGCCGTAGAGGACCAGCATGGTGACGATCTGCGACACCTGCGGGCCGCCCTCGGTCCGGAAGCTGACGCCGCGGCGCACGCCGGCCAGGAACAGCAGGATCGAGGCCGCGTAGAGCAGGGTGAACAGCGCCACGAGGTAGTCGAGGGGCTTGCCGTTCAGCCACCACGCCACGGCGGTGCCGACGGCGATCGGCAGCATCGGGCCGAAGCCGAAGACGATGTCGAGCCAGGGGATCCGGCGCGGCTCGTGCGTGGTGAGGGTGCGTCCGGTGGCGTCATCGCGCATGGCGGTCAGGGGAACTCTCGATTCGGCGGTCTGCTGCGCCGCAGCACCGGGACAGGGAACGGCCGCGCGTCGGCCCGGTTCCGAAACACGGCTCGAGCTCGGCTCAGCGCTTCCCGTGTAGCGCCGGCACAGCGCTCCGGCGAGGCCTCGCCGGTCGTCCGGCCGGTCGTCCGGTCCGTCACCGCGCCGTCGGGATCCCCGTCCACCACCCCGGGCCCTTGAGTGCGGGCGAAAAAGGCGTTATCTGTGTGGGGCCCTCATCACAAGGTCTGCGCCGCAGCGCGCCCGTGAGCCGCGAGGGTCCTGCCTCATCGGTTTCGCCAACCTGACCTCGGGCCCCTCGCCGCAGCGCGGCCCGCTCTCCGGCGCCCATCCCCCGGGCACCTGGCACTGAACCGGCCCTCCCACCTACTCCGTCGGTTGCAAGATACCCCCATGACGCCAAATCCCGACGCCCTCGCCGACGATATCGAGACCGCGGAGCCGGCCGACGTGCCGACCATGCCGGCCGCCCTCGAGGGCGTCCGCGAGGTCAAGCTCCAGGACCTCAAGTCGAAGACGCCGACCGACCTGACGGCCTTCGCCGAGGAGGTCGAAGTCGAGAACGCCTCGACCATGCGCAAGCAGGAGCTGATGTTCGCCATCCTGAAGCAGCTCGCTGCCAAGGAGGTCGAGATCATCGGCTCGGGCACCGTCGAGGTGCTGCAGGACGGCTTCGGCTTCCTGCGCTCCTCCGACTCGAACTACCTGCCCGGCCCGGACGACATCTACATCTCGCCGACCCAGATCCGCCGCTTCGGCCTACGGACCGGCGACACCGTCGAGGGCCCGATCCGCGGCCCCAAGGACGGCGAGCGCTACTTCGCGCTCCTCAAGGTCAACACGATCAACTTCGAGAACCCCGAAAAGATCAAGCACAAGGTCCACTTCGACAACCTGACGCCGCTCTTCCCGACGAAGCGGTTCAAGCTCGAGCTGGACAACCCGACCAAGAAGGATTTCTCGCCGCGGATCATCGACATCGTGGCGCCGATCGGCAAGGGCCAGCGCGCCCTGATCGTGGCGCCGCCGCGCACGGGTAAGACCGTGCTGATGCAGAACATCGCGCAGTCGATCACCCTGAACCACCCCGAGTGCTACCTGATCGTGCTGCTCATCGACGAGCGGCCCGAGGAGGTCACCGACATGCAGCGCTCGGTGAAGGGCGAGGTCATCGCCTCGACCTTCGACGAGCCGGCCACCCGCCACGTGCAGGTCGCCGAGATGGTGATCGAGAAGGCCAAGCGCCTCGTGGAGCACGGGCGCGACGTCGTCATCCTGCTCGACTCGATCACCCGCCTCGGCCGCGCCTACAACACGGTGGTGCCGTCCTCCGGCAAGGTGCTGACCGGCGGTGTCGACGCCAACGCCCTGCAGCGGCCCAAGCGCTTCTTCGGTGCCGCCCGCAACATCGAGGAGGGCGGCTCGCTCTCGATCATCGCCACCGCGCTCATCGACACCGGCTCGCGCATGGACGAGGTGATCTTCGAGGAGTTCAAGGGCACCGGCAACTCCGAGATCATCCTGGACCGCAAGGTCTCCGACAAGCGCATCTTCCCGGCGATCGACATCACCCGCTCGGGCACCCGCAAGGAGGAGCTGCTGGTCCCGCCGGACTCGCTCAAGAAGACCTACGTGCTGCGCCGCATCCTCAACCCGATGGGCGTCACCGACGCGATCGAGTTCCTGCTCGACAAGCTGCGCCAGACCAAGAGCAACGGCGACTTCTTCGACTCGATGAACACCTGAGGCCGGCCCCGGCCGCGGGCATCACCGCCGTCCTTGCGAGTCGAACGAAGCGATCCAGGCAGCGCCACGGTGGCAAGCCGCGCGCTGGCCTGGGTCACGTCGCTGCGCTCCGGTCCCTCAGGATCGAGGAGCGGATGGGACGGGGGTCGCGTCCGCCGCGCGGGACGCCGCGACGCCTGTCCCGCGGCGGCACGAAACGCGATTCCGGCCTGATCGGGCCGTTGACCTTCCCCTAACCGGCCTCTGCCAAGGTCCTGTCTGGGCGCCAGGTTGCGTATCGGCGCCGCGACAGCCCCGCCGGCCGGTCCATCCCGGCGGCGGGGCTCGTCGCAGCCCGGCCCGCGGCTTGCGCGCACCACCGGATCCGTGACACTGGCGCGATGCCCCGCTCGCCCTGGACCGGTCCGCAACCGCTCCTCCTCGCCTCGACCAGCCCGACCCGGCGCCTCCTGCTGGAGAGCGCCGCCCTGCCGGTCGAGACCGCCGCCCCGGACGTCGACGAGCGCGCCCTGGAGGCGGCGAGCGCCGGCCTGTCCCCGCCCGACCTCGCGCTGGCGCTCGCCCGCGCCAAGGCCGAGTCGGTGGCGGCGCGCCATCCCGGGCGGATCGTCCTCGGCGCCGATCAGGTGCTCGACCTCGTCGGCACCGTGTTCCACAAGCCGGCCGATGCCCGGGCCGCCCGGGCCCAGCTCGCCCTTCTGTCCGGCCGCACCCACGCCCTGCACTCAGCCGTCGTCCTGGCCGGGGCGGTGCGGGACGCCTTCGTGGAGACGGCGCGGCTGACCCTGCGCCCCCTCGATGACCGGGCGATCGCGGCCTATGTGGACTGCGCCGGCGAGGCGCGGGTGCGGTCGAGCGTCGGCGGCTACCAGCTCGAGGGGCCGGGGATCCACCTGTTCGAGTCGGTCGCCGGGGACCACAGCACCGTGCTGGGCCTGCCGCTCCTGCCGCTCCTCGCGCGGCTCCGCGCCGCCGGCTACCTGGATTTCTGAGGGAGCACCGTCTTGGCCGGGCACGATCATTCCGATGGCGGCCACGCGCAGGCCGGCCATTCTCTCAGCGGCCATTCTCTCAGCGGCCACGCGCACGGAAGCCACGCCCATGGTGGCCACGCCCATGGCGGCCACGGCGGCCACGCGCACGCGCCGAAGGATTTCGGCACGGCCTTCGCCATCGGCATCGTGCTCAACACCGCCTTCGTGGTGATCGAGGCGGCCTACGGCTATCTCAGCAATTCCATGTCGCTGGTGGCCGATGCCGGCCACAACCTGTCGGACGTGCTGGGCCTCGCGGCCGCCTGGATCGCCGCGATCCTGGTGCGCCGCCGCGCCAGCGCGCGCTTCACCTACGGCTACCGCGGCTCCTCGATCCTGGCCGCCCTGTTCAACGCCGTGTTCCTGCTCATCGCCATGGGGGCGGTGATCTGGGAGGCGCTGGTCCGGCTGGTCCACCCGGAGCCCGTCGCGGGCACGACCGTGATGGTGGTGGCCGCGGTCGGGATCCTGGTCAACGGCCTCACCGCGTGGCTCTTCGCCAGCGGCGCCAAGGGCGACATCAACGTCCGCGGGGCGTTCCTCCACATGGTGGCCGACGCCGCCGTCTCGGCCGGGGTCGTGGTGGCGGGCCTCGTGATCCAGCTCACCGGCCTCGCCTGGCTCGACCCGGCGGTCAGCCTCGTCATCGCGGCCCTGGTCGTCTGGGCGACCTGGGGCCTGCTGCGCGACAGCGTGGCCATGTCCCTCGACGCGGTGCCGCCGGAGATCTCGCCGGACGCGGTGACCGGCTTCCTCCTCGAACGGCCGGGTGTCGCCGGCCTCCACGACCTGCACATCTGGCCGATGAGCACCACCAGCGTCGCCCTGACGGTCCATCTCGTGATGGCAGAGGGCCATCAGGCACGCCGCCTGCCCGGCAACGGCTTCCTCACCGAGACCGCCGAGGGCCTGCGCGCCCGGTTCGGCATCGGCCACGCCACCCTCCAGGTCGAGGAGGCCGGCGGCCCGGCCTGCCGCCTCGCGCAGGACTGCGCGGCGTGAGCGTCGCGATCCCCCGCGCCTTCGTGGTCGGCCACCCGATCGCCCACTCGCGCTCGCCGCTGATCCACGGCCACTGGCTCGCCGTGCACGGGATCCCGGGCTCCTACGAGCGGCTCGACGTGGCCCCGGAGGCCTTTCCGGACTTCATCCGCGCCCTGCCCGCGTCCGGCTACCGGGGCGGCAACGTCACCATCCCCCACAAGGAGGCGGCCTTCGCGCTGGCGGACACGCTCACGCCGCGGGCGAAAACCATCGGAGCGGTCAACACCCTGGTGGTCGGGCCGGACGGGCGGATCCGCGGCGACAACACCGACGCGCCGGGCTTCTGCGCCCATCTCGACCACAGCCTGGGCGCGGCCTGGCCGGAACGGGCGGGCGGCACCGCCCTGGTGCTCGGTGCCGGCGGTGCGGCGCGGGCGATCGTGGTCGGGCTCGCCGAGCGCGGCCTGCGGCGCGTCTGGGTCGCCAACCGCACCGCGGCCCGGGCCGAGGCGGTGGCGGCCCTCGCGCCGGGCGTCGGCGCGGCGCTCGCCTGGGACGACCTGCCGGCGGCGCTTCCCGGGACCGGCCTCCTCGTCAACACCACGTCCCTGGGCATGAAGGGCCAGCCGCCCCTCGTCGTCGACCTGTCGCCCCTGCCGGCGGACGCGGCCGTGGCCGACATCGTCTACGCGCCCCTGGAGACGGAGCTCCTGGCGGCGGCGCGGCGGCGGGGGCTCGCCGCCGTGGACGGGCTCGGCATGCTGCTGCACCAGGCGGTGCCGGGCTTCGAGGCGTGGTTCGGCGCCCGCCCCGCCGTCACTGCGGAGCTGCGCGACCGGATCGTGGCGGACCTCGCCGGATGATCCCGAAGGCCGGATCCGGACCCGTCATCCTCGGGCTCACCGGCTCGATCGGCATGGGCAAGTCGGCCACGGCCCGGATGTTCGCGGAGCGCGGCGTCCCGGTCCACGACGCCGACGCCGCCGTCCACGCCCTCTACGGGCCGGGCGGCGCGGCCGCCGCGGCGATCGGCGCGGCCTTTCCCGGCGTGCTCGGCGGCGACGGCGGCGTCGACCGGGCGCGGCTGCGCGCCGCGGTGCTCGACGCGCCCGACCGGATGGCGGCGCTGGAAGCTCTCGTCCATCCCCTGGTCCGGGCGGCCAGCACGGACTTCCTGGCGCGGCACGCGGCGGCGCCGCTGGTCGTCCTCGACGTCCCGCTCCTCTACGAGACCGGCGGCGAGGGCCGCTGCGACGCGGTCGCGGTGGTGAGCGCCCCGCCCGAGATCCAGCGCGACCGGGTGCTCGCCCGTCCCGGCATGACCGAGGCGGCCTTCGCGGCGATCCTGGCCAAGCAGATGCCCGACGCCGAGAAGCGCGCCCGGGCGGATTTCGTCATCGACACGGGCCGGGGTTTCGCCGCCGCCGAGGCCGCGGTCGCGCGGATCGTCGAGCGACTGACGGCGCACCGTGCGCCGCCGCATCGTGCGCCGCCGCACCGCGGCGACGGATGAAACGCCCGGAGGATTGAATATCTGCGGTTGTGTTCCGGGGGGAATACGGACGGCAGGATGGACGTGATGGCGCGGCGCTGGGGCGGGATTGATCGCATTCGGTCGGGCGGCATCCGGGCCGCAACCCTTCTCGCGCTGCTGGCGGCCGGGCCCGCGCAGGCCCAGTACGCCGCCAGCTGCCCGCCGCCGAAGAAGTTCGCGGCCGGCGCCTGCGTCACCGCCTGCCCGGGCGGCTACGAGGACCGGGGACCCGTCTGCGTCTACCGCAACACGTCCCGGTGAGGGGCACGGGAGCTTAACCCCTCCGCCGTATCCGGCTAGGGTCCGCCCCCTTTCCCTGCGAGTCGCGAGACCCATGCTGCGCGAGATCGTCCTCGACACCGAGACCACCGGCACGGAGGCGAGGGGAGGCGACCGGCTGATCGAGATCGGCGCGGTGGAGCTCCTCAACCACATCCCCACCGGCCGGACCTTCCACCGCTACTGCAACCCGCAGCGGCCGGTCTCCGAGGGTGCGTTCAACGTCCACGGCCTGTCCGACGCGTTCCTGTCCGACAAGCCGCTCTTCGCCGAGATCGTCGGCGACTTGCTGGCCTTCCTGGCCGACGGGCGGCTCGTCATCCACAACGCGCCGTTCGACGTCGGCTTCCTCAACATGGAGTACGCCCGGCTCGGCGCGAACGCCCCGCCGCCGATCCAGCTGGAGGACGTGGTCGACACCCTGCCGATGGCCCGGCGCAAGCATCCGGGCGCGGCCAACAACCTCGACGCCCTCTGCAACCGCTACGGCATCGACAACACCCGGCGCACCAAGCACGGGGCGCTCCTCGACGCGCAGATCCTCGCCGAGGTCTACGTCGAGCTGCTCGGCGGCAAGCAGACCAGCCTCGGGCTCTTGGAAGCCGAGACGGCCGCGCCGGTGGCCGGATCGGCCGCCCTGGCGGCGGCCCCGGCGGCGCCCCGTCCCTATCGGAGCCGCCTGACCGACGCGGAGCGCGTCCGCCACGACAGCTTCCGCGCGAGCCTCGGTCCCGCCGCGATCTGGGCCGAGTATATCGGGGTGGACGATCCGGCCTGATCCGCCGGTCTGACCCGCTCTCCGATCCGCACGCCTGCTGCGCTGTGCCGGCTGTTGCCGCATTGCACAGGGGCGTTTATTGCAATGCACAAAACACCGTCGGCGTACCATCTCGCGGGTCGGCGAAGGCCGATCGGCGCGGTGCCCGTGCGACGCCCGTGGGGCGGCGCAGGCGAGCTGGACCCGGCCGTGACGAGAGATGCTGAGGCAGTGAGGCGCGCACGCATGACCGAGGATTTCGGCAGTCGCGACGGACAGCGCGACGACAGGACCGGCCCGTCACCCTTCGCCGACATGATCGAGGCCACCCGCCTGACCGGCCTCGGCCGGCTCGAGGAGGCGACCGCCCTCATCCAGCGCAGCCTCGGGGGCCAGAGGCCCGCACCCACCGATCCGTCGGCCGCGCCGCAGCCTCCCGCGCGCCGCGACGCGCCGGCCGCCGAGACGCGCAGTCCCGCGGCGGAGTCCGGCACGCGGATGCGCGAGGTGGTGGGGCAGGTCGTGCGCGGGCTCGCGCCGGTGCTGAAGGGCCTGGGCAACCCGCTCCGGCCGCCGGCCCCGCCGCCCGCCGACCGGGCGGGCGGGACCGGGGGCCGCTTCGTGTCCCTGACCCATGCCGAGCCCGCCGGCACCCGCGAGTACAAGCTGTTCATCCCGAGCCACCCCGACCGGGCGGCACCGCTGATCGTGATGCTGCACGGCTGCACGCAGAATCCGGACGATTTCGCCGCCGGCACCGGCATGAACACCCTCGCGGAGCGCGCCGGCGTGTTCGTGGCCTACCCGGCCCAGAGCCGCCAGGCCCACGCCCAGCGCTGCTGGAACTGGTACGAGCCCCGGGACCAGGGCCGCGGCGCGGGCGAGCCGGCGATCATCGCGGGCCTCACCCGCGCGATCATGGCGGAGCACCCGATCGACCCGGCCCGGGTCTACATCGCCGGCCTGTCGGCGGGGGGCGCCGCCGCCCTCAACATCGCCCGCGCCTACCCGGATCTCTACGCCGCCGTCGGCGTGCATTCGGGCCTCGCGGCCGGCTGCGCCCGGGATCTCGGCTCGGCGCTGATGGCCATGCAGGTCGGCGCCCCGGGCCTCGGCGCCCCGACGGCCTTCGGCACCCCCGCGCCCGCCACCCGCGTCCCGACGATCATCGTCCACGGCGAGGACGACGGCACGGTGAGCGTGCGCAACGCCGACCAGGTGCTGGCCCAGGCCAAGGTCGCCGGGCTGACGCCGCGGTCGGAGACCTTCGAGGGCCGCGGCCACCCCTTCACCCGCACCCGCTACCGGGACGAGGCGGGCCGGGTCGTGGTCGAGGATTGGCGGGTGCGCGGCGCCGGCCACGCCTGGTCCGGGGGCCGCCCCGACGGCAGCTACACGGATCCCGAGGGGCCCGACGCGTCCCGGGCGATGCTCGACTTCTTCGCCGAGCACCGGCTGGGACCGGCGGGGCGCCCGTAAGGGGTTTCCGGAGGGCCGCGCGCCCCGGCGGGTTGTCAGGGCGCGGCCCTGCTGTATCGCAGGGCGCTGCCCTGCTCCCACAAAAGGTCCCGGACCTTTTGCATCCAGGACCTCCCATGAGCACCACCCCCGCGCCGATCCCGACCCTCCAGGGCCTCGCCGAGGTCGCCGACCGGTACGACCTGATCCTCTGCGACGTCTGGGGCGTGCTGCACGACGGCCAGAAGGCCCACACGGCCGCCGGCGAGGCGCTGATCCGGTTCCGCGGCCTCCCGGGCGCGCGGCCGCGCCGGGTCGTCCTCGTCTCGAACGCGCCCCGGCCCGGCGACGGCGTCGGCCGCATCCTCGACCGGTTCGGCGTGCCGCGGGAGGCCTACGACGCGATCCTGACATCGGGCGACCTCACCCACGACCTGATCGCCGCGCGCCCGGGTGCCCGGATCCGGCATCTCGGGCCGGAGCGCGACCTCGGCATCTTCCAGGGGCTCGACCTCAGCCTCGTCCCGGAGCCGGAGGCCGACCTCGTCGTCTGCACCGGCCTGTTCGACGACCGCAGCGAGACCCCCGACGATTACCGGCCGGAGCTGGAGCGCCTGGCGGCCCGCGGGCTGACGATGATCTGCGCCAATCCCGACCTCGTCGTGGAGAGCGGCAACCGCCTGATCCCCTGCGCGGGCCTGCTCGCGGCGGCCTACGCGGAGATCGGCGGCCCCGTGGTCTACGCCGGCAAGCCGCACCGCCCGGTCTACGAGGCGGCGCTCGCCAAGGGGGCCGCGCTCACCGGGGCCCCGGTGGATCCGGCGCGGGTCCTGGCGATCGGCGACGCGATCCGCACCGACATCGCCGGCGCCCGCGGCTTCGGCATCGCCAGCCTGCTGGTGGCCCGCGGCATCCACGCGGAGGAACTCGGCGTCACGGCCGCGCATCACCGGCTGGGCGACGTGGCGGAATGGCTCGGCCGGCAGGCGGTGCATCCGGACGCGGTGATCGAGCGGCTGGTCTGGTAGCGCCCGATCCGCCGACACGGGCCGGGCTTCGGCGTATTGCCACCAGTCTAACTCTCTGAAATCCGCGACAAGCTTGACACCGCGCGGGAAATTGCGTGGATTCGCGCGTGTGAATCGGTTCCGCGCGCAGCAATCAGCCCCGACATTCGCCTCGCGCGTCGGGCGATGCGACCCGAAGACCTGTCCGATGGCGGCGCGCGCGACGATCGGGGCCGGCGAGACGGTGGGTCTTGCGTGACCCTGGTCTCCGGACTGCCCGACTTCCTGCTCTATCTCGGCACCGCGACCGGGCTGACCGGCCTCTACCTGCTGATCTACACCCTCGCCACCGCGCACAACGAGCTCGCGCTGATCCGCCGGGACGTGACGGCGGCCGCCGTCGCGCTGGGCGGGAGCCTGGTCGGCTTCACGCTGCCGCTGGCGGTGGCGATCTACAACGCGCGGTCGCTGCTCGACTGCCTGATCTGGGGGCTGATCGCCCTGGTGATCCAGATCGCGATCTACTGGCTCGTGCGCCTCGCGGTGCCGGACCTGTCGCGGCGCATCGAGGAGGACCGCGCCGCCGCCGCGATCCTCCTCGGCGCGGCCTCGCTGGCGGGCGGCGTCGTGAACGCCGCCTCGATGACCTATTGAGGCGCCGGTGACGGAGACCGCGCCACGTCCCGACGCAGCCTCCGGCGACGCCGCCGGCGGGCCCGGGGCCGGCTTCGCCGCCACCCGCCGCTCCAAGCGCTCGGCCGCCGTGTCGCTGGTCCTGGTCGCGGGCGCCGGCGCGGCCGCCCTGACGCTCGGCGGCCTCGACCCGTCCCAGCGGGAGGAGGAGGCGCTCGTCTACGGGACGCTCGGCGCCTGCATCGCCCAGCAGCTGCGCGGCGCCGAAGCCTGCATCGCCGCCTACACGAGCGCGCAGGAGACCTACGCGGCGACGGCGCCGCGCTACGAGACCGAGGCTGATTGCCAGCGCCACCACGGGACCGGCGGCTGCACCCCGGGCGCGCAGGTCACGGAGGCCGCGCGCGGCCGCTACCTGCCGGTGATGGCCGCCTTCATGATGGGGCGCACGGACGCGCAGGACCTGCCGGTCCAGCCGCTCTACCCGCACGCGCCCGAGGAGGAGCGCGACGAGGCCGGGGCCGCGACGGCCGGGCACGGGGGCGGCTACTGCACCGGTGCGGGCGGGCGGGTCGCCTACGCGGGCGGCGTCTCGCGGGTCCACGTCCCCGCCTCGGTCGCCCGCACCACGAGCGCGACCCCGCGCACGGTCAGCCGCGGCGGCTTCGGCGGCACCGGGCGGGCGACGGCGTTCTCCGGAGGCTCGGGCGGCCGCGCGGGCGGATCCGGGGGCGGCTGATGCGCCGCGTGCCGATCCCGGAGCGGCCCGACTGGCGGCTCCACGCCGCGCGCGCCGGCTTCACCTTCCACACGTTCGACGGCGCCCCCTACTGGGACGAGAGCGCCTACTACGCCTTCAGCCTCGCGGAGATCGAGGACGCCATCGAGGCGCCGAGCGCCGCGCTGCACGACCTCTGCCTCGCCTTCGTGGACCGGGCGGTCCGGGACGCGGCGATCCTCGCCTCGCTGCGGATCCCCGAGCACGCCTGGGACGCGATCCGGGCGAGCTGGGACCGGCGCGATCCCAGCCTCTACGGGCGCTTCGACTTCAGCTACGGGGGCGACGGGCCGGCCAAGCTCCTCGAGTACAACGCCGACACGCCCACCGCCCTCTACGAGAGCGCGGTCTTCCAGTGGCTGTGGCTGGAGGACGGGCTGGCGCGGGGACGCCTCCCCGCCGGCGCCGACCAGTTCAACACCCTGCACGAGGCGCTGGTGGCGCGCCTCGCCGCGGTGGCGCCCCCGGAAGGCGTCGCCTTCGCGGGCTTCCCCGACGCGCCGGAGGATCGCGGCACGCTCGCCTATCTCCAGGACTGCGCGCTCCAGGCCGGCCGCGCCGCCCCCTTCCTGCCGGTCGAGGCGATCGGGCTCGACCGGGACGGGCGCTTCGTGGACGCGGCCGGCGCCCCGATCGGCTGCCTGTTCAAGCTCTACCCGTGGGAGTGGATGTTCGCCGACCCGTTCGGCCGCGCGGTCGGTTCGGCCACGACCCGGTTCCTGGAGCCGCCCTGGAAGGCGGTGCTCTCCAACAAGGGGCTGCTGGCGCATCTCTGGGCGATGGCGCCGGGCCATCCCAACCTGCTGCCGACCTTCTTCGAGGAGGACCCCGCCAAGGCCGCGCTGGGCCGGAGCTTCGTGAAGAAGCCCCTCTACGGGCGCGAGGGCGCCAACGTGCTGATCGTGCGCGACGGCGCCGTCGCGGCGCGCGACGAGGGGCCCTACGGCGGCGAGGGCTACGTGCGGCAGGCCCTGGCCGCGCTGCCCGACTTCGCGGGCCGCCGCGCGCTGGTCGGCAGCTGGATGGTCGGCGACCGGCCCGCCGGCCTGTGCGTGCGCGAGTCGGACGGCCTCATCACGACCGATCGGGCCCGGTTCGTGCCGCACCTCATCGCGCCCTGACCGGGCCCGAGTCACCGGTCACCGGCCCAGTGCGTCGAGCTCCCGCCGCATGTTCGACCGCGCCGGCCCCTCCAGCTCCGCCCGGGCCCGGTCGGTGACGAACAGCGGCCGGCCGGATTCGAGGGCCCCCCGCAGGAAGGCGGCGCGCCCCTGCCGGTAGGCGGCCGCGCCCACGACCGGGACGAATTCCCGCGCCACGCCGGCGGCGTAGCCGTCGTAGGCGGCGGGCTGCGCCCCCAGGATCGCCATGTCCAGGTCGAGGAAGAGCGCGACGTCCGCGGCGAGCGCGGCCGGGAGACCGTCCGGGACGGCGTGCCGCTCGGTCGCCAGGATCATCGTCTCGGCCGCCGCCAGCGCGGGCGCCGGGACCGCGCCCTCCAGCAGCGTCCGCAGGAGCGCGGCGCTGCGCCGCTCGTTGTCCGGGGCGCCCGGCCGGTAGACGGCGTCGTGGAACCAGATCGCCAGTTCGACCGCGTCGGGATGCCGGACCGTCCCGCGGCGGGCGCGAAACGCCGCCAGGAGCGCGTCGATATGGGCCTGGCCGTGATAGACGCGGTGCGGCTCGGCCAGCCGGGCACGCAGGTCAGCCAGGATGCGGGGATGGCCGTCGAGCATCGGCCGATCCTCTACCCGATCCGCCTTCGCGGGACGAGACGGCCTCGCGCCGCCTGTCCGGGGAGCGGCGTCCGGGCGCCGCGATAGACTTTCCCGGCCTCGATCTCCGACGTCGCGCGAGATCATCGTCCCGGTGGCGATGACCGGAGATGTGATCGTCGATCTCTCCGATAGACGCGTCGCTGTCGATCCCGAGCGATCTATTGGGCGCAAGGCACCAGAGCCTGCGTCTGGTCTTCACGCCGAACGCCCGCTACACGGGCAGAACCCATCCGGAGGATCCCCCGCGCCCATGAGAGCGACGACCCTGAGAACGACGACTTGGTTGATGCTGGCCGCGCTGCTCGCCGCCGCCCCGGCCCGCGCGCAGGCCCCCGCTCAGACCCCCGCCCCGGCACCGGCGGGTCCGGCGACCAGGCCCGAGAGCGATCCCGCGCAGGAGACGATCCGCAAGCTCAACGCCTATGTCGGCCTCCTCAACCGGACCCTGCGGGCGCAGGAATCGCTCAGCCGCTATCAGAGCTGGGTCAACATGAAGACCGGCCCGACCGGCCGCGAGCGGATCATCTACGGCCTCTACGGGCTCTACGACGTGCGCGGCGAGATCGCGAAGGCGGAGGCCGCGACCGCGCAGCCCCCCGCGATGCCGGACCTCGACGGTGCCGTGAAGAGTTACATCGCCGCCTATCAGGCGCTCGCCCCGACGGTCACCGAGGCGGAGGGCTACTACGAGCGGCAGGATTACCGCGCGGACAAGATGGAGCAGGGCAAGGCGCTCCACGCCAAGCTCGCCGTCGCGGGGCCGGCCTTCCTGGCGGCGCGCGCCAAGGTCGACGCCGCGCTGCGGGTCGAGAAGGAGAAGAGCGACGCGCTGGAACTCGCCGCCCTCGAGGCGCGGGAGGGCCGCAAGGCGCGCTGGCACGTCGCGAACGTGATGACCGCCTGCCGCAAGGTCATGGACCTGCTGCCCACCGACGCCAGGCCGGTCGTCGACATGGCGGCCTTCGACGCCGCGCTCGGGCGCTACGCCGTCGCCGTGAAGGACATGGACGGGTACAGCGCCGCCAACCCGAACTCCTTCCACGTGTTCGAGAGCCGGCCGCGCGCGCTCCTGGGCAAGCTGCGCGAGTTCGACGACAAGCTCGCCAAGGCCAGGGGCGACGCCCGGCGCGGCGCCGGGCGCGACGTGACCTGGATCGTGAACGACTACAACATGATGGTCTCGACCGCGCAGACCGCCACGACCTTCTCTCGGTGACCGGTGCGCGTCAGGGCCTCCGTCAGCGGGTGCTCCGGCCCGGTTCCGTCAGGCGCAGCGAGGTCGCGGCCATGGTGACGGCCGCGCGCCATCGCGCCTCCTCGTCCGCGGGGTAGCGGACGCGCAGGGTCACGAAGGCGCCGCCGCGGCCGCCCGACAGGAGGGTCTTCCGGTACAGGCTTCCGGCCGCCGTCGTGCAGGAGAGCACGATCCAGCCGGGCCTGCGCGCCGCGTACTCGGGCGGCTGCCGCAGGCAGGTCTTCCGATCCGCGGCCACGACGGCGTCGAGATCCTGGTCGATCACGGCGTTCAGGCCCGACACCGTCAGGTGCAGGTGGCCGTCGGCCGAGCGGAAGACCTGCCCGTCGCCGTTGTCCGGCGGCGGCTCCGCGACGAGGTCGGCGGGCACGTCGACGGAGAAGCCGAAACGGGCGTTGACCACGTGCCGCAGCGCCGGCGTGTCCGACAGCGCCCGGCTCCAGTCGTGCCGGACCTGCGCGATCCGCGCGGTGTAGGCCCGCGTCAGGCAGGCCGTGTCCGGGCAGGCGTCGCGGACCTGCGCGCGCCAGCGCGCGTGGTCCGCGCCGAAGGTGTCGATCGCCCGGCCGGTCTCGCCGTCGACCCCGCGCGTCTCGTCCACGATCCTGTCGAACAGGCGCCTGAGTTCGTCGTCCAGCCGCGTCAGGGCGGGATCGGCACAGATCAGTGTCTCGACCCTGCCCCGGCTCGCGGCGCAATCCGGGGCTGCCTGGGCGACGGGGACGCCGAGAACACCGAGCGCACCGAGGGTGCCGAGGAGGCCTGATCGGAGGCCCGATCGCGGGCTCGGGCGCGCCGGATGGGCTTGGATACGCACGGACTCCCTCCTGTTGCGGTCTGGATGTGATCGGCAGTGCGGCCCCGGCCGGCCCGGGCCCGTCGGATCTGCGCGGCGCCGGAGCCCGCTCGTCGCGCGGGCCGCCGGGCGTGCCGGGTCCGGGCCGGACGGCGCGCCGCCGCTCATCGGCCCGCCGTGGTCTTGAGCAGCAGGATGTCGATGTCGTGCCCGGGCACGTAATCCGTCGCGACGCTCTCGAAGGTCGTCGGGCCCGTCTTGCGGACGCCGGTGCCGCAGAACGACACGAGCGTCGCGGGATCCCCCTTGTCCACGGTCAGCTTGAACGTGCCGATCGGTCCGGCCCAGTTGCCGCCCGAGGTGATCACGTAGGACAGGTACTGCTCGAAGGCCTGCACCCCCCGCCCGCCGCCTCGATCCTGCGGGCGGGCCCCTGGGCCGCCTTCAGGAAGGCCGCGTCCGTGCAGTACTTCCGCGCGTAGGCGGCCCTCTCGTCGGCGCCCTCGGTCGCGGTCCCGAACGAGAGGCTGGAGAGGCCGCCGAGGCCCGGAACGTAGCTCTGCCGGACGACGTCGCGTCCCGCCGGGAAGACCTGCCGGCGCCAGAACTTCGACCGCAGGGTCCAGACCGGGAACAGGCTCGTCGTGCCGTTGCCCGTGTCCTGGGCCTCCAGGAGGCCGTCCGCCGCGAGGCCGCGGCGCTGATCCTCGCCCAGGACCGCCAGAGCGGCCTCGGTCGCCTCGACCGTCGGAACCAGGGGGATGCCGAGGCTCCTCAGCCGCCCGGTCACCTCGATCTCCGGCTTGCCGGCCGGCGTGACGAAGGCGCGCTGCTCGACCTGCGATTCGACCGGCCGGCCGTCGACCCCGGTGGTGAAGCGGAGGAAGTTGTCGTGCTTCGGGTCGGCGATGTTCAGCATCGCGTCGGGACCCCCGGAGATGTCGGGCATCGGGAACGCGATCGTCGTCTCGACGTCCCGGTCGGTCAGGTTGTGGAAGCGGTAGGCGATCCGCACAGTCGATGAGCGACGGGCAGGGACTGCCGCTTCTCTCCGCCAGATCGATGCTGTTGCGCGTGATCCTTCCGTCGGCGGAGATCTCCACGATCCGCAGAACTGCGTCCCGGGCTTCGCTGACTTCGGAGAGGATCCTTGCCGGTTCGCCGACGGGGATGTCCTCGTCGGGCCAGCGCCCCCCGGTATGGGCAAGGTCGTCGCGAGACGGCGTGTCGGCGGCACCCTCACGCGCGAAGCGCGGTGGCGACGCGTTGCCCGAGCATCGCACGCCACGATCGTCCCTGGGCTGGACGTCGGCACCGGCGCCTCGCGCGGTCCCGGTCGGAAGCGGCCGGCCCGGCGCGCAATCGCGCGCGGTCGCGCGCGATTGCGTCGACGGGACGGTCCGGTCTATCGGCTGCCCGGGAGGGCCGGCGGCCTCGGGCGCCGGCTCGATCCGCGACGATCTGCGAGGAGCGCCCATGTCAGCCGAAGACGCCCCGATCGGCCGCTTCCCGATCCCCCGCCTGGAGACGCTGCCGGACGACATCCGCGCGCGGATCGAGGCGGTGCAGGAGAAGTCCGGCTTCGTCCCGAACGTGTTCCTGGTGCTCGCCCACCGTCCGGACGAGTTCCGGGCCTTCTTCGCCTACCACGACGCCCTCATGGACAGGCCGGGCAACCTGACCAAGGCCGAGCGCGAGATGATCGTGGTGGCGACCTCGGCCATGAACCAGTGCCAGTACTGCGTGATCGCCCACGGGGCGATCCTCCGGATCCGCGCCAAGGACCCGCTGATCGCCGATCAGGTGGCGATCAACTACCGCAAGGCCGACATCTCCGACCGGCAGAAGGCGATGCTCGACTTCGCCATGCTGGTCAGCCAGTCCGCGCACCATGTCGGGGAGGCCGCGTTCGCGGCGCTCAGGGTCCACGGCTTCGACGACGCGGATGCCTGGGACATCGCCGCCATCGCGGCCTTCTTCGGCCTCTCGAACCGGCTGGCGAACGTCAGCAACATGCGGCCCAACCCGGAATTCTACGCGCTGGGGCGCGGCTGACGGCGCGGCATCCCTCGCCGTCGGCGAGCGGAGCGCGGGTTCCGGTTTCCGATCGTCCCCGCGGATCGGGTTCCGCGATCCGGGCTCCGGGTGTCCGCCACCCCCTTCAGCGCGGTCGGCGCCCTGCGGCACCGCCGGAGCCCCGTCGTGCGACCTGGCGTCGCGCGCGCGGGGCGGATGAAAGTGCTCCCGCCCTCTGAGCCCGGCGGCGACCGCGCCCGCGGACACCACACGCCGTCCAGACCGGTGCTTTAAGCCTATAGGAGCCGCCCGGTCCGGCTGTTAACACGCGTTAAATTTTGCGACCGACCCGGTGAGGAGGCGAATCCCGGCTTGAACCTTCGAAGCGGCGCGGCCCAGCGTCTCGACCTGACCGCGTGCGATCGCGAGCCCATCCACATCGTCGGCAGCGTCCAGCCGCACGGGTTCCTGCTCGGCCTCGAGGCCCGGTCCCTCACCATCGTTCAGGCGAGCGCCAACGCCCCCGCGGCGGCCTCGGTCGGGACCCTCCTCGACGCGGCCCTGCCCGACCTCGCGGCCATCGTCCGCCACCATCTCGAGGCGGCGGAGCCCCAGGACGGCGCCCTCTATCTCCGGACCGTGACGCTGGAGACCGGCGGCGGGCGCCAAGCCTACGAGGTCGCGGCCCACCGGGTCGACGATCTCGTCGTGCTGGAACTGGAGGAGATCGACGCGGCCGCGGCCGAGATCGGCATCGACGTGCTGACCCCGCGGCTGCGGGCCTTCGTCGAGCGCCTGCAGACCGCCCTCACCGTCGAGGACCTCTGCCAGTTCGTCGCCGAGGACATCCGCCAGATCACCGGCCTCGACCGGGCCCTGGTCTACCGGTTCGACCGCGACTGGCACGGCACGGTGCTGGCGGAGGCCGGCAACGGCGTCCTGCCCTCCTACCTCGACCTGCGCTTCCCCGCCTCCGACATCCCCGTCCAGGCGCGCGAGCTCTACCGCCGGAACCGGCTGCGCATCATCCCCGATGCCGGCTACGTCCCGGTGCCGATCCGGCCGGCCACCACGCCCTCCGGCAGGCCGCTGGACCTCAGCCAGTCGGTGCTGCGCTCGGTCTCGCCGGTCCACGTCGAGTACATGCGCAACATGGGCACGATGGCGTCCATGTCGGTGTCGATCCTCGTGGACGGCGGCCTCTGGGGCCTGATCTCCTGCCACAACCGCACGCCCAAGCGCGTGCCCCTCCAGGCGCGCAACGCCTGCGACGTGCTCACCCAGATCTTCGCCCTGCAGCTCTCGGCCCGCGAGCGCGGCGCCCAGTCCGAGAAGCGGCTGGCGCTGGGCGCCGTGCAGGCGCGCCTCCTCGCCTTCATGGCCGAGGAGGACAGCTTCGTCGACGGCCTGCTCAACCACCCCGACGACGTCCTGGCCCTCGTGGACGCGACCGGCGCCGCGGTGGTGACGGCGGACCGCTGCCGGCTGCTCGGGGCGACGCCGACCGAGCGCGAGGTCCGCGCCCTCTACCGGTGGCTGTCCGAGCGCGACGATGCCGAGGAGGTCTTCGTCTCCGAGGCCCTGTCGGAGGCGTTCCCGGCCGCCGGCGCCTTCGCCGATCGGGCGAGCGGCCTCCTGGCGATCTCGGTCTCGAAGAAGTACGCGAGCTACATCCTCTGGTTCAGGCCCGAGGTCGTGCGGACGGTGAAGTGGGGCGGCAACCCCGTGAAGGCCGTCCGGCCCGACCCGGACGGCGGCCCGGACCGGCTGCACCCGCGCAAGTCGTTCGAGATCTGGAAGGAGACCGTGCAGGGCCGCTCCCTGCCCTGGTCCGACCCGGAGGTGGAGGCCGCCAAGGACCTGCGCGCCTCGGTGCTCGGCATCGTGCTCCGCCGGGCCGAGGAGCTCGCCGCCATGAGCGAGGAGCTGCAGCGCTCGAACAAGGAGCTGGAGGCGTTCTCGTACTCGGTCAGCCACGACCTGCGCGCACCGTTCCGCCACATCGTCGGCTACGCGAACCTGCTCAAGACCCGCGAGGGCGCCCAGCTCTCCGACAAGGGCCGGCACTACGTGGAGACGATCATCGAGGCGGCCTTCTCGGCCGGCACCCTGGTCGACAGCCTCCTGAGCTTCTCGCAGATGGGCCGGCACGCCCTGAACAAGGTCTGGGGCGACATGAACGCCCTGGTGGAGGAGGTCCGCCGGAAGGTCCTGCGCGACGTCACCCCCGACCGGACCCTCCGCTGGGAGATCGCGCCGCTGGGCCGCGCCTACGCCGACCCCATCATGCTGCGGCTCGTCATCGAGAACCTGCTGTCGAACGCCGTGAAGTACACCCGCGGCACCCCGGAGGCGGTGATCGCGATGGGCAGCCTCCCGCCCCGGGAGGGCGAGGCGGTCTACTTCGTGCGCGACAACGGCGCCGGGTTCGACATGGCCTACGTCGACAAGCTGTTCGGCGTCTTCCAGCGGCTGCACCGGGTCGAGGAGTTCGAGGGCACGGGCATCGGCCTCGCCAACGTCCGTCGCATCGTCGAGCGCCACGGCGGCCGGACCTGGGCCGAGGGCAGGCTCGGCGAGGGCGCCACCTTCTACTTCACCCTGCCTATCCGGGAGGAGGCGCACTGATGGCGGGACTGAAGCCCATCCTCCTGGTCGAGGACAACCCGAACGACATCGAGCTGACGCTGGCGGCCCTCGAATCGAGCCAGCTCGCCAACGAGATCGTCATCTGCCGCGACGGCGCCGAGGCCCTCGACTTCATCTACCGGCGGGGCGCGCACGAGAAGCGGCAGGCCCAGGATCCCGCGGTGGTCCTGCTCGACCTGAAGCTGCCGAAGGTCGACGGCCTGGAGGTGCTCGCCAAGATCAAGGGCGACCCGGTCACCCGCCAGGTGCCGGTGGTGATGCTGACCTCCTCCCGCGAGGAGACCGACCTCGTGCGCTCCTACGATCTCGGGGTGAACGCCTTCGTGGTGAAGCCGGTCGCCTTCGAGGAGTTCTTCGCGGCGATCAAGGAGATCGGCGTGTTCTGGGCCCTCCTCAACGAGCCGCCGCCGTACCGGGGAGGCTGGCCATCGAACGCGTGATCGGACCTTCCGCGGGGCCGCTGCGCGTCCTCCACCTGGAGGACAGCGACCTCGACGCCGAGCTGATCGAGGCCGAGCTGGAGACCCTCGGGCACCCGGTCGCGATCGAGCGGGTGATGACCCGCGACGCCTTCGCGCGCGCGGCGGTCGCCGGCCGGCACGACCTGATCCTCGCGGACTACGTCCTGCCGACCTTCGACGGCGTGAGCGCCCTCGGCATCGCCCGGGCGCAGTGCCCCGACACGCCGTTCATCTTCTGCTCGGGCACGCTCGGCGAGGACGTCGCGGTCGAGGCCCTGAAGAACGGCGCCACCGACTACGTCGTCAAGCAGCGCCTGGACCGGATGCCGCGCACGATCGTCCGGGCGCTCGCCGAGGCGCGGGCGCGCGCCGACAAGCGCGAGGCCGAGGCCGCCCTGCAGGCGCTCAACGAGACGCTGGAGGTGCGCATCGCCGAGCGGACCCGGGAGCTCGCCACGGCGAACCAGGCCCTCCAGGCGCAGATCGTCGAGCGGGAGCGGGCTGAGGACGCCCTGCGGCTCGCCCAGCGCCTGGACGCGGTCGGCCAGCTCACGAGCGGCGTCGCGCACGACTTCAACAACCTGCTGACGGTGATCGCCGGCAACATCGAGTTCCTGGAGAAGGCCGTCTCCGACACGCGCTCGAAGCGCCGCCTCGCCATGATGCGCGGGGCCGCCGAGCGCGGCGCCCGGCTCACCGCGCAGCTCCTCGCCTTCTCCCGCCGCCAGCGCCTGGAGCCGACGCCGGTCAGCCTCAACCAGACGGTCGCCTCGATGCGCGACCTGCTGCAGAGCTCGATCGGCGGCGCGGTCCGGATCGAGACGACCCTCCAGCCCGACCTGTGGCCGGCTCTGGTCGACGCCACCCAGATCGAGCTGGTGATCCTGAACCTCGCCATCAACGCCCGCGACGCGATGGCGGTGGGCGGCCGGCTCGCCATCGAGACCGCCAATGTCAGCGTCACCGGGGCGCCGACGCGGCCCGAGCAGCCGGCGCCCGGCGCCTACGTCATGGTGGCGGTGAGCGACACCGGCACCGGGATGACGCCGGACGTGCTGGCGCGGGTGTTCGAGCCGTTCTTCACCACCAAGGAGGTCGGCAAGGGGTCGGGTCTCGGGCTCGCCCAGGTCTACGGCTTCGTCAAGCAGTCCGGCGGCGGCATCCGCATCGACACAGTCGCGGGCGAGGGTACCTCGATCAAGGTCTACCTGCCCCGGGCCGCGGAGCCCGAGGGCGCCGTGCCCCGCCTGCCGGCCGCGGCCGAGGCCGCGCGGACGCACCCGCCCGGAGGCGGCCCCCGGCTCCTGGTGGTCGACGACGACGCCGAGGTGCGCGAGGTGACGACGACCCGCCTGATCGAGGCCGGCTACGCGGTGCGCGAGGCGGCCTCCGGCCTCCAGGCGCTGGCCGCCCTGGAAGCGGATCCGGGCGTCGACCTCGTCGTGATGGACTTCGCCATGCCGGGCATGAACGGGGCCGAGACGGCCCTGGAGGTCCGGAAGCGCTGGCCGGCACTGCCGATCCTGTTCGTCACCGGCTTCGCCGACACCACCGCCCTGACCCAGGCCGGCGCGGTCGGCACCGACGCGATCGTGCTGAAGCCGTTCCGCGTCGGGGAGCTCGAGGGCAAGGTCGCCGCCGCCCTGGCGGCCCGCCCGCCGGCGCAGCTCCGGCTGATCTCGGGCCGCGACAGGAGCGCCTGAGGCGCGTCTCGCGGGCGTTCTCCACACGGAGTGCGGCCACCGCACGGCGTCCCGGACGGCGCGAGCGCGCCGCCGCGGTTGCGCGGACCCGCCCGCTGGGGCACCGATGGGACTGTCCTGTCCCGCCGGTCCCTCGCCCCATGTCCGAGTCACGCGCCTGGTCCGATGTCTGAGATCGCCGGGACCGCGCACCCGCCCTTCCTCGCGGAGGGCGGCGCGATGGGCGCCCGGATGCGCGCCCACGACTGGTCCGGCTCGCCGCTCGGGCCGCCGGAGCGCTGGGCCTCCTGCCTGCGGGCGACCCTGAGCCTGATCCTGGGATCGCGGTTCCCGATGTTCGTGGCGTTCGGGCCCGACCTGGTCTTCCTGTACAACGACGCCTACGCGGAGATCCTGGGCGACAAGCATCCCGCGGCGCTCGGCGCGCGCTTCCGCGACGTCTGGCCGGAGATCTGGCCCGAGATCGGCCCCCTGATCGACCGGGCGCTCGCCGGCGCGGCGACGTGGTCCGAGAACATGCCGCTGACCATGAACCGGCACGGCTACGACGAGCCGACTTGGTTCACCTTCTCGTACGCGCCGGTGCGCGACGGGGCCGGCCGGGTCGTCGGCCTGCACTGCGCCTGCACGGAGACGACCGGCCGCGTCCAGGCCGAGGCGCGCCTGCGCGAGGCCGAGGCCCGGATCCGGGCGCTCACCGACCACCTCCCGGGTGGCTACGTCTACCAGCTCGCCACGGGCCCGGACGGCGCGGACCGGCGCTTCCTCTACGTCTCGCAGGGCTTCGAGCGCATGACCGGCGTGCCGGCCGAGGCGGTGCTCGCCGACCCGACCGTCGCCTACGACCTCATCCTGCCTGAATACCGCGCCGGCATCGCCGAGGCCGAGGCCGCCGCGGTCCGCGACGTCGCGCATTTCGACGTCGAGGCGCCCATGCGCCGGCCGGACGGCACCCGCGTCTGGACGCGCATCATCTCGGCCCCCCGCCGCGTCGGCGACACGCTGGTCTGGGACGGGCTGCATCTCGACGACACGGTGCGCCGCCGGACCGAGGAGCAGCTCCGGGAGAGCGAGCGGCGCCTGCGGCTCGCGACCGAGGCGGCCGAGATCGGTCTCTGGGACGTCGACGTCGTCGCCGACACCCTGTTCTGGCCGGCGCGGGTCAAGGCGATGTTCGGGATCTCGGCCGACGTGCCGGTCACGATGGCCGATTACTACGCCGGCCTGCATCCCGAGGACCGGGAGGCCACGAGCGCCGCCTACGCCTCCGCCCTCGATCCCGCGCGGCGCGCCGTCTACGACGTGGAGTACCGCACCGTCGGCCAGGAGGACGGGGTCGTGCGCTGGGTCGCCGCCAAGGGGCGCGGGATCTTCGAGGGCGGGCGCTGCGTGCGGGTGATCGGCACGGCGATCGACATCACCGCCCGCAAGCAGGCCGAGGAGGCCCTGCGCGCCAGCGAGGCGCAGTTCCGGGTCCTGTCGCAGGTGCTGCCGAACTTCGTCTGGGCGACCGACGCGGCCGGGGCTGCGAACTGGTTCAACGAGCGCGTCTACGCCTACGCGGGCTGGGAGCCCGGCACCCTCGACGGGGCGGGCTGGCGGGGGATCATCCACCCCGACGACCGGGACCGGGTCGCCGCGGAATGGCGGGAGGCCGTCCGGTCGCGGGCCGACTACCAGTCCGAGTACCGCCTGCGCCGCGCCGACGGCGCCTATCGCTGGTTCCTGGCCCGGGCGCAGCCGGTCCTAGCGGCCGACGGCACGATCACCCGCTGGGTCGGCACCAGCACCGACATCGACGACCAGAAGCGGCTCATGGCCGAGCTCGTGCGCTTCAACGAGACCCTGGAGCAGCGCGTGGCCGAGCGCACGGCCGAGCACGACCGGGTCTGGCGCAACTCGCGCGACCTGCTGGCCGTGGTCGGGGCCGACGGCATCTTCCGCGCGGTCAACCCGGCCTGGCAGACGATCCTGGGGCACGAGCCGGCCGAGGTGGTCGGCCGCAGCTTCCTGGACTTCATCTGGCCCGAGGATGCGGGCCCGACCCAGGAGGCGCTCGACGCCGCCGCGGCCGCGCGCGACCTGACCGATTTCGAGAACCGCTACCGGCACAGGGACGGCACCCCGCGGCTGATCTCGTGGCGCACCTCCGTCGAGGGCGCGCACGTCTACGCCTACGGCCGCGACGTCACCGCCGAGAAGGCCCAGGCCGAGGCGCTCCGGCACGCCGAGGAGGCCCTGCGGCAGTCGCAGAAGCTGGAGGCGGTGGGCCAGCTCACCGGCGGCGTCGCCCACGACTTCAACAACCTCCTGACGATCATCCGCTCGTCGGTGGACTTCCTCCGCCGGCCGGATCTGGCGGAGGAGCGCCGGTCCCGCTACCTCAACGCCGTCTCGGAGACGGTGGACCGCGCGGCCAAGCTCACCGGCCAGCTCCTCGCCTTCGCGCGGCGGCAGGCGCTGAAGCCCGAGATCCTCGACGTCGGCGCGCGGCTGCGCGGCGTGGCCGACCTGCTCGACACGGTCACGGGCGCCCGCATCGCGGTCGTGACCGAGCTGCCGGACCGGCCCTGCTTCATCCGGGTCGACCTCAGCCAGTTCGAGACCGCGCTGGTCAACATGGCGGTGAACGCCCGGGACGCCATGGACGGCGCCGGCACGCTGACCCTGCGCCTGCACTGCGGCGCGGCGCTGCCGCCGATCCGCGGCCATGCCGGCGCCCCCGGCCCGTTCGCGGCGATCGCCCTCGCGGACACCGGCACCGGCATCGCGCCCGACGTCCTGGCGCGGGTGTTCGAGCCGTTCTTCACCACCAAGGAGGTCGGGAAGGGCACGGGCCTCGGCCTCAGCCAGGTCTTCGGATTCGCCAAGCAGTCCGGCGGCGACGTCGCGGTCGAGAGCGCGGCCGGCCGCGGCGCCACCTTCACGCTCTACCTGCCGCAGGTCGAGCCGGAGGCGTCCTGCGCGGCCGCCGCCGCGGAGGCGGCCGCGCTCGATCCCGGCGGCGCGGGGCAGCGCGTGCTGGTGGTGGAGGACAACATCGAGGTCGGCCGCTTCGCCACGCAGATCCTCGAGGATCTCGGCTACGCGACGACCTGGGCGGCCAACGCCGAGGAGGCGCTGGATCAGCTCGGGGCCGCCGGCGCGGCCTTCGACGTCGTGTTCTCCGACGTGGTCATGCCCGGCATGGGCGGGATCGCGCTGGCCCGCCTCCTCCGGCGGCGGATGCCGCACCTGCCGGTGGTGCTGGCCTCCGGCTACAGCCACGTTCTCGCCCAGGAGGGGATCCGCGACTTCGAGCTGCTGCACAAGCCCTACTCCGCCGATCAGGTCTCGCGCGCGCTGCGCAAGGTCCTCGGCGCGCGGCGGGCGCGGCCCAAGGGTGGCCAGCCCTGAGGCGGGGCGCGGCCGGGGCCCCGGGCCCGAGGGAGGCCTGACGCCGCAGCCGGGCGGCGCCGGGCCGTCCCGGCGCCATGTTCCCTCAGGGGGTTCGCGCGGGCGACGCGCCGCCGCCTCGGGAGGTCGCCGTGGACAGGGTCATGTACGCGCTCGTCACCCTGGTGGAGGCCGTGCTCGGGATCTTCGGCGTGCGGGCGCTCTACGAGCAGCCCGCCTACACGGTCGTCGAGCGCCTCGACCGCGGGGTCGAGATCCGGGCCTACGCGCCGCGCCGCGCGGTCGAGACCGACGCGCGCGGCCAGGGCGACGGCGCCGCCTTCGGGCGGCTGTTCCGCTACATCACCGGCGCGAACCGGGCGGGCGACCGCATCGCCATGACCGCGCCGGTGGAGAGCGGCGGCCAGCGCATCGCCGTGCCGGCCCCGGTGGAGCAGGCCGGGACCGGCACGATGCGATTCTTCCTGCCGCGCGCGGTGGCGGCGGCCGGGGCGCCGGCGCCGAACGAGCCGGGGGTCCGGCTGGTCGAGGTCCCGGCCGAGCGGATCGCCGCCCTGCGCTTCTCCGGTCGCCTGACCCCGGAGGCGCGGGCCGCGCAGGCGGGCATCCTCGCCGCCGTCCTGGCGGCGGCCGGCCGCGCACCGGCGGGCGCGCCCTTCGTCATGGGGTACGACCCGCCCTTCGCGATCCCGTTCCTGCGCCGGAACGAGGTCGCCGTCCGCCTGCCGCCGCCGTGAGAGCCGGGCCGGTCCTGACGGCCGGGCGCGCGGCGTCGGACGCCGCCCCTGAGGACCGGCCCGATTGCGCAATTATCCCGCGATGTCCTTCATAATAATCCCGAAGACTTGCCGCGATCTTCCGCTCTTGTTGTCTTTGCGCCACAGGCCCGATCATTCGAGCCCGCAAGTCGTCCCCGGAAGGGATTAAACAGAATGTGAATTGAGATCGCGTCCCGACCCGAGATCAGTGAGGCGCACGCAGCCGACGCGAAGCGGCGCGTGCCTTCGAATCCAGGTTGGGGGAAGATATGCGGGCCCTGCGAGGCAGCTTGATCGCGTCCGTGGCTCTGTTGCCGGGCGTCGCGCAGGCTCAACAAGCCGTCACCCTCGGCGAGATCAGCGTCGTCTCGACGTCGCCGGTGGGTGCGGGCGGCGGCAATTCCAGCGGCGCCCAGAACCTCGATACGCTCGCCCAGGCCGCACCGACCTTGCCGGCCCCGGCCGGCGGGGTGCGGCTGCGCGGCTCCGAGCAGCCGCTCAACAAGATCCCCAGCACCGTCGAGACCGTCACGGCGCGGCAGATCGAGGTCGATCAGGGCTCCGACAACGTGATCGCCACGCTGGCGCGGCGGACGCCCGGGGTGAACCTCAACGACTCGCAGGGCAACGCGAACCGGGTCGACCTCAGCTACCGCGGCTTCACGGCCTCGTCGGTGCAGGGCGTGCCGCAGGGGCTGGCCGTCTACCAGAACGGCGTGCGCATCAACGAGGCCTTCGGCGACGTCGTCAATTTCGACCTGATCCCGCCGCAGGCGATTCAGCGCATCGACGTCGTCACCGGCAACCCGGTCTTCGGCCTCAACGCCATCGGCGGCGCGGTCAACATCCAGATGAAGAACGGCTTCACCTGGCAGGGCACCGAGATCTCGGCCTGGGGCGGCTCGGACGCGCGCACCGCCGGCTACCTCGAGTACGGCAAGATCTCCGGTCCCTGGAGCTTCTACTTCACCGGCGACGGCCTGAACGACCGCGGCTGGCGCTACCAGAACCCGAGCACGATCGGCCGCCTCTACGCGGATCTCGGCTACCGCTCGCAGGATTCGGAATTCCACCTGATCGGGCTCGCCGCCCGCAGCTTCTACGGCGCGGCCGCGGCCACGCCGGTGGACTTCACGCATCTCGACCCGCGGGCGATCTTCACCTACCCGCAGACCCAGACGACGCAGGTCGGCACGCTCCAGCTGACGGGCCGGGTCGACCTCTCGCCGACCTGGGATCTCGCCGGCAACGCCTATTACCGGCGCTTCAGCGAGTTCTACGTCGACGGCAACCAGGGCAACTTCGAGAACTGCAGCAGCCGCAGCAGCTTCCGAGGCTCGCTCTGCTACCAGGACGACGCGTTCAACGTGAACGCGCCGCCCACCAGCCAGGTGGCGGCCCGCCGGGCCTACGCCAACCAGTTCGCGATCCTCGGCCTGGACAACCGGACGATCCCGTTCCTGCGGAACATCCCGTACGGCACGATCGACACGACCCTGACTCAGGCCGAATCCTACGGCGGCTCGCTCCAGGCGGCCAACCGCGACCGGATCTTCGGCCTGAACAACGCCTTCGTGGTCGGCGGCAGCGTCGACGCCTCGAACTTCTCGTTCAAGTCGTCCAGCCAGCTGGGCGTCATCAACCCGAACCTGTCGATCACCGTCGACCCGAACAACCCGTACTACGGCACGGTCCCGGGCCTCGGCACGCCGGACATCCGCACCCTTGGGGCGATCGGCCTCGCGCCGAGCAATGTCAGCGGCTCGACCCTGTATCTCGGCCTCTACGCCACCGACACGCTGGACGTCACCGACCGGCTGTCGCTGACCGGCGGCTTCCGGCTCAACTACGCCCGCATCCAGACCCGGGACCAGACCGGGTTCTCGCCGGACGTGACCGGCGTGCACGAGTACACTAAGGTCAACCCGCTCGCGGGCCTGACCTACCAGTTCGACCCGGCGCTCAACCTCTACGGCGGCTACTCGGAATCGAACCGCGCCCCGACCCCGCTGGAGCTGTCCTGCTCCAGCCCGACCCAGCCGTGCCTGCTGCCGAACTCGCTGGTGGCGGACCCGCCGCTCAAGCAGGTCACCGGCCGGACCTACGAGGCCGGCTTCCGCGGCGTGATCCCGGCCTTCCTGTCGGGCGGCGCCCTCACCTACAAGGCCGGCGTCTACCGCACCGACCTGAGCAACGACCTCTACCAGGTCGCCGTCGCGGGCAACGCCGCCCGCGCCTACTACATCAACGTCCCGGCGACCCGGCGCCAGGGCATCGAGGTCGGCGCCGAGTACGCGGTCACGCCCGACCTGATGGTCTACGCCAACTACGCCCTGGTCGACGCGACCTTCCAGTTCAACGCGACCCTCTCGTCGCCCAACAACCCGCTGGCGAGCACCGGCGCGGCCGGCGGCGCCGCGGGCGGCGACGTGATCCCGAACGGCGGCATCCGCGTCCGGCCGGGCGACAAGATCCCGCTGATCCCCGATCACCAGATCAAGGCGGGCTTCGAGTACAGCATCACCCCGAACTGGCGCTTCGGCCTCAACGTCTCGGCCTTCTCGTCGTCCTACTACCGGGGCGACGAGTCGAACCTCAACCGCAAGCTGCCGGCCTACTACGTGATGAACCTGACAACGAAGTATCAGGTCAGCAAGAACCTGGAGATCTTCGGGCTGATCACCAACCTGACCAACAACCGCTACGCCACGTTCGGCACCTTCGCGGAGACGGGAGCGGTCGCCGGCAACCTGTCGATCAACGACCCGCGGACCACGACCCTGGCGCAGCCGCTCTCGATCTACGCCGGCCTGACCTACCGGTTCGGGGCGGATCCGGTCCCGATGGCGCCGGAGCCGATCATCCGGAAGTATTGATCCCGTCCACGGAACGATGATGCGAGGGGCCGGGGGATCCGCGGCCCCTCTTCTGTTCCGCGTCACCGGTCCCTCGCGGCCGAAAGATGGGCGCGGTATTTCAAACTCAGATGAGTGCGGCCGCCGATCCGATCTGTATCCATGATCGGCCGCCGGCGAGGCTTGCGGGCGCTCCCGCCCCGATCATCCCGATCCCGGAGATCTCCATGCCGCGCTACTTCATCGACACCGCCGACCACGTCGACGTCCGCGACGACGAGGGCACCGTGCTGGCGGACCGGGCGGCCCTGCGCGACCTGCTGCGCCGGACCCTGACGGCGCTCCTGCACGACGAGGGCGAGGCGACCGGGGTGAACGACTTCACCGCCCGGGCCTACGACGAGGACGGTCGCCTCGTGATGCGGGCCCGGGCCAGCTTCCACATCGTGGACCCGTAGGGCGGGCCTTCGCGGGGACGCCCGGTGCCGGGCGTCCCCGCGGACCGGCTCAGGCCGCGTCCGGCATGCGGTCGAGGAGCTTGTCGAGGGTGATCGGGTAGTCGCGCACGCGGATGCCGGTGGCGTTGTAGATCGCGTTCGCCACCGCGGCGCCGACCCCCGAGATGCCGAGCTCGCCCACGCCCTTGGCCTTCATGGGCGAGGACATCGGGTCGACCTCGTCGAGGAAGATCACCTCCTGGTGCGGGATGTCGGCGTGGACCGGCACCTCGTAGCCGGCCAGGTCGTGGTTGGCGAAGAAGCCGCGCTTGGTGTCGACGGCCAGCTCCTCCATCAGGGCCGCGCCGGTGCCCATGACCATCCCGCCGATCACCTGGCTGCGGGCGGATTTCGGGTTGAGGATGCGCCCGGCCGCGCAGACCGCCAGCATCCGCCGGACCCGCACCTCCGCGGTATAGGCATCCACCGCGACCTCGACGAAGTGGGCCCCGAAGGTCGAGACCTGCTGGGTCTTCGAGAACTTGCCGAACTCGATCGCGTCCTCGGCCACGAGCTCGCCGTCGGCGGCGGCCCGCGCAAGCGGGATGGCGCGGTTGCCGGCGCGGACCTCGCCGTCCTCGAACACCGCGTCGGTGGCGTTGAAGCCGAGCTTCTGCGCGACCGCCTCCCGCAGCTTCACGCAGGCCGCGTAGACGCCCGCGGTCGACGAGTTGGCGCCGAACTGGCCGCCCGAGCCCGACGAGACCGGGAAGTCCGAGTCGCCGAGCCGCGCCACGACCCGGTCGAGGGGCACGCCCATCATCTCGGCGGCGGTCTGCGCGATGATCGTGTAGCTGCCGGTGCCGATATCGGTCATGTCGGTCTCGACCGTGACCGTGCCGTCGGCGGCGAGCCGCACCCGGGCGCCCGACTTCAGCACCATGTTGTCGCGGAAGGCCGCCGCCATGCCGTGCCCGACGAGCCACTGCCCCTCCCGGACCTGTCCGGGCCTCGGGTTGCGCTTAGCCCATCCGAACCGCTCGGCGCCGAGCTTGAGGCAGCCGACGAGGTCGCGGTGGGAGAAGCGCAGGTCCGGCTGGGTCGGGACGACCTGCGTGTCGTTGCGGATGCGGAACTCCACCGGGTCGAGGCCGAGCTTCTCGGCCATCTCGTCCATGGCGACCTCCAGCACCGCGAGGCCCGGGGCCTCGCCGGGGGCGCGCATGGCGTTGCCCTCGGGCAGGTCGAGCCGGGCGAGCTTCATGGCGGTCAGGCGGTTCGCCCCCGCGTAGAGGTACTTGGTCTGGTTCACGGCCGTCTCGGGATCGCCCTCCGGCAGGTTGCCCGAGACGCTCTCGTGCGCGATCGCCGTGATGGTGCCGTCCTGCTGGGCGCCGATCCGGACCCGCTGGATCGTGGCCGGGCGGTGCGTGGTGTTGTTGGCGATCAGCGGGCGCGTCAGCGCCACCTTGACCGGCCGCCCGGTGGCCTTCGCGGCGAGCGCCGCCAGCACCGCGTCGGCGCGCACGAACAGCTTGCCGCCGAAGCCGCCGCCGACGTAGGGCGCGTCGAGCCGGACCTTGTCCTTCGGCAGGCCGAGCATCTTGGCGAGGCTGCCGTGCCCCCAGCCGATCATCTGGTTGGCGGTCCAGAGCGTGACCCGGTCGCCGTCCCAGGCCGCCGTCGTGGCGTGCGGCTCCATCATGGCGTGGCTCTCGTCGGACGTCGTGTAGGTCGCGTCGAGCGTCACGGGGGCCTGCGCGAAGGCGCCCTCGAAGTCGCCGGTCCGCTCCTCGCCGTCGCCGCCGCTGCCCTCGCCGCTGTCCGCCGGGACCGGCTCGGCGGTCTTCGCCGCGGCGGCGAGGTCGAACGCGCCGGCCTCGGGGGCGTACTCGACCGTCACCAGGAAGGCGGCCGCCCGGGCCTGCTCGAAGGTCTCGGCCACCACCACGGCGATCGCCTGGTGGTAGTGCTGGATCAGGTCGCCGCCGAACAGGTAGGCGACGTTCATCACGCCGCGCTCGATCCGCGGCGTGTCGAGGGTGGTGACGACCCCGATGACGCCGGGCGCCTGCCGGGCCGAGGCCGTGTCGATGCTGCGCACCCGGCCCTTGGCGATGGCGGAGCCCAGCACGTAGCCGTAGGCGGCGTCGGGGGCCGCGTCGTGACGCTCGTACGCGTAGGGCGCGGTGCCGGTGGTCTTGTACTTGCCGTCGATGCGGTCGGTGGGCAGGCCCACGACCTTGAGGCGGTCGATCGGGTTCGGGCCCGCGGCGGTGTCGAACTTCATGGCTCAGGCCCTCGCTTGGTTGAGCGCGGCGCCGAGGGTCCGCTCGGCGAGCTTCAGCTTGTAGGCGTTCTCGTGGGTGGGCTTGGCGTCGGCGAAGACCCGGGCCGTCACGGCCCTGGCGCCCTTCGGGAGATCGGCCTCGGCCGCCTCGACCCGCCAGGGCTTGTGGGCGACGCCCCCGAAGGCGACGTGGCCCGTGCCGTCCTTGCCCAGGATCGCCGCCACCGAGACCAGCGCGTAGGCGTAGGAGGCGCGGTCGCGGACCTTCCGGTAGATGTGCGTGCCGGGAACGGGCTTCGGCAGCGTCACCGCGGTGATGAGCTCGCCGGGCTCGAGATTGGTGTCGCGGGCGGGGTCGTCGCCCGGGAGGCGGTGGAACTCGGCGATCGGGATCTTCCGCGCGGCGCCCTGAGCGTCGATCGTCTCCACGGTGGCGTCGAGGACGCGCATGGCCACCGCCATGTCGCCCGGATGCGTGGCGATGCAGGCCTCGCTGGCGCCGATCACCGCCAGCTGGCGGCTCACGCCGTCGAGCGCCGAACAGCCGGAGCCCGGCCGGCGCTTATTGCAGGGCTGTGCGGTGTCGTAGAAGTACGGGCAGCGGGTCCGCTGCAGCAGGTTGCCGGCGGTGGTCGCCTTGTTGCGCAGCTGGCCGGAGGCGCCCGCGAGGAGCGCGCGGGCGAGGACACCGTAATCCTTGCGCACCCGCGGATGGGCCGCGAGGTCGGTGTTGCGCACCAGCGCGCCGACGCGCAGGCCGCCCTCCTCGGTCGGCTCGACCGCGTCGAGGCCGAGCCCGTTCACGTCCACGAGGTGGCGCGGGGTCTCGATCTGCAGCTTCATCAGGTCGAGCAGGTTGGTGCCGCCGGCGATGAACTTGGCGTCGGGCGTGGCGGCGACGGCGGCGGCCGCCTCGGCGGGCGTGCCCGGGCGCTCGTACGTGAAGGACTTCATGCGCGGCTCCCGGCGACTTCGGTGATCGCCTCGACGATGTTGGAATAGGCGCCGCAGCGGCAGAGGTTGCCGCTCATCCGCTCGCGGATCTCCGTCTCGGTCACCTGCGGCGGGGCGCCGAGATCGGCCGTGACGTGGCTCGGGATGCCGGCCCTGATCTCCTCGAGCACCGCGACGCCCGAGCAGATCTGGCCCGGCGTGCAGTAGCCGCACTGGTAGCCGTCGTGCTTGACGAAGGCGGCCTGCATCGGGTGCAGGTGGTCCGGCTGCCCGAGGCCCTCGACGGTCACGATCTCGGCGCCCTGGTGCATGATCGCCAGCGTCAGGCAGGCGTTGATGCGCCGGCCGTCCACGATCATCGTGCAGGCGCCGCACTGGCCGTGGTCGCAGCCCTTCTTGGACCCGGTGAGGTGCAGGTGCTCGCGCGCGGCGTCGAGCAGGCTGGTGCGGGTGTCGAGTTCGAGCGTGCGCCGCTCGCCGTTCACCGTGAACGTGACGGTGGCGAGGACCGGTGCGTCGGTCCGCGCCGCTCTGGCGCCCGGGTCCCGGGACGCGGCTTCAACTCCCACCATCAAGTCTCTCTCCGGTTCAGATCACAAAGGCGGGGACGGGATCCCGGTCTCCGGGCCCGGTGCCGACGGGCGCCCCGTCGCGGGCGGGAGACCCGGCAGGATACCTCGGGAAACACCGACTCCCTGGATTGGCTCCAAGGTAGAGCCCGCCCCGGCGATCGTCAGGGGGGCCGTGCGGCCGGGCGCGCGAAAGATGGGGCGCGCCGGGGCGCGCCCAAACGAAAGGGCCGACCCGAAGGCCGGCCCCGATCGTCGCGCCGCGGGCGGTTCTACTCGGCCGCGGTCATCTCGGCGGTGTAGTGGCCGCACCAGTCCTGGGCGGCGACCACCGGCCAGAGGCCCTTGGACTCGGGCGCGGGCTGGCTGACCGGCGGGTTGAAGCGGCACAGGCCGGCATCGTGCTGCGCGACGGCGCCGTTGCCCTTGTGCTCGTCGAAGAACCGGCAGGTCTCGCACTTGGCGTTCATGGTCAGGCTCCTGTGAGGCCGGCGGCCGGGGGCCGTCCCGGCGAGGGACGAGAGCTTGGACCTTAGAAGTGATCCAATCTGCGGGGCCAACGTCGGAGGGATCCGGCGGGTTCCCGGCCGCGGCGGAGGGGCGATCCCGCTCAGCCGGCGGCGGCGAAGGCCGGCGCGGCCGGGGCGGCGGCCTCGGAGGCCTCGGCGGGACCGCCGACCGCGTCGGCATAGTCGGTGATCGGGCGCGGCCTGCCGAACAGGTAGCCCTGCATCTCGCCGCAGGCCTCCTCGGTCAGGAACTTCATCTGCGCGTGGGTCTCGACGCCCTCCGCGACGACGCCCATGCCGAGGCTGCGGCCGAGGCTGAGCACGGCCCGCACGATCACGGCGGCCTGCGGCCCGGTCCCGAGCTGCGCCACGAAGGAGCGGTCGATCTTCAGCTTGTCGAACGGGAAGGCCTGGAGGGTCGCGAGCGACGCGTAGCCGGTCCCGAAATCGTCCATGCTGATCCGGATGCCGTAGCTCTTCAGGCGGCGGAGGATGCCCACGGCCCGCGCCATGTCGTTGATGATGATGCTCTCGGTGACCTCCAGCTCGAGGCGGTCCGGCGACAGGCCGGTCTCCGCCAGGATCGCCAGCACGGTCTCGGGCAGGTCGGGCTTCTGGAACTGGCGCGGCGAGAGGTTGACGGCGACCTTCAGGGGCTGCGCCCACTGGGCGGCCTCGCGGCAGGCCTCGCGCAGCACCCAGTCGCCGAGCGCCACGATCAGGCCGGTCTCCTCGGCGACGGGCACGAACACGTTCGGCGAGACGCTGCCGCGGACCGGGTGGGTCCAGCGCAGCAGCGCCTCGAACCCCACGAGCGCCCCCGTGTGGCCGTCGACCTGCGGCTGGTAGTGCAGGCTCAGGGTGTTGTCGTCGAGGGCTTGGCGCAGGTCGCGCTCGAGCACCCGCCGCTCCTCGGCCTCCTCGTCCATGGCGGGGGTGAAGATCCGGTAGGTGCCGCGGCCCTCGGCCTTGGCCCGGTAGAGGGCGAGGTCGGCGCGGCGGTACAGGGGCTCGGCATCGATCCCGTGATCGGGCGCCAGCGCGATGCCGACGCTCAGCCCGACGCCGACGCGGTGCCCGCCCACGCTGAATGGGCTGTCGAACAGCGCGATGAGGCGCTCGGCCAGGGCACCGGCCTCGGCCGCGCCGCCGGCGGAGAGCACGGCGAACTCGTCGCCCCCGAGCCGGGCCACGGCCCCGTCCCCCGCGATGCCGCGCAGGCCGGCCGCCACGCGCCGGAGGAGCTCGTCCCCGGCCTGGTGGCCGAGGCTGTCGTTCACGCTCTTGAAGCCGTCGAGGTCGAGGTACAGGACCGCGCAGGCGCCGCCGCGCTGGACGATGTCGGCGAGGCTGCGCGCGAGGGTCTCGTGGAACAGCGCCCGGTTCGGCAGGCCGGTGAGCACGTCGTGGCGGGCGAGGCGCGCCACCTCGGCCTCCGCGGCTTTCCGCTTGGTGATGTCGGTGAAGGTCCGCACGAAGCCGCCATCCGCCAGGGGCACGGTGCGCACCTCCAGCACGAGGCCGTTCGGCCGCGCCCGCTCGTGAACCTGCGTCTGTCCGGCCTCGCCGCGCTCGATCCAGGTCCGGATCGAGCGGTCCGGGCGCCGGCGCTCGCGGCGGCGGGCCTCGTGGCGCAGCACCGCCCGGTAGCTCGGCCGCGCCTGCATCATCGCCCGGGGCAGGTCGAGGAGCGTCAGCGCCCGCTCGTTGCAGACCCGGACCACGCCGCCCGCGTCGACCATGATGAGGCCCTGGTCCATGCTGTCGAGGGTGGCGTCCAGCAGCAGGGTCTTCTCGCGCAGCATGCGGCCCTGCCGGGCCAGGGCGACGTTGATCCGGCGCAGGTGGTCCAGCATCAGCGTCAGCGCCGCGAAGGCCAGGATCACCGCCATCATGCCGGCGATGCCGGCGGCCAGGACGCCGCGGGCGAGGCCGAGCTGCGGGACCGCCAGGGCCGGGTCCGGCACCACGCGGGCGGCCGCCATGGCCAGGAAGTGCAGGACCGCGATGGCGAGGGTCAGGACGGTCGCGGCCGCGAGCCGGGCCCGCGCGCCCGTGCTCCCGACATGGATGGCCATGCCGGCGGCCGCGAGCCCGCAGCCCGCCGCGATCGCCGCGGCGGCCAGGACCGGGTCCCAGGTGAAGTGCCCCGGCAGTCGCACGCCGGCGATGCCGAGGAAATGCATGCAGGCGATGCCGATCCCGAGCACGAGGCCGGCCCCCGCCCCGGCCCAGCGCGACGGCATGGCCCGGGCGAACAGGAACGCCACGGTGGCGGCCGCGATCGCGACGATCAGCGACAGCAGGGTCGTGCGCGGCTCGTAGCCCAGCACCACGCCGGGATCGTAGCCCAGCATGCCGATGAAGTGCGTGCTCCAGATTCCGGCCCCGATCGAGAAGCCCGACGCCAGGAGCCAGACCGGCCCGTGCCCGTCGGCGCGGACCTGGACGCGCTGCTCCAGCTTGAGGGCGACCGTGCAGGAGATCCAGCACACGCAGGCGGCCAGGGCGACCACCCAGCCGGTATGTTCCTCGGTCAGGCAAGCGAACGCGCGATACATCGAGGTGCCCCGCCGATCTGTGACGGCGAGAACCTTAACCCGCGGATACTAATCAGAAGTTGCATAACGCCCGGGTGCGGATCGGATCCGCGATGCCGGCCCGACCTTCCGGACGCCGCCGCGCGCCGGCCCGGCCGCAGATCAGGAGTTGTATCGTCGGGCGCCGCGACGGGCCGCCCGCCGCGCCCGTCAGCCGCGCCCGTCGCCGCGGATCTCGACCGGCCGCGCCGCGAAATCCGTCAGGAGTTCCTGGAGCTCGTCCTCGTGGACGAGGCGCGCCGCCTCCTCGGGCGGGAACCACTGCAGCGTGCGCTGCGCCTGTTCCGGCCAGCGCTCGTGCTGGGCCTCGACCCGCAGCGGGTAGACGCGCACCATGCAGGGGAAGGCGCGGCCGTGGTCGAAGCGCTTCTGGTAGTGGTACCGGCCGATCGGGTTCGCGGCGATCTGCCCCTCGAGCCCCGCCTCCTCGTAGGCTTCCCGCTCGGCGGCCTGATGGGCCTTGCGGCCGGCCATCGGCCAGCCCTTCGGGATGATCCAGCGACCCGTATCGCGCGAGGTGATCAGCAGAACCTCGATCCGGCCGTCCGCGCCGACGCGAAACGGCAGGGCCGCCACCTGCTTGAGCGGTTTGACATGCGCCTTCCGGAGCAGCTTCTTCAAGTTCGGCCGCTTGGATGCCGTCTTCAGCGCTGACCTCGGGGACGGAGGGGGGCGGGATTTCTGATGATGCTTCTGCAAGCGCGGGCCTCCTCACGCTTTTACATAAGTTTAACAGGATCGCATTGCAGCCCGCGCGCATTGGCACCGAGCCATGCCTGTAACGCTGTGCTCATCCCCGCCAGGCGGCTTGTCGCGGGCCGGCTTGTCGGCGAAGGCTGGCGCGGCAAACGTCCACGAGGCGCGGCATGGCTGTCGAGATCGAGCGCAAGTTCATCGCGAACCCGTCGGTTCTGGCGCTGTGCCGGGCGGGGACGCCCCTGGTCCAGGGCTATCTCTTCACCGACGCGGCCAACACGATCCGGATCCGCCGGGCCGGTGAGCGCGCGCTCATCACGTGGAAGAGCCAGCGCCGCGGCGCCAGCCGGGACGAGATCGAGTTCGCCATCCCGTCGGAGGACGGCGCGGCGCTCCTCGCCACCGTGCCGCCCGACCGGCGGCTCGAGAAGACCCGCTACCGGGTCGCGCATGCCGGGGCGGTGTGGGACGTCGACGTGTTCGGCGGGGACCTCGCGGGCCTGATCCTGGCCGAGATCGAACTGGAGCGCGAGGACCAGCCCGTGGTGCTCCCCCCTTGGGTGGAGCGCGAGGTCACCGACGACGCGCGCTACCGCAACTCGCGGCTGGCCGCGGGACCGGTGCCGGAGCGGCGGGCAGCCTAGATCCCCGCCGCGCCCGGCGGGTCCGTCCGGTCGATCATCCGGGCCCGTGAACATCCGGGGACGGCGGCCGTTCTCACGGCATGCCCCGGACCTTGATCACCTGGACGCAGGACGAGACCGCCGGCGTGCCGCTCCCGCGCTTCGTCGGCCGGGTCGGGGCGGTCGTCGTGGGGATCTGCGCCTACGACGGCGCGAGCCGGTTCTGGACCTGGTGGAGCCCGCTGGCCGAGGACATCTGGGGCCACGGCCAGGACGCCGAGGGCGCCCGGCAGGGCTGCGAGGCCTGGCTGCGCGGATGGCTCGAGAACTTCAGGCCGTTCTTCACCTGACGATGCGGGCCGTGGCGCGCCGTGGCGGGCCCGGCCGGACCGTCAGCGCATGAACTGCGGAAGGCGCCGCTTCCAGCGCTCGCCGAGCCGCAGCTCGTTCGTCCGCCGCCCGGCCGTCGACCGCGGCGACGGGCCCTGACCGGACATGGGACCGGAGGTGGCCGGCGGGACGTGGGCGGGCACCGCGTCGACGGGCGGGGCTGGCGATGGGGCGGGCGGCGCGACCGTGCGCGGCGGCGGTGCTGTCGGCTCCTGGGGAAGCACGTCCCGCGCGGCCGCGCGCGGCCGTCCGCGCCGCACCCGCGGCGCCGGGACGGTCTCGGCGGCGGATCCCGTCACGACATCGCCGGCAGCTTCGAGGACCGGATCGGCCGGAACCTCGAACATCGGCATGAGGCTCGGCAGGACGCGGCGCGCCGGTGCGTCCGGCACCTTCCGCTCCGGGCGCGGCGCCGGCGCCGCCTGAGGAGCGGGCGCGGGCGCGGGCGGCTCGAGGGCAGCCTGCGCCAGTTCCGGCCACAGGATCTTGTCCGGGCGCGGTCGCGCCTCGGTGGCAGTCAACGATGTGCGGGCCGAACGAGTCTGCTTGACTTCGACCATGAACGGTCGCGCGCTGCGGCGCTTCATGTAAAATGATCCTTGGAAGCATTCGAGCCCGCACTTCGGCGGCACGAACATACCGAGGTTAAGCCTGATCTCGGCCGTTGTCCAGAAAGACGATGTCGTACTGGTCAAATTTCTCTTTAGTCGAGGTCGGCCGCGGTCCTTTCCAGGCCTCGGGTCGTGAAACGGAAATCGTGCACGCCCGAGAACCGCCCGGGCACGGGGTGATCTGCTGCGGGATCCGTGCCGCGCGCGATCAGGTCTCTCGGGATCAGGCGGCCCGCGCCTGCCCCTGCCCTTGCACCTGGGCGGACGCCGGGCGGCGCCGCAGGGGACCGGGCGCCCCGAACAGGGACTGGTACAGCGCGGCCGGCGTCCGGGCCTCGCCGCTGCCGTCCGTGATCGTCACCTCGGCCATGCCGGCCGCGATCAGGCTCATGCCCTGGTCCAGGGCGGTCAGGACCGAGGCGTGCTGGTAGGCGAACCGGCGCGCGGACAGGCGTGCGGTGACGGTGAAGTGCATGACGATAATCCCGGAAATCCGAACCCCGCCGGGGTTCGGACGGCAACGGCGCGCGCGAGGCGCGCTCGGGTGAGGACGGAGCGCCGGCAACGCCGCTGTCGGCATCCGGTCCCGCACCTGCTCGCCGGCAATAAAGTCGTTATCTTGACGAAAGCTTGTTCATCCCCGCTTTGCACGGAACAAGGCCGATCACTGACGGTACGGCTTCAGTGTTCGCCGCCGCTCCGCCGCGGTCAAGCTTCAGTTCAGGAGACGGCGTCGCTCGGCGATTTGCCGCCGGGCCAGCCGCCGCCCCAGCGCCATCAGCAGCGCGTCCGCCTCGGCCTTCAGGGCCGGATCGCCCAGCGCCGCGACGGCCTCCTGCGCCGCGAGGGCGTGCTCGACCGCCCGGTCCAGGGGCGTCTCGCCGGTGCCGGGCGCGACCGCGCCGCCGGTCTCCTCGCGCGCGCGCAGCCCCGTGATGTCCACGAGGATCCCGCGCCCGCCCGTCGGCCGGCCGGCATGGTCGCTGGTGAAGCGGCCGCGCGCCAGGACCCAGCGCGTCCGGCCGTCGACGGCGATCACCCGGTACTCGGCGACGTAGGAGCTCCCCGCCGCGACGCTGCGGCGGATCAGGCCGTCGACCCGGTCGCGGTCGTCGGCGTGGATGGCCCCCTCGTAGATCGCCAGCGGGATGCCGGCTTCCGCCGCGGTCGGATCGACCTTGAACAGGAGGGCCACCAGGGCATCGACCCGCACGCGGTCCGTCGCGGGATCCCACGCCCAGTGTCCGATCATGTCGGCGGAATCGAGCGCGCTCTGGAAGGCTTCGAAGCAGGTCTGACCGACGGGCGCGCTGGTCTTGGGCATGGCGGTGTGCGTGTGCGGTTCCGGGCCGCTCGGTCTACGGGGACGGTGACTGCAACCTCAAGAGATTTTCGGCGCATTTATGCAACTGTTGCGTGCTGGCCACTCGCGTCCGAACGTTCTTCTGTATTATGAATGCTCAAGCCAGCCCGCGCGCCAGAGCCTGACCGCCGATGGGATCGAAATCACCTGTCCGGGGCATATCCTCCGGGGCTGCGGCGCCCGAGGAAGACCTGTTCGAGCGCTCCGCCCTGCCGCACGCGCCCGGTGCCGGGCGGCTGCTGCAGCGGATCGCCGACGCGCTGCAGGTTCCGGCCGCCTCCCTGTACGGGCCGCAGGGTGCGGAGCGCGGCGCCGGCATCGCCGGCGGCCGCGGCGACGAGGCGGACGCCCTGCTGCACGCCTACAGGCGCATCGACGATCCCGAGACTCGCCGCCGCGTCCTGACCCTCGTGCAGGATCTAGCGGCGGCACGCTGACCGGCGCGCCCGCGCTGCGCCCGTGATGCGCTTGGCCCGCCACGTGCTAACCTCCGCGGGACTGCAACGCTTGGGCGAGTCGGCATGCTGAACAGACGATCCTTCATGGCCCTGTCGGGCGCCGCCCTCGCGGCGCCGGCCCTGGCGCAGGGCAGCGCCGCCCGGACGCTCAAGTTCATCCCGCAGGCCGACCTGACGGTGCTCGATCCGATCTGGACGACCGCCTACGTCACCCGGAACCACGGGCTCGCCGTCTTCGACACGCTCTACGGCACCGACGCCGGCTACGCCGCCCAGCCGCAGATGGTGGCGGGCCACACGGTGGAGAACGACGGCAAGCTGTGGCGCCTCACCCTGCGGCCCGGACTGACCTTCCACGACGGCAGCCCGGTGCTGGCCCGCGACTGCGTGGCGAGCGTCGCGCGCTGGGGCAAGCGCGACGCGATGGGCCAGACACTCATGGCCTACACGGACGAGCTCTCGGCCCCGGACGACCGGACGATCCAGTTCCGCCTGAAGAAGCCCTTCGCGCTCCTGCCGGACGCGCTGGGCAAGGTCGGCTCCTCGATCTGCGCCATCATGCCGGAGCGCCTCGCCAGGACCGACCCGTTCACGCAGGTGACCGAGATGGTCGGCAGCGGCCCGTTCCGCTTCAAGGCGGACGAGCGCGTGGTCGGCGCCCGGGTGGTCTACGAGCGCTTCGCCGGCTACGTCCCCCGCGAGGGCGGCGAGCCGCAATGGACCTCGGGCCCGAAGCGCGTCTTCGTCGACCGGGTCGAGTGGCACGTCATCCCCGATCAGGCCACCGCCGCCTCGGCCATGCAGACGGGCGAGTTGGACTGGTGGGAGCAGCCGCCGGCCGATCTCGTCCCGACCCTCGGCGGCCTCACGACGCGGATCACCGATCCGACCGGCCTGATCGGCTGCCTGCGGATGAACCAGCTCCAGCCGCCCTTCGACAATCCGGCGATCCGGCAGGTGCTGCTGAAGGTCGTCGAGCAGACCGACTTCATGCAGGCGGTGACCGGCACCGATCCCAAGCTGATCCACGTGCCGACCGGCTTCTTCTGCCCGGGCCTGCCCATGGCGAGCGATGTCGGCCTCGACGTCCTGACGCGCAAGCGCGACTACGCGGGCGCCAAGGCGGCGCTGGCGGCGGCCGGCTACAAGGGCGAGAAGGTGGTGCTGATGGGCGCCTCGGACTTCCCGAGCCTGAAGGCGCTCGCCGACGTGGCGGCCGACATGCTCACCCGCGCCGGCTTCAACGTCGACTATCAGGTCATGGACTGGGGCTCGGTGGTGCAGCGGCGCGCCAAGAAGGAGCCGGTCGCCCAGGGCGGCTGGAGCGCCTTCTGCACCTTCTGGGCGGGGCTCGACCAGGCGAATCCCGCGGTCAGCGCCTTCCTGCGCGGCACGGGCCAGAGCGCCGCGATCGGCTGGCCCACCAGCGAGAAGATCGAGGCGCTGCGGGACCAGTGGCTGGACGCCCCGGACACCGCCGCGCGCAAGCGACTCGCCGGCGCCCTTCAGGAGCAGGCCTTCGTCGATCTGCCCTACCTGCCCCTCGGGCAGTACTTCAACCAGACCTCGTACAAGCCGTCCCTGACCGGTGTCCTCGACGGCGTGCCGGTGTTCTGGAACGTCAAGAAGGGTTGAGGGCGGCGGGCTAACGGCGGGGCGGTCGAAGCGCCCGCCCCGCCCGTCCCTCCGAGCGCGGCGAAGCAGTCCAGCGGCGCCGCGCCCTAGATGCCGGGCTGCCCCGGGTCGCTTCGCCGCGCTCGCGAACATGAGGGGCCGCCGGGAGCGTCGCGGGAGCCTGCCCGATACCGGCCCGGCGATCGTCAGCGGCCTCTTCAGCGGTGTCCCGACGTACGAACACGCCGTCCCCTTCGACAGATCGGCGCCATTGAAGCCCGGCGGCGCTTCCCAGCCGCGGCGGCCGCGGGTTAAGCAGGGTCGGCACAGGTCACAACCAGAGATGACCGGCCCGCGAGGAAGCCCGAGACGACGCGCCTGCCCGCCGCCCGCCCGCGCGGCGGCGCCCGGCGCCGTCCCGCCCCGCGCGGGCCCGGCCCTGACCCGGAGACGTGACCTGGATCGACCCGGACCCCCGCGGGGGCCGGCCTGACCCCACGACACGCCGCGAGGATAGGCCCGATGACAGGCTCCTTGGACGAGGCCGCCCTGGAACGCTCGGCGATGCGCAGGATCGGCTGGCGGCTCGTGCCGTTCCTGATCCTCGCCTACTTCGTCTCGTTCCTGGACCGCGTGAATGTCGGCTTCGCGGCGATCCAGATGAACCACGATGTCGGCCTGTCGGCGACCGTGTTCGGCTGGGGCGCCGGCATCTTCTTCCTCGGCTACTTCCTGATGGAGATCCCCAGCAACCTGATGCTGGAGCGCTTCGGGGCGCGGCTGTGGATCGCCCGGATCATGGCGACCTGGGGGCTGATCTCCGCCGCCATGGCGCTGGTGCAGGGGCCGTGGTCGTTCATCGGCCTGCGCTTCCTGCTGGGGCTCGCCGAGGCCGGCTTCTTCCCCGGCGTGATCCTCTACCTCACCTACTGGTTCCCCTCCGCCTACCGGGCGCGGATCATCGGGATCTTCATGATCTCGATCCCGATCTCGTCGTTCCTCGGCTCGCCGATCTCCGGCGCGCTGCTCAACGTGACGGGGTTCGGCCTCGCCGGCTGGCAGTGGCTGTTCATCCTCGAGGGCCTGCCGGCGGTGTTCCTGGCCGTCGCGGTCCTGTGGTTCCTGCCGGACGGGCCGCGGGACGCCGAGTGGCTGCCGGCGGCCGAGCGGGACTGGCTGGAGCGGCAGCTCCGCGCCGAGGCGGCGCGCAACACCCGCAGCGGCCAGCCCGCGAAGCCGCCGCTCTGGGACATCCTGCGCGACCGGCGGCTCGCCCTCTTCGCGGCGATCTATTTCGGCTCGACGGCGAGCAGCTACGGGCTTTCGTTCTGGACGCCGCAGATCGTCAAGAGCTTCGGCCTCGGCAACGTCGAGACCGGGCTTCTGAACAGCATCCCGTACGGGTTCGCGTCCCTGGCGATGGTCCTCTGGGGCCGGCACAGCGACCGGACCGCCGAGCGGCGCTGGCACCTCGCGCTCTCGTTCCTGATCCTGGCGCTGGGTCTCGCGGGCGGCACGGTCCTCTCGGGGCTCGGCCCGGTCGTGGCGGCGCTGACGATCGCCGCGATGGGCGTCTACATGCTCAAGGGCCCGTTCTGGGCGCTCGCGACCGAGCAGATGCCGCCCGCCACGGCGGCGGCGAGCATCGCGGCCATCAACGCGGTCGGCAATCTCGGCGGCTTCCTCGGCCCCTACCTGATCGGCGCGATCAAGGACGGGATCGGCAGCTTCACCCTGAGCCTTCTGCCGCTGGTGGTCTTCGCCCTGCTCTCGGCCGCCCTGTCGCTGGTGCCGGGCCGTGCCCCGCACCCGGACCAGGGCGCGCCGCGGCCGTCGACCGTCTGAGCCCGGTTCGGCGGCGAACCGAGCCCGGGACCGGCCGGTTGGCCCCGGTACAGCCGTCGCCCGACGCGGGGCCGATCCGGACCGGATTGGGGCCCGCGGGCCGGGCGCGCCGATGACCGGGAGCCAACCCATGAAGCTCGACGACGCCCTGCGGGACGCCATCCTGGCGGAGCTGACGCGCCAGGCCGAGGCGGAGGATCCCGCGCCGCAGGTCGACCTGTCGGAGCCGGGCTACGCGCGGATCTCGGGGCGGATCGACCTCGAGGCCCTGCTGATGGTGATTGCCGGCGCGGTCGCCGGCGGACCGTGAGGCCCGCGCCGGGTCGCGGACATCCCCGCCGGACGTCCGGGCCCCGCGGGCCGGGCCGCCCGTGACCGAGCCGCCGCCAGGAGATCGCCGTGCCCCCGCTCAACGCCATCCTGGAGACGGCGCTGTACGTCGCCGACCTCGACCGCGCCGAGGCCTTCTACCGCGACACGATGGGATTGCGCTGCCTCTTCAGCGACTTCCGCATGCGCGCCTTCGACGTCGGCGGCCGCGGCGTCCTCCTGCTCTTCCCGGAGGGTGGGTCCCTGCAGCCGATCGAGACGCCGGGCGGTCTCATCCCGCCCCATGACGGCCGCGGCCCGGCCCATATCGCGTTCTCGATCGACGCCGGCGCCCTCGCGCCCTGGGAGGATCATCTCGCGGCCGCCGGCGTGGCCGTCGAGGGCCGCACCCGCTGGCCGCGGGGCGGCGTCAGCGTCTACTTCCGCGACCCGGACGGGCACCTGCTCGAGCTGGCCACACCCGGCCTCTGGAAGGGCTACTGAGGCGGCGTAGGGCCGGATTCCGGCAGCCTGAACGGCGCGGGGCCGCCTCCTCTCGGAAGCGGCCCCGCGCGTGTTCGGTCAGGTGCGACGGTCGCGATGCGGTCTCAGTAGGAGCCGAACTTGTAGTTCAGGCCGGCGCGGACGACGGCGAACTCGTCGGAGCGGCGACCGACGCCGCTGTAGACGACCGGGAAGTTGTTGGCGGCGTTGATGACGAACGCGCCCTGGTTGCGGGTGCCGCGGTCGAGGTTGACGTACAGACCTTCGACCTTGAGCGTCACCGCCGAGGAGCGGAAGAAGTTCAGGAACGAGTCGGTCGGCAGGGCGTACTCGATGCCGCCGCCGGCGGCCCAGCCGGTGCGGAAGCTGTCGTTGCCGGCGAAGCCGCCGAAGGAGCGGTCGGCGCTGCCCGAGCCGTAGGCGAAGCCGCCGGTGCCGTACACGAGGGTGCGGTCGAAGGCGTAGCCGAGGCGGCCGCGGACGGTGCCGAAGAAGTCGAGGCTGGAGAGGCCGCGCGGGTCGGTGAGGTAGTAGCCGGGGGCGACGGCGCCGGAGACGAAGGCGTTGTTCCGGTTACGGCCGAAGTCGAGGTACTGGGCGTCGGCCTCGACACCGATCACGAGGCCGGAGCCGGGGGTGATCTGCCAGTTGTAGCCGATCTGGCCACCGCCGGAGAAGCCGTCCTGGCTGCGGTTGCGGAAGGAGGCGACGGTGCCGGGGGCGGCGTACGGGAAGGGGACGGCGAAGGTGTTGCCGGTGTTGCGGTCGCTGGCGTCGAAGGCGTAGCCGGCGTTGATACCGAAGTAGGCGCCGGTCCAGGTGAACACCGGGACGGGGGTGAACACCGGCGGCGGGGCGGCGCGGCGCGGCAGGTCGGCGGCCGAGGCGGCGCCGGTCAGGAGGGCCGTGGCGGCGCTCGCGAGAAGAAGCTTCTTGATCATCTGGTCCTCTGTCTCCCGTTGGACGGGATGTGTGCGGGGCGGACAGGACGTCAGGATGTGCGACCGCGATAGTGCATCGTTGCAACAGCGCCCGCGGGGGTCCCGAGCCGGTGGACCGGAAGGTGCGCTGGAGCACATCATCGCGGCCTCGTGATCCAGTGGGCCGGAACTATTTCGAGACTTCTGTCACGAGGTTTCGCCGCGACGACCAATATGGGGACGCGGTGTCGGCTCATCTCGACGCCGCCACGCGCGATCTCCCCGTGCCCGTTCCCCTTCGGCGAAACGCTTGATCCAAGTTGTTGTCCGCCGGGTCGGCTGTGGTCAGGCTTCGCCGCAGTCGCACACGCGTGACGGCGACGTCGCGCGGCGACACCGCACGCAATGTTGCACGATCGATCGGAGTGCTCGCGCGCCGCGTCCCACATGGATGAACGCTCCCTGGATCCCGCCTCGGGTCTGGCTCGGGCCTGTCGCCGTCTGGCGTCCGCCCGTGCCCTGGAGGACATCGTCGCGATCCTTCGCGAGACCGCGCGGGAGATTGCCGGCTCCGACGGCATCGCCGTGGTGCTGCGCGAGGGCGACGCCTCCTTCTACGCCGCCGAGGATGCCATCGAGCCGCTGTGGCGCGGCCGCAGGTTTCCGCTGACGTCGTGCATCTCGGGGCACGCGATGCTCGACGACGCGACCATCGTGGTGCCGGACATCGAGTCCGATCCCCGGGTGCCGCTCGCCCTCTACCGCCTGACCTCGATGCGCAGCCTCGTGATGGTGCCGATCGGCTCGCCCGAGCCCGTCGCCGCGCTCGGCGCCTACTGGTGCGCCTCGGTCATCCCGGACGACGCGACGGTCCACCGGCTCGAGGAGCTGGCCCGGCAAGCGGCGGCCGCCGTGGCGCGGACGCGTCCGGTGAAGTCGTAGCCGTCGAGGCCGCGCGGATCGGTGACGGCGCCGGGATCCCGTCCGGGGCGGGATCGATCGGCCGTCCCGGCCGTTCCCCGCCCGCAGGCCCCGCACGGAAGACCCAGACCCGCCACATGAAGCGCCTCACCCTCATCGGCATCTTCATCGTCCTGCTGCTCGCCATCGTGGCGATCGCGGCCACGTGGTCGAAGGTCACGCCCGTCAATCCGGCTGTCGCGCCGGACACGTCGGCGACGCCCAATCCCACCGGCGAGCGGAAATGAGGCCGCGGTGACGCAGCGCCCGGCACGCCGCGCCTGACCGGGGCCTCGCCGGCGGCTCCATCCCGTCGGTCCGGATACGCCCGAATCCTCCGCGACAGGCCGGAGCGGCCGGACGAGGCGGCGGTCGCGCCCGGACAGGCCGTCGTGACCGGGCGCAGCGATCGACCGCGCCGAGTTCCGCGCACGCACGGCCCGCCGGCACCGGTCCCTGCGACCGGCGGCGGCACGGCCGTCCGGGGAACATGCGGTGGCCTCCCGCCTTCCCTAGACGAGGGGCCGCAAGGCCGGTCGGGAGGGACGGATGGGACAGGATGTCGACGCCGCACGCGAAGCCCTGGGAACGGTCCCGCCGGGCCGGCCGGTAGCCCCGGAGAAGCGGCCCGATCCGGCGGCCGGCGGCAGCGGTCCGCACGCTCCGGGCCCCGTGGATCCCGGATCCGGCACGGCGCCGGAGAGCGGCGGCTACGACACCCGGCCGCCCGCGCCGCAGCCGGACAACCGCAAGGGCGGATACGGGGCCGGCTGAGGCGCTCGAACCCCTTCTATCTGTACATCGCCGTCCGAGGCGCGTCGTCCGTGCCGGGACGCGCGGCTCGCTCGTCGGGGGCGCCCGTGGGCGCCCGACAACGCGCGCGGGCGTGGTCCTGAGCTTGCGCGCCGGCAGCCGGATCGCCCGCGACAGGATGCGCCGGGATCCGCGGCGGCCCGGGATGCCGGGCGACGGATCGCGCGCCCGGCGGCGTCCGCGCGGCGCGGGAAAATCTCGAGATATTCATCGAGTCTTTGTTCTATATTTACGCTGTTTAAACCCTTACCGCGCCCAAACCGTAGGAACGTAAATCGCTCGCTGAAAGTCCGACCATGAATGAGACCTTCGATGAGACAGCCAACACCTTGGCCGTTATGACCGCCGAGCTTGTCGCCGCCTACGTGTCGAACAATCCGGTGCCGGCCGCGGAACTGCCGGCGCTGATCGTGCGGGTGCACGGCGCGATCAGCGGGCTCGTCGCCGGGACGCCGAAGGCGGAGGCCGGCGCGGCCGCGCAGGTCGATGTCGAGAAGCCGAGCGCGACCCAGATCCGCAAGTCGGTCCGGCACGACGGGATCGTCAGCTTCATCGACGGCAAGCTCTACAAGACCCTGAAGCGCCACTTGGCCAGCCACGGCCTGGATCCGCGCAGCTACCGCGACAGCTACGGCCTGCCGACCGACTACCCGATGGTCGCGCCCGGTTACGCCGAGCAGCGCTCCGCCCTCGCCAAGGCGATCGGCCTGGGCCAGCCCGGCGCCATGGCGCGGCGCGGCGGCTCGGACCGCTGATCCCCGACAGGCCTGTCGCCGCCCGGCGGCGACACCGCCGCCCGACCGGGCCGCCGCGCGGGCGCCGATGAGCGCTCAATCCTCCGGGCCGGCGCGGCGCTCGCCCGGGCCTCCGCCCGTCTCGGTGCGGCCGCGGGCGTAGCCCAGGGATATCAGACCCCCCTGCCGGGCGAGGCGCCGCTCCAGCGCCTCGAGATCGACCAACGCATCCGCGACAGCGGCGACGAGGGCGGCCCACGCGTCGCCCCTCGCCGCCCGGTGATAGGCGACGGCGATCATCTCGGCCTCCCTGAGACGAATCTCCGCAGGGGCCGCGTCGGGATCTGGGTGCATCGCCGCTCGAATCCGTATAGAACATATAGCGAACAAAGCGCATCGATGCGGTGGGTTCAACCGCCGATGCGCCCCGTTCCCGGATCGCGGTGGAGTGCTGTGGATTGATCGAGGGAAGCTCAATGCCGACGCGGCTTTACCGGTTCCACTGCACGGACGGCCACGAGTTGGTGACCGACCTGCGCGGCAGCCGGTTCCCCAACGCGGCGCAAGTGCGGGCCCATGCCGAGCGGGTCGCGCTCGCGCTGATGGAGCGGGTCGTGGAGCGGTTCGACTGGTCGGGCTGGCAGGTCGAGGTCTACGACGCCAAGGGGCGCCGGGTCTGGATCCGGGCCTTCCCGGACGTGAGCGTCGACAGGCAGGCCGCCTGAGACGGGCGGCCGCGCAGAAGGAGAAGCAGATGGCGTTCAAGCCGAAATCCGCCGCCGAGACCAAGGCGCGCGACCTGGGGCTCGCCCTGGCCCGGATCGCCGAGGAGGCAGGCATGCCGGCCAATATCGGCGTCGACCGCTTGCGGCGCGCGAGCCCCCGACTGACCCCGCTGGCGGTGGGTCAGATGGTGCGCCGGGAGCGGGACACCGTCGAGGCGACCCTGGCCGAGCGCGGCTTGGCGCTCGTCGACTATTCCGATCAGGGGCCGGGTCGCGGGATGGAATTCGTCATCGACGCGGCGGCCTGAGCGGCGCGGTCAGGCCGCGGCCGGGCGGCTGCGCAGAAGGCGGCCGACCAGGCGGAACGGCAGGAGCGGCAGCTTGAACAGCGCCGTGACCACCAGCACCGCCACGACGGTGAGAAGCGCGAGAACAGAGTTCATCATGCGCGTCGGACTCCCATGACCGGCTCGCCCCTCGGGCCGGGAGCGCTACGAGGCGCCCGGAACACGGCGAGACTATGAACGGGCGGAAGCCATTCGGTCGCAGCCCGCCATTCGCGCGGGGCCCGGGATACCGGGCTCCGTTCGGGCGGTTCCATCCGGCAGGCCTGACGGGGTCTGGCCCGCATCGGGCGGGGAGGAGTTCGGTATGCGCACGCGTCTCGCCGGAGGATTGGCCACGCTCGCGGTCGCGGCCGCGCTGTCGGTGACCGGGCCGTTCGCGGCCCCGGTTCAGGCGCAGGTGCGGGGACAGGTGAACGTGCGCTACGCCGCGCCGGACCGGTTCACCGATGCCGAGAACCGTTTCGGCTCCGGGCAGCCGCTCCGGGTCACGCTGGCCGAGTTGACCCGGATCTTCACGGATCTCGGCGCCGCGCGGCTCCGCCCGGACGAGCGCCTCGACATCACCGTGCTCGACGTCGACCTCGCCGGCTTCGACCGGCCCGGCTTCGCGACCCCGACCGACCTGCGGGTCGTGACGGACGTCACGCCGCCGCGGATCCGCCTCGCCTACAGCCTGCGTCGCGGCGGTCGCGTCGTGGCGCAGGGCGAGGACACGGTGACGGACATCAACTTCTTGCTGACGTCCAACCCGCGCTTCTCCACCGGTGCCCTCTACTACGAGCGGCAGATCCTGCGCGACTGGTTCGCCCGGCGCTTCCCGGAGCCCGCGGGCCGCGGCTAGGGTCCCTCGGCCGGCCCGACGAAACCATCGGTCAGGGCCGGACCGGTACCGGTCCGGCACACGCCCGCCGCCCGCTCGGGGCCGCCGCGCTTCCGGTGACGGCGTTGCCGCAGCCGTCGCCGCCGATCGCGCCGCGTGCGACGGTGTTGAACCGGCTGCCGGCGGGTATCCGGGCGCCGCGCCGCGGGCCTCGGCGCTCGGCCCGCACCTGGATCAGCAGCGCGCCGGACGCGACGACGCACGGGCACGGACCGGAGGGCGCCGCCGTGGCGGGGCCGGCCAGCAGGGCCACCGCGGCCCTGGTCCTCGGCCGGGGACGTCCGGCAGGGCCGCGGACGCTCATGGCGGTGCCCGGGGCCGGCCGGATCGGTCCGGCGGCCCGGAACAGCGCCGCGCCCCCCGGGTTCACCGGGCATCACAGACATAGGAGGCGACGATGTCGGCACCCGACAGCCTGAAAGAGGTCTATCTCGACGAGATGCAGGATCTCTGGTCGGCGAACGACCAGATGGTCCGGGCCGTGCAGGAGCTCGGCGGGCAGGTCAGCGACGCCAACCTGAAGCGGATGCTCGAGCAGTCCGTGGGCGGGATCCGGAAGCACACCGACGTCCTGAAGAGCCTGATCCAGGCCAATGGTGGCGAGACCCGGCCGGAGCACTGCAAGGGCATGGAGGGCCTCGTCGCCGAGGCGCTGAAGCACGGGATCAAGGAGGCCTCGCCCGACGGCCGGCTGCGCGACGTGGCGATCATCGCGCAGTATCAGCGCATGTCGCATTACGGCCTCGCCGGATTCGGCTCGGCGGCCGCCTACGCCAAGGCCCTCGGCCGCACCGAGGACGCGTCCAAGCTGAAGCAGGCGGTGGACGAGATCTACAAGGGCGACGCGGCCGCGAGCCAGCTCGCTGAGGCGGTGGAGCGCGCCGCGGCCTGAGGTCAGAACCTGAGGTCCGACGCGGAGCGCGGGCTTCGGTCGTCCGAAGCCCGCGGGCGCGCACGGGGACCGGTCGGTGCGGGCCGCGCCGGCACCGACCGGTCCCCTATGAGGCGCGGAGGCGGTGTAGTAGCCTGGGCGTGACCCGCCCGCCGGGACGGCCGACGCGGCCGGTCGCGGAACGGGCTTCCGCCATCCGCGCTGCGCTCGCCCGAGCTGGAGCCTCACGAGTCGGTCACCGCATGAGCGAGGCCTGCATCTTCTCGGCCGGCTGCAGCGAACTCGCCGACCTCGTCCGGACCTACAGGTGGGCGGACACGCCCCTCGGTCCCATCGCCGACTGGCCGCAGAGCCTGGTCTTCGCGGTCAGCACGCTGCTGCAATCGCCGGTGCCGATCGTGCTGCTCTGGGGCGAGGACGGCATCATGATCTACAACGACGCCTATTCGGGCTTCGCGGGCGGGCGCCATCCCGAACTCCTCGGCTCCAAGGTGCGCGAAGGTTGGCCGGAGGTCGCCGACTTCAACGACAACGTCATGCGCGTCGGCCTGGCCGGTGGGACGCTGTCGTACAGGGATCAGGAACTCACCCTGCACCGCTACGGCCGGCCCGAGCGGGTCTGGATGAATCTCGACTATTCGCCGGTCTTCGGCGAGGACGGGCGCCCCGCCGGCGTCATCGCCATCGTGGTCGAGAGCACCGAGCGGGTGCTGGCCGAGCGCCGCCTGCGCGCGAGCGAGGAGCTGTTCCGCACCCTCGCCCAGGGCATTCCGCAGCTCGTCTGGCGCGCGGCGATCGACGGCGCCTGCATCTGGTCGAGCCCGCAGTGGCAGGCCTATACCGGGCAGACCGACGCGACGAGCCTCGGCTGGGGTTGGCTGGAGGCGGTCCATCCGGGCGATGAGGCGGTCGCCGAGGCCGCGTGGCGCGAGGCGCCGCTGAGCGGCCACCTCTCCTTCGAGCACAGGCTCCGCAACGCGGCCGAGGACCGCTTCTGCTGGTTCCAGACCCGCGCCGCGCCGGTCCGCGACGCGCGGGGTCGAATCGTCGAGTGGCTCGGCACCTCGACCGACATCGACGATCTGCGCCAGCTTCAGGAGCGGCAGCAGGTCATGGTCGCCGAATTGCAGCACCGGACCCGCAACCTGCTCGGCGTCGTCCGCTCCATCGCCAAGCAGACGATGGCCCAGACCGGGCCCGGCGAGACGTTCCGGCAGCGGTTCAACGACCGCCTGTCCGCCCTCTCCCGGGTTCAGGGCCTCCTCTCGCGCTCCGACCAGGAACCGATCACGCTCCGCGCCCTGATCGAGACGGAACTCGCCGCCCTCGATGCCCCGGCCATGCCGGCGCGCATCCGGCTCCACGGGCCCGTGGTGCGGCTGCGCAAGGCGACGGTGCAGACCTTCGCGCTGGCCCTGCACGAGCTCGCCACCAACGCGCTGAAATACGGCGCGCTCACCACGGCGCACGGACGCCTGAGCGTGACGTGGCGGACCTACAGGGCGGACGATGGCGGCGGCCGGCTGCTGGTGGAATGGGTGGAGGAAGGCCTCGTCCGCGGACCGGAGCTGGCGGACGCGCCGCCGCGGGGCGGCTACGGGCGGGAGCTGATCGAGCACGCCCTGCCCTACGCCCTGAAGGCGACGACCAGCTACGAACTCGGCGCCACGGCGCTACATTGCTCGATCAACATCCCGCTCCCCGAGGGAGAAGCCGCAGGCAACCCCGCATGACCTCGAAACCACGCGCGCTGGCCGGCAGGCGGGTCCTGCTGGTCGAGGACGATTACTTCATCGCCGTCGATCTCAAATCCGGCTTCGAGGAAGGCGGCGCCCAGGTCCTGGGTCCGGTCGCCAGCGTCGGCGAGGCGCTGGCGCTGATCGCCGGCACGGCCGAGATCGACGCCGCGGTCCTCGACATCAACCTGCAGGACGAGCTGGTCTACCCCGTGGCCGACGCGCTGCACGCGCGCGGCGTGCCCTTCCTGTTCGCGACGGGCTACGACCCGGTCGCCGTGCCGTCGCTCCACGGCGCCGTGGCTCTCTGCCAGAAGCCGATCGACCCGCAGACCGTGGCGCGCGCGCTGTTCGGCTGAGCTGCCCGACCCTGCCGGTGACGCGAGATCCGGCGGCGACGCGGATGTTTCCCGTGAAACATCGGCCCAGGCATATCGTCCTGCGCTCGCGCCGTGCCCGGTGCGGATCGCGGGGACACTGATCCGGATCCCGCCGGCGACGTGGCAGGCAGGGTGACGACCGTCAGCGATCGCCGAAGAGGCGCACGATCGCGCCGGCGGCCAGCCACAGGCCCCTCAGGAGCCACCAGAGCAGCCGGCCGGCCTGGACCAGCAGCTCGACGGCTTCGAGACCGTCGAGCAGCCGTCGGAAGAAGCCGGACCGGCGGGACGCCGGCTCGGCGTCGATCGGTGGCTCATCCCGCCCGTCTTTCCTGCTCATGCCCGCCTCCGGAGCACGGCGCCGGCCGGGGATGGGCGGCGCCGTTCCTCACCACGCGGCCCGGAGGCCGGCGGTGACGACCTGCGCGGTGGCGCCCGGGCGCAGCTCGCCCGTGTAGCCCACCGACAGCTGCACGCCCTCCGCGACCGCACCCGTCAGGCTCACGCCCAGGACTGCGCCGTTCCGGCCCAGCGCGCTCGTGCGGGTCGTGAACGGAGCCCCGAACAGGTTGGACCGGATCAGGGCCGCCGTGTCGGCCAGCTCGTGCGCCCAGTACGCCCGCCCCTCCAGACGCAGCTCCGGGATGCCCCCCAGCGCCACGCTCGTCACCCGCCCGCCGACCAGGCTGCGCGCCGCGTCGAGGTCGGCCACCGCGAACCCCTGCCCGCCGAAGCCCTGACCCACCAGACCGCCCCGCTCGGACACCCGGCCCCGCGTCAGCCGGTCGTAGCTGAAGCCCACCTCCGGCACGACCTCGACCGGAACGCCCGCCGGAAGACCCACCGCCACCGCGTAGCCGGCAAAGCCCGACGCCCCGCCGTTCCAGCCCGACGACAGCCCGCTCGCCTGCGACACCGCCGTGCCCAGCGCCACCGTCCGGTCAACCCGACCGTCGGCGTACGATACCCCCGCCGTGCCGCGCAGCACCACCGCGCCGAGCCGCGCGCTCGCGTACAGCGTGCCGCCGTAGCTGTCGGTGGTGAACCGGCCCAGCCCCGCGCCCCGGGACGTGCCGCCCGCGCGCAGGTAGCTGAACGCCCCGCCCACCTGCGTGTCCGCCCCGACCTGCCGGTCGACGCCCATCAGCAGCCCGCCCGCGTCGAACCCGGCCCCCGTGGCCGCCCGGTCGCCGGCGCGCGCGCCGAACCCGTACAGCGCGTCGGCCCAGACCCGGCCCTCGCCCACCGCCAGCGGCGGCTCCGCCGTCCCGGCGCCGCCGCGCACCTGCAGCGCCGTGCGGTTCGGGCCCGGGCCCGGATCGCCCGCGCTGAACGCGCCCGCGCCCCCGCCCAGCCCGCGCTGGTGCCGGTCGATCGTGTCGGCCAGCAGCCGGCGCGCGGCGAGGTCGGTCATCACCGCGTCGCCGTAGCTCTGGCCCGACAGGCTCGCCAGGCCGCCCGGCAGGGTCGCCGGGTTGGCCGCGTAGAGCGGGTCGAATACCCGCGCCCGCGCCGCGTCCGGCCGCGTGCCGGCATCCGGGCGGGCGAGGTCGAGGGCCGCGCCCACGGCCCGGCCGTTGCCGGTCTGGGCGAGGCCGAGCCCGGCGAGGCTGCCGTAGGCAGCGGGCGTGACCACGAGGTCGAGGCCGGTGGCGGCGTAGAGCGCGTCGAGGCGCGTGCCGGCCGGCAGGCCCGCCGCCGGCTGGGCGAGCCCGCTGAACGAGCCCGACAGCCCGGCCTGCGCGGTGAGCACGCCGAAGCGCTGGCCGAGCGCGGGGTGAAGCCGTTGCCCGCGTTGCCGGTGATGCCGCGCAGCTCCGGCACCAGGGTGCCGCCCGCCGCGACCGTGCCGGTCGGGCCGAGCGCCAGGAGGCGGGCGTAGCTGCCCGCGCCGGTGCCGGTGCCCGGTCCGTCGATGTCGAGGCCGAGGCTGCTGCCGGGGTTGAACACCACCGGGCCGAGCACGGTGAGCGTGCCGGGGGAGTTGCCCGGCCGCAGGGCGCCGGCGACCGTGACCGGGGCCGCGACGGTGCCGATGCCGCGCAGGGTGCCGGCGGCCGCGACGGTGACCGGCGAGGTCCAGAGGCCGTTGAGCGAGAGCGTGCCGGCCTGGACGGTGGTCGGGCCGGAGAAGCGGCCGAGGCCGGTGAGCGTGAGCGTGCCGGGGCCGGCCTTGGTCAGGCTGGTCGGGCTCGCGGTCTCCAGGATGGCGCCGGCGTAGGTGGAGGCGGCCGCGCCCGCGACCGTGAGGGCGCCGTTGCCCAGGACGGCGGAGGCGGAGCCGGCGAGGTCGGTGAGCGCGACGGCGGTGCCGCCGAGGTCGAGGGCGCCGGTGTTGGTCAGGCCGGTGAGCCCGGCGAGCGGGCCGGTGACCTGCAGCAGGCCGGCATTGGTCAGCGTGCCGTTGTACTGACCGGACAGGCGGGCGACGCCAGTGTTGGTCAGGTCGGCGGTGAGGGTGCCGTCGCTGACGACGAGGCCGGCATTGCTGAGGCCGCCGGAGGCGGTGAGGCTGGCGCTCTGGGCGACCGCGACGAGGCCGGCATTGGCCAGGGGGCCGGCGAGGCTGTAGCTGCCGCCGCCCGTGACGGCGAGCGTCGCGCCGGCGGCGTTGGCGACGGTGCCGGCGCTGGCGACGGATCCAGCGATGGCGAGCAGGCCGGCATTGTTGGCGATGGCGCCGTCGATGCGGCCGCCGCTGGCGAGCACGGTGCCGGCATTGGTCAGGCCGCCGCCGACCGTGCCGCTGGTGGAAAGCGTGCCGGTGTTGACGACGCCGCCGATGGCGCCGGCGTTGCTCAGGACGCCGCTGTTGGTCGCGCCGCCGGCGATGGTGCCGGTGTTGAGGGCGGTGCCGGCGTTGGTCAGTCCGCCCGCGAGGGTGCCGGCGTTGACCAGGCTGCCGGTGTTGGCAGCGCCGCCGCCGACGGTGCCGGTGTTGAGGGCCAGACCGGCATTGGCGAGGCCGCCCGTGATGGTGCCGCTGTTGGCGAGGACGCCGAAGTTGCCGACGTTGCCGGAGACGAGGCCGGCATTGAGGAAGCTCGCCGCCGAGCCGACGAGAACGGGCGCGGTGAGGCTGCCGGTGGCGGTCAGGGCCAGGGTGCCGGTGCCGACCAGGGCGCCGCCTGTGAACGTGTTGGCGGCCGAGAGCACGGCGGTGCCGGGGCCGGTCTTGACCAGCACGCCCGGCTGGCTGCCGTCGGCGATCGGCCCCGCGAAGGTGGCGGTGCCGAGGTCGATCTGCAGGGTGCCGGGGCCGGCCAGCGTGATCGGGCGGGCGGTGGCGAAGCCGTCGGCCAGGACCTCGAGGGTGCCGCCGCCGAGGGTCAGGCCGGTGCCGGCGGCGCCGAGATTGGCGTCGCGGGAGACGGCCAGGGTGCCGCCGTAGACGGCGGTGCCGCCGGCATAGGTGTTGGAGCCGGCGAGTTCGAGGGTGCCGAGACCGACCTTGATCAGACCGCCGGGCCCCGAGATGTCGTTGGCGAAGCGGCCGTAATAGGCCTGGTCGTTGTAGGTGGTGTTGACCGTCCAGGTGGAGGTGAACTGGCCCGGGCCGTCGATGGCCTTGCCGAGGTTGAGCAGGCCCCAGCCGAAGGTGGCGTTCGGGGCGTTGGCCGGACCGTCACCGAGATGGGTGGCGGTGGTGAACATGGTCTGGGCGATCTGCGGCGCCGTCAGGAACGGGAACGCCTGACGCAGGACAGCTGCGGCACCGGCCACGTGCGGCGAGGCCATCGATGTGCCGCTCAGGCTCTGGTAACCGCCACCGGCTTTGGTCGAATAGATACCTTCACCTGGGGCGGCGATACACCAAGCCGCCGCAACGCCGCACAGATTGCTGAAACTAGCGATCGAACGGTTTTTATCGACAGCAACTACTGCGACAATATATCCTGATACATCTGAGAAGTCCGCAGAATTCTGCTGCTGGGCAACGGATCTGTTCGAATCATTAGGGTTTCTATCATAAAATTGATATACTCCGCTGTTCGCATTGCTCGGTTTTATATACGGAAAAAGAGCAGAGTCGCTTGGACTTTGTGCTGTAGCCGGCTGTAATGATCGGTCATTTCCCGCAGCAAAAATGAAAAGAACATCTCTGCTGATTGCTCTCTTGATTGCCTCGTATTGAACCCGCTCCTCATCATACCAATATTCTTGACGAGAGAGTGCTCGAGGAAATTGCCAAAAATTGACGCCGTAACTTCCATTCATAACGCGGGCGCCACTATTTGCCGCATAATCAATGGCGACGGGCACTTCCCTGAAGGTGTAGGCGCTGCCGAGCGAGGACACGAGTGACAGAATAGTGCTGTCGTACGCTACTCCCATCATGCCTACGCTGTTGCGAGCAGCTGCGACTGTGCCAGAAACATGAGTGCCATGCCCGCGGGGGTCCATATCAAAAAGCTCGGACGGATTGATCGTCGGATCCAAATACGAAACAAAGTTGCGGGAAAGTGGTGATATTTGACCACGTCTTGCGTTGAATTCTGGATGTGTCGGATCAACGCCACTATCAAGAACGGCCACCAACACGCCGTTTCCAGTAAAGCCGCGAGCATAGGCGGTTGCGGCGTTGATGGCCGCCAAGCCCCAATCGAGCCTGTATTCGGGCGTGTCGAACTGCGCCGCCGTCAACGGTACCCCGAAGGCATCGACCGTCGAGGGCGAGCGCGCCGGCACGGTCTGCGCCGCGACAGGTCCCAGGGCCAGCGCGAGGGTTGCGAGCGAGCTGCCGACCAGCAATCCCAGCCGCACGGCGCCGCAGCGCCGCGTTTCGGCGCGCGCGCCCCGGCTCGGATCACAGGATCCGGTCACACGCTCGACATCGCTATACTGTCGGACCACTGGACTGACCCCCGTCATGCCTGCCGCAAGCTTTGCACGGGGGTTAGGAAATGCGGGTTTAACGGACTATCACATCGCGGCCACACCCGGCGCCGCGCGCGACGTCCTGAAACGGGGATCCCCCTTTCTGGGACGGAAGGAACCACACCGCCGGCTCGTAAGTCACGATGATCGGACGTTGCGCCGGTGGCGGCCCGATCCGGCGGCGCCCGCGTCGAATCGCACGTCGCCCCGGCAAACGACAGTGTACAGCCGTCCGGGCCGGCGGGAGACAGGAAGACTGTCCGGGTGGGCGCGGCTAACGTGCGGGACGACCGGACCGCGTTGCCACGCGTCACCTTGGGGCAGGCCCTCGTTCTTCATCGGTCGCGCTAACAGCAGGTGTCAGGCTCTACGTATGTCTTCCGAGGAGAGAGACCGGGACCCGGACGCGGCGCCGGCCGGGGGCGAGGCTCCGGCCGGCGAGGTCGCCTGCCTGCGGTTCGAGCCGCCCGGCGATCCCGCGGCGCTCGGCCGGGCGTGGCAGGACCATCTCGCGCCCATCTTCGACGTGAGCTTCCGCCCGGAGACCGACCTCACCGTCCCGATCGCGATGCGCAGCTACCATCTCGGCGACCTGCTGGTCGGCGACGTGGTGGCGCCGGCCCACACCCTCGTGCGGACGCGGGAGATGATCGGCCAGCAGGGCCTCGACCACATCCTGCTGCAGTTCTACCGGCGGGGGCAGAGCCTGGTGGAGACCGATCAGGGTGCGGGCCCGGTGAACGAGGTGCAGTGCATCGTCTTCGACCTCGCCCAGCCCGTGCGCATCGTGGCGGCTGCCGTCGACGCCACGAACGTCGTGATCCCCCGCGCCCTGCTGGAGAAGCAGGGCTGCCACCCCGACGCCCTGCACGGGCGCCCCCTCGACCACGACGGCGACCCGTTCGGGCGGCTGGTCCACAATTTCGTCGCCAACGTCGTCGCCTGCGGCGACCTCCTCGACCGCCGCGAGGCCCTGGCGGCCTCGGCGGCGATCACCCAGCTCTGCGCCAGCTGGCTGCGCGGGCAGGAGGAGGGGCGGCCCTCCCAGCACCAGGACATCCGGATCCGGGTGCGCCGCCTCGTCGAGGCGGAGCTCGGCAACCCGAAGCTGACGCCGGCCCTGATCGCGACGCGGCTCGGCCTGTCGCGCTCGACCCTGTACCGGCTGTTCGCCCCCAACGGCATCGTGGCGTATATTCGCGACCGCCGCCTCATGGCGGCGATGCGGATGCTCGTGCGCGACGATGCCCCCAGACCCCTGCGCATCTCGCAGGTCGCCTTCGCGGTCGGCTTCTCGGACGAGCGGACCTTCCGGCGGGCGTTCAAGCGCCGGTTCGGCTTCATCCCGAGCGACGCGTCCCAGCGCCTGGAGACCGGCCCCGAACCCGCGCCCGGCGCCGTCCTGCGCAACTGGATCGAGAGCCTCTGACGTGCCGCGCCGGTCGGCCGGCCGGCGGCGTGCCGGCGCGCCCGCGGGGATCCTGTCCCTCGTCCTGTTCCTCTCCCTGTGTTTCGCGGCCGCCGCGCCGCTCGCCGCGGAGCCTGTCCGGGCCGAGACCCGGGAGGCGGCGCCCGCGCTCCGCACGACCGAGCCCGAGACGTGGCGGGTCGCGACGCACCCGGTGCCGCCCCTGGTCATGGACGAGGACGGCCGGCTGCGCGGGTTCAGCATCGATCTCTGGAACGCCGTCGCGCGGGAGCTCGGCGTCCGGACGGCCTACGTGCGCGTCGACGACCTGCCGGCGCTGTTCGCGGCGGTCTCGGACGGGCGCGCGGACCTCGCCGTCGCGGCGGTGTCGATCACCGCGGAGCGCGAGCGGCGTTTCGACTTCTCCGTCACGATGCTGGAGACCGGCCTGCGCATCGCCGTCCGGGCCGAGCCGGACGCGACCGGCTCCGCCACCGCGCGGGCCCTCCGGGCGCTCCTGAGCGACACCGCCTTCCTGCAGGTCCTCCTGGGACTCGCCGCCCTGATCCTGGCGGTGGCGGCCCTGGTCTGGTGGCTCGAGCGGCGCCACCCCGGCGGCATGGCGGCGCGCTCGGGACCGGCGCGCGGCTTCGCCCACGTCGTTTGGTGGGCCCTGAGCAGCCTCGCCGCCCAGGCGGAGGAGATGCCGCGCAGCCCGCTGGCGCGGGCCGTCACGGTGCTCTGGCTGTTCACCTGCATCGCCCTGGTGGCGTGGTTCACCGCGGGCCTGACCAGCACGGCGACCGTGGAGCGCCTGCGCGGCGCGATCAACGGCCCGCAGGACCTGCCGGGCAAGCGGGTGGGCACGGTCGCCAACACCACCTCGGTCGCCTACCTGGCGGACCATTTCGCCACGCCGGTGGGTTTCGCGACCCTGGAGGAGGCCTGCGCGGCGCTCCAGGCCGGCACGGTCGCGGCGGTGGTCTACGATGCCCCCGCGCTGGGCTACTACGCGACCCGGCCGGGCCACGAGGCCCTGCGGCTGGTCGGGACGGCCTTCAACCGGCAATCCTACGGCATCCTGTTCGCGGCCAACGATCCCCGGCGCAAGCGCGTCAACCAGGCCCTCCTCGGGCTGCGGGAGGACGGCCGCTACGACGAGATCTACGGCCGCTGGTTCGGCTCCGAGAGCGGCGAGGCTCAGGCTCGCTGAGCCGCGCCGCGGTAGGCCCCGGCCGGGTGGCGGGCGGGCAGCCGGTCGCCCGCGCCGAACAGCTTCGCCCGCAGCGCGCCCTCGGCGTAGGCGGTCTTGTAGAGGCCGCGGTCCTGCAGCTCCGGGATCACGATGTCGATGAAATCCGAGAAGCTCTCCGGCACGACGATCCGGCTGAGATTGAAGCCGTCGACCTCGCCCTCCGTGATCCAGGCCTGGAGTTCGTCGGCGATCGTCGCGGCGTCGCCGGTGAGCACCGCGTAGCGGCTGCCGAGCTGCAGCTCGGCCAGGAGGTCGCGCTTCGTCAGGCCGCGCTTGGCCGCCGCCGCGGTGGCCGACTGGATGGCGTTGCCCGGCGCGTAGGGGATCGGCTCGTCGAGGCCGTAGCGGGCGAAGTCGATCCCCGTGGAGGCGGAGAAATGCGCGAGCCCCGCCTCCGGGCTCGCGTAGGACAGGTACTCGTCCCGCTTCGCCTCGGCCTCCGCCCGGGTCCGTCCGGGGATGATCGCGAGGCCGACGAACACCTTCACGTCGTCGGGATGCCGGCCGGCCGCGACCGCCTCGGCCCGGATGGCGCGGACGGATTCGCGGGCGGTCGCCGGGTCGCGGGCGGAGATGAACACGCACTCGGCGTGGCGGCCCGCGAAGGCGCGGCCGCGGCCCGAGGCGCCCGCCTGATAGAGCACCGGCGTGCGCTGGCGCGACGGCTCCGACAGGTGGTAGCCCTCGACCGAGAAGAACTCGCCCCGGTGGGCGACCTTGCGGATGTGGGCGGGATCGCTGAACACCCGGGCCGCCCGGTCGCGGCGCACGGCCGCGTCGTCCCAGCTGCCCTCCCAGAGCCGGTAGAGCACCTCCAGGTACTCGTCGGCGTAGTCGTAGCGCCGGTCATGAGCCGGCAACGTGCCGCCGCTCTGGGCGCGGTGGGCGCTGTCGAGGTAGCCGGTGACGATGTTCCAGCCGATCCGGCCGCCCGTCAGGTGGTCGAGGGTCGAGAGGCGCCGGGCGAAGGTGTAGGGCGCCTCCTGGTGGACGTTGATCGTCACCCCGAAGCCGAGATGCTCGGTCACCGCCGCCATGGCGGAGATCATCACGGTCGGGTCGTTGACCGGGAGCTGCACTGCCTCCCGGGCGGTGACGTCGATGCCGCCGCCGTAGATGTCGTAGACGCCGATGATGTCGGCGATGAACAGGCCGTCGAACAGGCCGCGCTCCAGGAGCTTCGCCTGCTCGGTCCAGTAGGACAGCGTGTTGTACTCGGCCGAGCGGTCGCGCGGGTGGGTCCAGAGCCCGTGGTTGATGTGGCCCACGCAGGTCATGTTGAAGGCGTTCAGCAGGATCTGCTTCTTCCCGAGGGCCATCAGAGCGCTCCGTGCCGGGGCGGCTGCCGGCCGTCGAGGTGGTAGGCGCCGATCCAGTGGTACTTCCAGCGCACCGGATCGTGCAGGGTGTGGGTGCGGACGTCGCGCCAGTAGCGGTCCAGCGCCTCGGCCCGGTCGGTGGCGGAGGTGCCGCCGAGCTCGACGAGCTTGTTGGCCGCGAGCAGGCCGGCCCGGTGGCTCGCCGCCCGGGCCTCCGCCACCGCCACGGAGGCGGCCGCGACGCTGTCGGCGTCGGGGGCTTCCTGCGCGGCGTCCACGAAGCGGCCGGCCCGCGCCAGCAGGGCGTCGGCCGCCGCGAGGCGCACCTGGACGTCGCCCAGCGCGTGGAGGGTCAGGGGATCCTCGCTGGCCCGTGCGACCCCGGCATCGATCCACGGCCGGGCGCGGTCCCGCACGAAGGGCAAAGTCGCCGCGAAGGCGCCCGCGCCGATGCCGAGATCGATCCCGGCGTGCAGGATCTGCGCGAAGGGGCCGATCGCGGTGGGCCGCTCCAGCGAGGCCTGGAACGGCACCACCCAGTCGGGCTCGACGGCGACGCCCTCGAACAGGACCGAGCCCGAGCCGGTGACCCGCTGCCCGAACCCGTCCCAGTCGTCGACCAGGGTCACGCCCGGCGCGTCCCGGGGGATGAAGACGAGGTAGGCCACTTCCCGACCGTCCTCCTCGGCGTTGGCCAGGGTGGGGATGCGGTGCGCGTAGAGCGAGCCGGTGCAGTAGTATTTGCGGCCCTCGACATACCAGCCCGCCGGATCGCGCACGAGCCGCGTGCGGCGGGTGTGGTCCCGCGCGCCGATCTCGGCGAGCGCGTTGCCGAAGCGCTCGCCCGCCAGAACGCGGCCGTAGAGGGCGCGCTTCTGGGCCTCGGTGCCGCCGTTGCGGAGCACCTCCAGGGCGTAGAAATGGTTCTGCGGGATCTGGCCGAGCGACCCGTCCGCCGCGGAGATCCGGGCGATCACCTGGGCGACCGTGGCGCTGTCGAGGCCGGGGCCGCCGTATTCCTCCGGCACCGTGATCGCCCAGAGGCCGGATTCGGTGAAGCGCGCGATCTCGGCGACCGGCAGGCGCCGCGCGCGGTCGCGCTCGACGGCGGCCTCGGCGAAGGCGTCCGCCAGCCGGTCGGCGACGGCCAGCGCGGTGGCGGCGTCGGGCAGGACCGGCACCGGGCGCGGCGGCGCGGGCGCCTGTGTGAAGGCGGTCTCGTGCGGCTGGAGCGGCATCGCCCGATCCTCAGTTCCACTGGTGCCGGGCGGGCAGCACGCCGTTCAGGGCGTGGTTGCCGAGGAGGTGGTACTTCCACCGCACGGGGTCGTGCAGGGTGTGGACCCGGGCGTCGCGCCAGTACCGGCCGAGGTTGTACCCGTCGCGGGTCGCCGAGGCGCCGGCGAGCTCGAGCAGCCGCTCGGAGGCCTCCAGGGCGATCTCGGTGGTGAGGATCTTGGCCTGCGCCACCGCCACCGAGGCCTCGGCCGCGCTCTGGGCGGTGACGGGGGTCGCGGCGATCCGGTCCAGCGCCCGGCCGGCCCGGGCCAGGACCTCCTCGGCGGCGTGCAGGTCGACGGTGAGCCGCCCGACCTCGCCGAGGATGTGGGGATCCTCCGCGACGGTCTCGGCGGTGAAGGGATAGGGCCGGGTCCGGGTGCGCAGGAAGTCGAGGGCGGCGGCGACCGCGCCCCGGGCGAGCCCCGCGTCGATCGCCGCGTGGATCAGCTGCGAGACCGGTCCGAACAGGCCCGGGCGCCCGGCCAGGGGCGCGAGGTCGATCGTCAGCTCCGCCTCGACCGGGGCCTCCGCGAAGATCACGCTGCCGCTCGCCGTGGTGCGCTGGCCGAAGCCCTGCCAGTCGTCCACCACCCGCACGCCGGGGGCGTCCCGGCGCACGAAGACCAGGAGCGGCCCGCCGTCGGGGCCGACCGCGCGCGTCGGGATCCAGTGGGCGAAGAGCGCGCCCGTGGAGTAGAAGCGCGTGCCGCTGAGCCGCGGGCCGCCCGGCCCGACGGCCAGCCGCGTGTCCACGCCGGTGATGGCCTTGCCGTTGCGGGCGGGGCCGGCATTGCCGATCCGGTGGCCGGCGAGCACGTCGCGGTAGATCCGCGCCTGCTGGGCGGGGCTGGCGGCGGCCGCGACCAGCGCCAGGACGCCGAACTGGTTCTGGGGGATCTGCGCCGCCGAGCCGTCGGCGGCGGCGAGGATCGCGAAGACCTCCGCGAGCGTCGCGTGCGAGACCCCGGCGCCGCCGTGGGCGCGCGGCACCGTGATGCCGCCGAGCCCGCTCTCCGTGAAGGCCGCGATCTCCGCCCAGGGCAGGCGCCGGTCCCGGTCGCGCTCGGCCGCGCCCGCCGCGAAGATCCGGGCCACGGCCCGCGCGGCCGCGATCGCCTCGGCGTCCGAGCGGATCCGGTGCGCCGCCGCGGGCGGCGGCGGGAGCCGGTCCTCGGCCGGGTCGGTGACGGGATCGTCCAGGTGCAGGCTCATACGGTGTCCGGTTGACCGCTTCGGTTGGGACGTCCCACCGTCGTCGCGAGCGCTGCGAAGCGACCCGGGGCCCACGCGCGGCTGGAAGACGCGGCGCTGCCTGGATCGCTTCGCTCCGCGCGCGCGGACGGCGCTGTCGAGGTCGTCGACCGGGGACGATCCATGGCTGCAGGCTCCCGGTCGGATCGCCCAGATCGGACGGTTTCGCTCAGCGGGCCCGGAGCCGCCGCACCGCGGTGTCGCCCGCGAACTGGACCGCGCACACGAGGGCGATCAGGATCGCGATCACCACCACCATCACGGTGGTGTCGAAGCGCTGGTAGCCGTACCGGATGGCGACGTCCCCGAGCCCGCCCGCGCCCACCGCGCCGGCCATCGCGGAGGCGCCGATCATCGCCACCACCGTGATGGTGAAGCCGGCCACGATGCCCGGCAGCGCCTCGGGCAGGAGCACGTGGGCGAGGATGTGCCGGCGCCGGCAGCCGATGGACTGGGCGGCCTCGATCAGGCCCGCATCCACCTCCCGCAGCGAGACCTCGGCGATCCGGGCGAAGAACGGGGTCGCGCTCACCGAGAGCGGCACGATCGCCGCCCAGACGCCGATCGTGGTGCCGGCCACCAGCCGGGTGAACGGGATCAGCGCCACCAGCAGCACGATGAAGGGCACGGCCCGGAAGCCGTTGACCACGGTCCCGACCACCCGGTTGGCCGTCGGCGCCGCGAAGATGCCGCCGGGCCCGGAGGTGACGAGGAACAGCGCCAGGGGAATGCCGGCGAGCACGGCGATCCCGGCCGAGACCCCGACCATGAGCGCGGTGTCGAGGAGGGCCTGCCAGAGGCGTTCGATCATCTGCTGTGACATGGCGGGGCTCCAGGTTCGGTGGCTCGGGCGGTCGGAGTGTCGGGCGGAGTATCGGGCGGAGTATCGGGCGGGGTATCGGGCAGAGCGCGGTCCCGCATCGCCTCACCCCGCCGCCGCGTCGGCGGGGACGTAGCCGACCCGCTCCACGTCGCCGCCGAGCGCCCGCAGCCGCGCCTCCGCGCCCGGATCCTCGGCCGGGACGGCCACGAGCATCCGGCCGACCGCGTGGCCCTGGATCCGCTCGATGCCCGCCTGGAGCAGCCGCACCGGCGCCCCGGCACCCGCGAGGCCCGAGAGGTCGGGCGCGGCCCGGCCCGAGCAGGTGATCCGCAGGATCGCCCAGCCGCCCGGCGCGGGCAGCGGCTGCAGCCGGGCCGCCAGATCCGGCGGCAGGCCGCGGGTCAGGGGTTCGAGCAGCGCCCGGGTGGTCGGGTGCTCGGGCGCCCCGAAGACGCGCCAGACCGGCCCGGTCTCGACGACCCGGCCGCCCTCCAGCACCACCACGTCGCTGCAGATCTCGCGGATCACGCTCATCTCGTGGGTGATCAGGATGATGGTGATCCCGAGCCGCCGGTTGATGTCGCGCAGCAGGTCGAGGATCGCCAGCGTCGTCTCCGGGTCGAGGGCGGAGGTCGCCTCGTCGCAGAGCAGGATCTCCGGATCGCTCACGAGCGCCCGGGCGATGCCGACCCGCTGCTTCTGGCCGCCGGAGAGCCGCGACGGGTAGGTGTCGGCCTTGTCCTCCAGGCCGACGAGGCGCAGGGCCTCCGCGACCCGCGGGCCGATCTCGCGCCGGGGGACCCCCGCGACCGTCAGCGGCAGCGCCACGTTCTGCCGGACTGTCTTGGCCGCCAGCAGGTTGAAGTGCTGGAAGATCATGCCGATGCGCCGGCGCAGGGCCACGAGCCCGTCGGTGCCGAGGGCGTCGATCGGCGCGCCGTCGACCAGGACCCGGCCCGAACTCGGCGCCTCCAGCCGGTTGACCGTGCGCAGGAGGCTCGACTTGCCCGCCCCCGAGCGGCCGATGATGCCGAAGATCGCGCCGGCGGGGATCGCGAGGTCCACCCGGTCGAGCGCCTGCACCGACCCGGCGGCCGAGCGGTAGGTCTTCGAGACGGACTCGAACCGCACCGTTCCGGTCTCCCGGCCGGCCTCCCAGCCGGGCGCGGCGGCCGGGGTCCGGGCAGCGGTCGCGGCGCCCGGGCTCGTTCGCCCGGCCGCGGCCGGCGTGCCCGGATCGCGCAGGCTGTCGAAGATCAGGCCGACCATCAGTTCTGCCACGCCAGCAGGTACAGCTTGTCGCTGTTGGCGAAGGATTTGCGGATCTGCTGTTTCACGGCCTCCGAGTTCTGGAAGAGCGTCACGAATTTCCGGATCACGGGGTCCTCCTTGCGGGCGGCCTTGGTGACGAAGCTCACGGCGAAGCGCCGGTCCTCGATACCGGAATAGATCAATCCGCTGGTCGGGTCGAAACTGCCGGCCGCCACGATGAAGTGCGGGTAGCCCAGGGCGAGGTCGACGTCGCCGGTGATCCGCGCGAGCTGCGGCCCCTCGACCTCGGTGAAGCGCAGTTTCTTCGGGTTCTCGACGATGTCGTCGAGGGTGCCGAGGAAGCCGACACCGTCCTTCAGCTTGATCAGCCCGGCCTTCTGGAGGAGCAGCAGGCCGCGGCCCTGATTCACCGGGTCGTTGGCGATCGCCACCGTGCCGCCCGCCGGGATCTGGTCGAAGCTCTTATGCTTCAGGGAGTACAGGCCGATATTGGACAGGATCCCGAGCCCGACGATGTCGAACGCGTAGCCCTTCTGCTTGGCGGCGTTCTCCATGAAGGGGCGGTGCTGGAAGAAGTTCAGGTCGATGTCGCCGGCATCGAGGGCGACGTTGGGCGTCGTCCAGTCGCTGAACTCGACGACCTTCACGTCGAGGCCCTCGGCCTTGGCCTCCCGGGCCGCCACCGTGACGGCATCGCCGTAGGCGCCGGGCACGACGCCGACCCGGAGGGTCTCCGCCCCGGCCGGCAGGGCGCCGAGGCTGAGCGCCGCGACGGCGAGGAGACGCAGGAACTTCATCGGGCGGGACTCTGGCGGGGATGGGCGGGGGCACGTCCGGCGGTCTGGCCGCGATGGTTCGCTCCGCATCCGAGGGCATGCGGACACTATCCATCAGGTCGAGAGGCGCCGTCTCACGCGGAGGATTGTCTCGCGTCAGATTTAGATCAGCCCGGCCCGCCCCGAAATTCCAAAGATCGTCGTTCGGCGACACGATCGATCTCCCGATGCCCCCGAACCGGAGATGCGAATGCTGCGCGCTCCGCGCGGCGCCGGTCCGGCCCCGACCCGCGAGGCGTCCGGTCGCGGGGACGCGGCACCCGGCCGGGTCTCGGTCGGCCAAGCGCACAGCCGGGCGGACGGCCGAATACAGGTCGGTCCGGCGGGCGGGACGCCGGAACAAGCCTTGTCGGATCGGATTGAACCTGCGATTATCGAGTTATCGCAACGGCTTAGTGAAGATCATGCTCTTCCGCGAGCACTCCGCGAACGAAACCTTCTCCGCCGGCGTCGATCCGGGGGATGAGCCTTCCCGGGCCGAGGAAAGGCCCCGTCGCCCGGTCCCCGAGGCCTGGTCCGGCATGGCCGACCCGGCCATCGCGGCGGGCGACGAGGTGGTCTTCGACCGGCTCGACCTCGCCGAGATCCTCGGGATCTGGCGCCATGCCCGCGGCCGGGTCGTGGGGCTCCACCGCCCGTGGGGCGCCGCCGCCACCGTGGACGTGAAGTTCGAGGGGCACGAGACCCTGGAACGCTACCTGCCGGACCTGTTCCGGCGCGTACACTGAGCCGCGGACTTACCGGCTGACAGCGCCGGAAACTGTCGGCTGAGACGACAGCGAGTGTCTGCTTTCACGACACTTCGAATCGGCCGGCCGCGGATCGGGCCGGCGCTCACGAAAATGTAGGGTCCCGCCGGCGCGCGCCCGTCCCCCGGGCCGGAACCCCGCCGTCTCCGAAACGTCGGGCCGGTCGCGACCGCCGCGGCCGATTTCCCGGCCGGGGCGGACGGGCCTGTCCGGGGGGCACGATGGCTCAGGGGAACCACAGACCGCGCGCGGGCGCGCCGTGACGGCGAGCCACGGCGTGTTCGCCTTCGCGCATATCGGCGACCTCCACCTGGAGCGGGCCTCCGACCCCCACGCCGCCGACCTGCGGGCGATGCTCGCCGAGGTGGCGGGGCTGCACGGCCGCGGCCTCGTCGACTTCGTCTACATCCCCGGCGACCTCGCCGAGGACGGGCGGGCGGAGCAGTACGCGGTCCTGCGCGAGGCCCTGGACCGCCACCCGGACCTGCCGGTGCGCCTGATCGCCGGCGACCACGACCGGCAGCACGGCACGATGGCGGATTTCGACGCCCTGTTCGCCGCGGTGGCGGGCAGCCCGCGCGGCGGCGGCCACGCGGCGCGGTGCCACGACCTGCCGCGCCCGCGCGATCCGGCCTCCGTGACGCACTACTACTTCGCCGAGACCTGGGCGGGCGTGCGCTGCCTGTTCCTCGACATGGTCAGCCCCGGCTACGGCCAGAAGGGCTTCGGCCTCGATTTCCGCCTCGGCCCCTGCCAGCTCGCGTGGCTCGGCGAGGAGCTGGCCCGGGCCGGACGGGAGGGCCTGCCCTGCGCGGTCTTCGCCCACACCTACCCGGACGACCTCTGCGTGCCCGACGAGCGGGCGGCGCTCGCCGGCCTGATCCGCCATCACGGCGTGCGCCTCGTCGAGATGGGCCACACCCACTACAACGAGCTCGCCCCGGACGGGCGCACCCTCTACGCCGCGGCCCGCTCGGTCGGCCAGAACGAGGACGGCTCGGTCGGCTACGCGGTCGCGGCGATCGACGGTCCGGTCACGAGCTGGCGGTTCAAGCCCCTCGACCGCGCGCTGCCCTTCGTGATGATCACGAGCCCGGCCGACCGGCGCCTCGCCACGGCGCCCCTCGACGCCGCCGACGGCACGGTCTCGGTGCGCGCCCTGGTCCTCTCGGACCGGCCGCAGGCCGAGTGGTGCTGTCACCTGCGCGTCGATGGCGGCCCGGCCCAGCCGATGGGGCCGGACGGCCCCCGCACCGTCCATGCCCGGATCCCCTGGCGAGAGGACGCGCGCCGGCTCGCCGTCACGGTCACGGACGGCACGGGGCACACCGACACCGAGGTGATCGAGCCCGTGGGCCGGAGCTTCGTGCCGCCGCCCGCGCACGAGCGCCCCGGCAGCGACGCGTGCCGGCTGCCCGCCTGGCCCGAGAAGGGGCTCCGGGGCGACCAGCTCGGGCCGAACCGCAACGGCCGGCACTGGTAGCCGGTCCCGCCCGAATCGCGGCACACCGCACCGCACGATCCACCCCACCAGAGGACCACCGCAACCGATGGGCGCGCTGACGCTGACCCCCAACATCGCGACCTGGACGATCGCCGCCCTCGCGACCCTCGGCGTCATCCTGCGGCCGTTCTCGTGGCCGGAGGCGATCTGGGCCGTGCTCGGCGCCGGCGCCCTGGTGGCCCTCGGCCTGCTCGCCCCCGCCACCGCCTGGGACGGCGTGCTGAAGGGGACCGACGTCTACCTGTTCCTCGTCGGCATGATGCTGATGTCGGAGGTGGCCCGGAAGGAGGGCCTGTTCGACTGGCTGGCGTCGATCGCCGTGCGCGCCGCCAGGGGCTCGGCGACCCGGCTGTTCACCCTCGTGTACCTCGTCGGCACCGTCGTCACGGTGTTCCTGTCGAACGACGCCTGCGCGGTGGTGCTGACGCCCGCCGTCTACGCGGCCACGAAGGCCGCCAAGGTGGAGAACCCCCTCCCCTACCTGTTCATCTGCGCCTTCATCGCCAACGCGGCGAGCTTCGTGCTGCCGATCTCGAACCCGGCCAACCTCGTGGTCTTCGCCGAGCACATGCCGCCGCTGGTGCGCTGGCTCGGCCTGTTCGCCCTGCCCTCGCTGCTGGCCATCGCCACGACCTACGCGGTGCTGCGGCTGACCCAGGCCAGGGCCCTGCGCGGGCAGCAGGTCGCCACCGACGTCGAGGCCGTGTCGCTGTCCCGCACCGGCCTCGTGGCCGGCATCGGCATCGTGGCGACCGGCGGCGTCCTGATCGGCGCCTCGGCGCTCGGCCTCGACCTCGGCCTGCCCACCTTCGTGGCGGGCCTCGCCACCACGATCGTCGTGCTGCTGCTCAAGCGCGGCGGCCTCGTGGAGGTCGCCAAGGACGTGTCGTGGAGCGTGCTGCCGCTGGTGGCCGGGCTGTTCGTCCTGGTCGAGGCCCTGGAGAAGACCGGCGTGCTCGCCATGCTGGCGGACCTCCTCAAGGGCTACGCCCACGCCGCCCCGGAGGCCACCGCCTGGGGGGCGGGCGGCCTGGTCGCGGTGCTGTGCAACCTCGTCAACAACCTGCCGGCCGGGCTGATCGCGGGCGCCGCCGTGCAGACCGCCCACGTTCCCGAGAAGGTGGCGGGCGCGATCCTGATCGGCGTCGATCTCGGGCCGAACCTGTCGGTGACGGGCTCGCTCGCGACGATCCTCTGGCTCACCGCCATCCGCCGCGAGGGCCAGGATGTCGGCGCCTGGACCTTCCTCAAGCTCGGCCTGCTGGTGATGCCGCCGGCCCTCGCGCTGGCGCTCGCCGGCCTGCTCCTCGTCTGACCCTTCCCCGCAAACCCGAAGGTCCGCGCGCGTGACGGCTGCCCTCCTCTATCCCTTCATCCTGGTGGCGGGCGCGCTGCAGGCACTCGGCAACGCCATGAACGCGCAGCTGCGCGGCCGCATGGTCAATCCGTGGCTCGCCGCGACGGTGTCGTTCCTGCCGATCGTCTTCGTGTTCACGACCCTGTTCCTCACGATGCCGACGCCGCTGCCGAGCCTCGATTCCTTGAGCAGGATGCCCTGGTACGCGCCGCTGGGGGGCCTGGCCGGCGCGGTCGCGGTGTTCGGCGGGCTCGCCTTCATCGACAAGGTCGGCGCCGGGCCGTTCAACGGTCTGACGCTCACCGCCAACATCCTCACCTCCCTGGCGATGGACGCCCTCGGCCTGTTCGGCCTGCAGGCCGCGGGCTTCAAGCCGATGCCCTGGCTCGGCGGCCTCCTGATGGCGGTGGGCGTGACCTTCATCGCGCGCTCAGGGGGCAAGAGCGAGGGCGGCGAGGGGCACGGCGAGGGGCACGGGATGTCGGGCAAGCTGCTCTACCCGTTCATCCTCGTGGCCGGCGCCCTGATGGCGATCGGCGTGGTCTGGAACGCGCAGCTCCGCGGGGCCCTGGAGAATCCTTGGCTCGCCGCGACGGTGTCGTTCGTGCCGGTCGTGTTCGTGTTCGCGCTGATGTTCCTGCTGCGGCCGTCGCCGCTGCCGACCCGCGACGACGTCGCGGGCGTTCGCTGGTGGATGCCCCTCGCCGGCCTCACCGGGGCGGTGGCGGTCTTCGCCGGGCTGCTCTTCGTCGACAAGGTCGGGGCCGGCGCGTTCAACGGCCTGCTGATCACCGCCAACCTGCTGACCTCGGTGGCGCTCGACCATTTCGGCTGGTTCGGCATGAAGCGGGTCAAGGCCGGCCCGCCGCGCCTGATCGGCGCCGCCCTGATGGTCGGCGGCATCGTGCTGATCTCGCTGTTCTGAGGACCCGGGGCGATGGCGACCCTGCCTGCCTGGATCCTGCGCCGGGAGACCCTGCTCCTGGCCGGGGCCGCCCTCCTGGGCGCGGGCGGGGTCGCGGCCTGGGTCCTGCTCCAGGCGACGGTGCTGACCATCGCGGTCGCGCCCCGCGACGGGACCGAGCCCGGCCTGATCAAGGCCTACGCGGACGCGCTCGAGGCCGCGCACGAGAATGTCCGGCTGAAGATCCTGTCCTTCGACGACGTGCGCGAGAGCGCCGCCGCCCTGCAGGACGGGCGCGCCGACCTCGCGGTGGTCCGCCCCGACGTGCTGCTGCCGACCAACGGCCTGACCCTGGCGATCCTGCGCGACCAGGCGATGATCATCGCCTCGCCGGAGCAGGCCGGGATCACCAGCTTCCCGAGGCTCGCCGGCAAGCGGCTCGGCATCGCGGCGCACCGGGACGCCGATCTCTGGCTGCTCCGGAATCTCCTGGGCTATTACGGGCTCACCCTGGAGGAGGCCGCCGGCCCGGCCCGGGACTCGACGGTCCTGCTGGTCCCGGTCGACCAGGAGGCGGTGGCCGGCGCCTTCCGCGAGAGGCGGATCGACGCCTTCGTCAGCATCATCGCGCCCTCGGCGCCGAAGGCGCTGGCCCTGGTCTCGGCCGTGCAGGGCGTCGCCCGCGGCGGCAAGGTGGCGTTCGTCGCCGTGGAGGATGACGGCGCCGTGATCGAGCGCTTCCCGCGGCTCCAGGCGGTCACCGTCCCGGGCGGCCTGTTCGGCGGCCGCCCGAAGCTGCCGGCCGACGACGTGAAGACGGTGGGCGCCTCGTACCGGCTGATGGCCCGGGCTTCCCTGAGCCGGGTCGTGGCGGCCGACGTGACCCAGCAGCTGTTCGAGAAGCGCACCGCCGCCGCCCAGGCGACGGACGCCGCCGAGTACGTCCAGGCCCCGGCCTACGACACGACCGTGGCGGCCACGAGCGCGCGGATCCCGATCCATCCCGGCGCGATCGACTATTACGAGCGCGACCAGCACGGCCTCATCGAGCGCTACGGCGACACGCTCTACCTGCTCGGCGCGCTGGTGGGCGGCCTCGTCTCGGTGCTGGCCTGGATCCGGCAGCGCCTCGCCGGCCTGCGCCGCGAGCGCATCGACGAGCTCCTGGACCGGCTCCTGGAGATCGCCGGGCAGGCCCGGGCGCTGCGCGACCCGGCGGCGATCGAGGCGCTCAACACCGAGGTCGACGCGCTGGCCATGGACGTCGTCCGCTACGCCCGGGAGCGGGAGCCGGACACCCGCACCATGTCGGCGGCGTCCGTCGCCATCGACACGGCCCGAGCGACCATCGCGGATTGCCGGGCGCGGGCGGCCGAGGACGGCGGGCGGACCGGGCGGCCCGTCCGGCTGCACGGCGCCGGCGGGGCCTGACGTGTCCGTTCCAGCCAACGCGCCCGCATCGGACCGGAGCGAGGCCGCGGCGGACGTCGCCTCGGTCCGGAACCGCGTCGCGGCGCGGGTGCAGCGGTCCCTGCGCTCGCGCACCGTGGCGTGGATGACGGTGGGGTTCGCCACGATCCTGGTGATGACCGCCATCGCGCTGGGCGCCTTCGCGTACCAGCAGCGCGGCGTCGACGCCGTGCGCCACACCGTGGCGGTGGACGGGCGCCTCGCCCGGGTGCTGTCGGCGGTGCAGGACGCCGAGACGGGGCAGCGCGGCTACCTGCTCACCGGCGACGAGGCCTTCCTGCTGCCCTTCACCGAGGGGCGGCTGAACGTCGACCGCCAGCTCGACTGGCTGCGCGACCTCGTCCAGGACGATCCCGACCAGCAGGTCGACCTCGACGCCCTGGCCGGGCTGATCCGCCAGAAGCTCGACGAGCTCGGCGCCAGCGTCGCCCTCATGCGCGGCGGCGACGGCGCGGCGGCCCGCGCCTCCGTGGCGGGCGGGCGCGGCAAGCAGATGATGGACGCGATCCGCGACCGCGTGCGCCGCATGGAGGCGCACGAGGCCGACCGGATGGAGTGGCGGCAGGCGATCGTGTCCCGGATCGCCCTGGCCATCTGGGTCCTGGTCGGCGCCCTCGCGGTCCTGTTCGTGCTGTTCGCCGCCTCGGCCCTGCGGGAGGCGACCCGGCGCAACCGGCTGTCGCGGTTCCTGCCGCAGGAGCTGGTCCTGCGGCTCGCCGACGACGACGGCAGCCTGAAGGCCGGCCGCCGCCAGCAGGCCGCCATCGTGTTCGTCGACATGCGCGGCTCGACCACCCTGGCCGAGAGCCTGGATCCGCACCGGCTCTCCGAGTTCCTGTCCGCCTTCCGGCGGCGGGTGACGCGCCTCGCCCGCCTGCGGGGCGGGGTGGTCGACAAGTTCATCGGCGACGGCGCCCTGGTGGTGTTCGGCCTGCCCGAGCCCCGGCCCGACGACGCCGCCCGCGCCCTCGCCTTCGCGCAGGACCTCGTCGCGGTGATCGCCCGCTGGACCGACCGGGCCGGGCCGGCCCGGCCCGTGCGCATCGGCGTCGGCGTCCATTACGGCGAGGTGTTCTGCGGGATCATCGGCGAGGAGGCGCGCTACGAGTTCACCGTGCTGGGCGACGCCGTCAACGTCGCCGCCCGCCTGGAACAGGCGACAAAACTCCACGGCGTCCCGATCCTGGTCTCGGAGGCGGCGCGGCGCGCCGCCGGGGCGCCGGCCGCGGCGTGGCGCGAGGTCAGCCGCGAGCCCCTGCGGGGGCGCCGCGAGCGCATGGCCTACCACACACCCGCCGAACCCGGCTCCTATCGGGAAGAAGATATCGTGTTCGCGGCGGTCGAACCGGTCCTCTGAGAAGAACCTGTCTGCCGCTGAGACTGAAAGGAGAACAAGCATCTCCTCGCGTTGCGAAATACGGAAGACGTGTCCATTGCGAACGGGCCTGCCGAGCGCGACATTCCGCTTCATGCGCAGCGCCTCCGAGAACCAGTCGCCGGCCTTCGATCCGTTCGGCGAGCCCGTCGCCGACGGCGTCGCCCGCGCTTGCCCGGCCGCGGCAGTCGGCGACCGCACGGCGCGGCGCGTCGGCGGTGCGGTGTTCTGGACGCTCGCCCTGGCGATTTTGGCCGGACGCGTCTACGCCTACGATCTTCCGGCCGTGCAGGCCGTCGCCTCGCACGCGGCCCAGGCGCTCGCGCTGCGCTGACGCGGCGGGATCAGGCGTCTCTCCGATCCTCAGTAGGTTCCAGCCAAGTAGGCGGCGATCGCGCCGGCATCGGCCTGCTCGATCGGGGCGTGGTAGGCCTTGATCATCTTGGACACCTCGGCGTCCCAGAAGGCTTTCCCGCGTCCGGGCGGCTGCGTGGCGATGTAGTCCACCGAGTGGCAGGTCTGGCAGTTGGCCTGCGCCGCCTCGTAGCCCGCGGTCAGGCCGGCGTCCGCCGGGGGCCGCAGCTGCGCGGTCGGGTCTGGGAGCGTGTAGGTCCGCGGCGCCGCCCAGGCCGCGCCGGCCGTCAGGCCCGCGATCACCGCGCCGAGCGCGAGCGCCCGCATCCCGTCTGTCCTCCGGTTCGCCATCATGCCGCCCGCACCCGGGTGGTCTCGACGCCGTTGCGCATGTAGCCCGACGGGTTCCAGCGCGACATCGTCGGCTGGGTGCTGCCGTCGTTGGCGGTGGCCCGCACCCGGATCGCGTGGGCGCCGGGCGTGAGCGCGGTCGCGAGCGACCAGGTCCGGAACGCGTAGGGGCCGAGATCCTGGCCGAGCGCGGCCTGAGTCCAGGTGGCGCCGTCGTCGGTCGAGACCGCGACCTCTCCGATGCCCGAGCCGCCGTCGAACGCGATGCCGCGCAGGGCGACCGGACCCGCCTTCACCTGCGCGCCGTCGGTCAGGTTCGTCAGGAACGACCGGACGTTGAGGCGCCCGATCGGCACCGTGGCGGCGGCCGCCTGACCGGGCTCGGTGCAGGCGCAGGGATTGTCGGGGATGCGGTAGGCGGTCTTCATGAAGAAGCCCTCGAACGGCTTGTCCAGCACCGTGACCGTGTCGAGGTGCTTGACCCAGTAGGTCCCGTAATAGCCCGGCACCACGAGGCGCAGCGGGTAGCCGTTGAGCCAGGGCAGATCCGCGCCGTTCATGCCCCAGGCGAGCAGCACCTGCCCGTCGCCGGCCTGGTCGAGGGTCAGTGCCTTGGCGAAGTCCGGTGTCTCGGGCAGGACCGGGCGGTCGAGGCCGTTGAACGCGACCTGCACGGCCCCGGCCTTCACGCCGGCCCTGTCGAGCACGCTCTTCAGCGGCACGCCGGTCCAGCGGGCGCAGCCCATGGCGCCGTTGGCGAGCTGGCCGCCGGCCATGCGCGGCTCGAAGAAGCCGCGGGAATTGCCCGAGCACTGGTTGACCGCGACGATCTCGGTCCGGCCCGGCAGCGCCTTCAGCTCCGCGAGCGACAGCGCGACGGGCCGCTCGACGTGGCCGCCGACGCTCAGCCGGAACGCCTCGGGATCGATCTCCAGGGGGATGTCGGCGAGGTGGTAGCGGACGAAGAACGCGTCGTTCGGCGTGATCGCGCCCTCATCGAAGACCGCGAACGGCGTCTCCAGCTGGGGCGGCCGGGCGGTCGTCTGCAGCAGCGGCCGCTTGCCCGGATAGGCGACGAGCGGCCGCTCGCCGTTGCCGAAGGGCAGGTGCGCCGTCTCGTCGGCGCGGGCGGGCCGCAGGCCGCTTCCCGCCGCCAGGGCACCGAGTGCGGCGCTCTTCAGGAAGGCCCGCCGTGCCGGATCGGTCATCCTCTGCTCCCTCCCGGCCCGCACCGGACGTCCCGGTCCCCGCGAGGCCCGGCTCTCCGTTGGATAGCCCGCTCCGGCCGAAACGCCCAGAGCCCCCGCGTTCAGCCCTGCGTGAGATGCCGGCGCACGGCCGCCGCGGTGACGGCGGAGACGCGCGCGTTCGATTCCCGCGTCACGCCGGCGATGTGCGGCGTCAGGATCAGGTTCGGCACCCCCGCGAAGACGGCGCCGGCCGCCGCGTCGAGGGGCTCGCGGTCGAACACGTCCAGCGCCGCGCCGCCGAGATGGTCGGACCGCAGCGACGCGGCCACCGCCGCCTCGTCCACGACCCCGCCCCGGGCCGCGTTGATCAGGATCGCCCCGCGGGGCATCCGCGCCAGCGCGGCCGCGTCGATCAGGCCGCGGGTCTGATCGGTGAGCGGCACGTGCAGCGAGAGCACGTCGCTCTCGGCGATCAGCGCGTCGAGCGCCGTCCGCTCGACCGGCCCGGAGGCCGGGTTCCAGGCCGGGTCGTCCGCGGCGACGAAGGGGTCGTGGGCGGCGACCGCCATGCCGAGCGCCGCCGCCCGCCGGGCGGTCTCCCGGGCGATCGACCCGAAGCCCACGAGGCCGAGGCGCTTGCCGGCGATCTCGCGGCCCATCAGCGCGTTGCGCGGCCACGTGCCGGCGGCGACGTCGGCGCTCGCCGCGTAGGCGCCGCGCAGGAGCAGCAGCGCGGTGGCCACGACGTACTCGGCGACCGCGCCGTCGTTGGCGCCCGTGGCCGGGCAGACGGCGATGCCGCGCGCCCGGCAGGCCGGGACGTCGATGTTGTCGAGGCCGACGCCGAGGCGGCCGACGACCCTGAGGTCGCGGGCGGCATCGAGCAGGGCGCCGCGGACCTGCGTCCGGTTGCGCACGATCAGGGCGTCGGCCCGGGCGACGGCGGCGAGGAGCGCGTCAGGCCGGTCCACGAGGCCCGGATCGTACTGCACGTCGAGGCCGGCGAGCTCGCCCGCGATCGCGGCCTCGTCCATGAACTCGCTGATGACGACCTTGGGCATGGCGCGCCTGTGTCCCGGTTCCGCGTGGTCGTCCCCCCGCTAGAGCCGTTGCCACCCGCGTGGCAACCCGGATCCGGGGCCGTTCGCCCTCAGGCGACCGCGCGGACGGCCCGCTCCGCCGGGAGCGCCGTCCGGGGCAGGCGCTCGATCAGGCCGGGGATCTCCTCGGGCGGGCGGGCGGGGCTGTACAGGAAGCCCTGCGCGCTGTTGCAGCGCCGCAGCCGGAGGAGTTCGGCCTGCTGCTCGGTCTCGACACCCTCCACCGTGACGTCGATGCGCAGGTCGCGGGCGATGACCATGATCGCCTCGATCACCGTCAGGCACTCGGGGCGGCCGCTCAGGTCGCGCACGAAGGCGCGGTCGATCTTGATCTTGTCGACCGGGAACTGCGTCAGGTAGCTCAGCGAGGAGTAGCCCGTCCCGAAATCGTCGAGGGCGATCCGCACCCCGAGCGCCCGCAGGGCGCGGAGATTGTCCAGCACGTGCGGCGTGTTGGCCAGGAAGATCGACTCGGTGATCTCGATCTCGAGGCGGTCCGCCGCGAGGCCGGTCTCGGTCAGCACCGTCGCGACGTCGGCGAAGAAGTCGGGCCTGCGGAAATGGACCGACGAGATGTTGACGGCGACGCGCAGGCGCGCCGGCCAGGTCAGCGCCTCCGCGCAGGCCCGCCGCAGGGCCCAGCGCCCGATCGCGAGGATGAAGCCCGTTCCCTCGGCGATCGGGATCAGCTCGGCGGGCGAGACCGGCCCGAGGCCCGGCCGGGTCCAGCGCAGCAGCGCCTCGCAGCCCACCACCTGGCCGTCCTGCAGGCTGACCAGCGGCTGGTAGTGCAGCGCCATCTCGCCGTCGGCGAGGGCCTGCCGCATCGCCTCGTCGAGGTCGTGGCGGCGCTGGACGCGCACCTCCAGGTCGCGGTCGAAACCCCGCCAGCGCCCCTTGCCGCCCTGCTTGGCGCTGTAGAGCGCGAGGTCCGCCTTCCGGAGCAGGTCCTCGGGCTCGGTCGCGTCCGCGGGGGCGCAGGCGATCCCGACGCTGACGCCGATCTCCGCCCGGACGCCGTCGATGAGGTAGGGCTCGCGCAGGGCCCCGATCGCGGCCTCGGCCAGGGCCTGCGCGGCCGCGCCGTCCCGGCCGCGCTGCAGGATCGCGAACTCGTCGCCCCCGAGGCGGAACGCCTGCGCGTCGGCCGGGAGCAGGGCGCGCAGGCGATCGGCGACCTGCCCCAGCAGGGCGTCGCCCGCCGCGTGGCCGATGCTGTCGTTGACGGTCTTGAAGCCGTCGAGGTCGAGGTAGAGCAGGCTGACCGTCGCGTCCGCGGCCCGGGGCGCGTCCCGCAGAGAGGCCGGGGGCAAAATCTGCGCGGCGGCCGCGCAGGCCTCGGACGCGACGTCGTGGAACATGACCCGGTTCGACAGGCCGGTCATCGGGTCCCGGGTGGCCAGATAGGCGATGTGCGCCTCCGCCCGGCGGGCCTCCGTCACGTCGGAGCCGACCCCCCGGAAGCCCGCGAAGCGCCCCTTCTGGTCGAGGAACGGCTTGCCGCTCAGCCGAAGCCAGCGCCGGCCGGCCGGCGTGTCGACGGCGATCAGGTGCTGGTGGAAGGCACTGCCCCGCCGGAGACGGTCCAGGAGGTCGGCGCTCTGATCGGCCTCGGGGGGCGCCTCGGCCCGGCCGGCGAGCAGCGCCGGGAACGAAGCGTGCTGGAGCGTCCGCACCGGGCAGGCCAGCACGTCCGCCATCCGGGTGGAGACGTGCTGGAACCGCCCGGTCTCGTCCGTCTCCCAGAGCCAGTCGCTGGCATTCGCCTCGAAGGCGTTGAGCAGCAGCCCGATCGTCTCGCTCTGGTCCTCGACCCGCACGCGGTCGAGGATGCGCTGGCGCGACAGGCGGCTCATGCGGCTCACGCTCGTCACCACGAAGATCGCGTAGACGGCGAGCAGGAAGCCGATGCTGAGCGCGACCGGCTCCCCGGACCGGGCCAGCCCGGCGAAGCTGCCGACGATGACCGGGACCGCGAACAGGTACGAGACCGACAGGAGCGGGCCGACCACGTAGGCGTCCGAGATCAGGCCGGCCACGATGGCGACGACGAGCAGGCGCGCGTCGCCGCCGGAGGGCGCGAACAGCACGACCGGCAGGGTCGCCCAGGTGAGGCCCAGGGCGAAGGCGAGGCCGGCGGCGATCCGGCAGCCCCATCGGACGGTGCGCGCCGAGGCGGTGTCGCCGTGGGTGCGCCAGTAGAGCCAGGTCGCGTAGGTCGCCGCCGTGATCAGCACCGCGACCACGGCGAGCAGGCCGAGGAGGTAGGTGTGCGAGGCCGAACTCCAGAAGAAGTACGCGACGGCCAGCGCGATGATCAGGTGCGTCACCGCCGAATAGGTGGCGAGCTTCAGCGTCTCGTCGAGGAGCCCCGCGCGCACCTGCAGGCGGTAGCGGTTCGGCAGCGCGTCGTCGGCGTCGGGACCGAAGAGGCGGCCGAGCAGCGACCCGACCCGTCGGCCCGGCCAGGTCCCCCGCCGCGCGGCCGGCGCGGTCGCGCCGGGCGGGCCGGACGCGCCCGCGGATCGCTCAGGCGACATCTCAGGCGACATCTCAGCCGACATGGCCGGCCCCGGGGCGGGGCGCGACCCTCATCGTCAGGCCCCCCTTGGGCCGCAGCGTCACGCGGAACTGCGCGGCCGGCATCTCCGCCGTCACCGGCCGCAGGCGGAAGGCGGGCAGCAGCGTCGCCAGGACGACGAGGCACTCGGTCAGGGCGAGGCTCATGCCGATGCAGACCCGGGGGCCGGCGCCGAACGGCAGGTAGGCGTAGCGGTCGCGCGCGGCGGCCCGCTCCGGCGCGAAGCGGCCCGGGTCGAACGCCTCCGGCCGGTCCCAGAGCAGCGCGTGCCGGTGCAGGGCGTAGACCGGCACGTGGACCGACTGCCCGGCCGGCACGACCGTGTCCCCGAGCCGGACCGGGGCCCGCGTCCGCCGCACGATCAGCGGTGCCGGCGGATAGAGGCGCATCACCTCGAGGAGCACCTGGCGGGTGTAGGGGAGCCGGTCCGCGGCCTCGGGATCGGCGGCCGGATCGGCGCCGAGGCGCGCCATCTCGGCGACGACGCGCCGCTCCACCTCCGGGTGCTCGGCCAGGACCCGGAAGGTCCAGGCCAGCGCGAGGGCCGTGGTCTCGTGGCCGGCGGACACGAAGGTCAGCAGGTTGTCGACGAGGCTCGCCTCGGGGAGCGGCGCGCCGGTCTCCGGATCCCGCGCCTGCAGCAGGAGGCCGAGGAGGTCGGAGCCGGGCTCGCCGCGCGCCCGGCGGCGCGCGATGGTGCGGGCGACCTCGCCGCGCAGGTAGCGCACCGCCTCCGCCCCGGCCCGGGCTCCCGGATGCGGGACCCAGGCCGGGGCCCGGAGCATCTCCAGGGCGATCTTCCAGCTGGTCTGGCCGAGATAGGCGTCCATCGCGGCCCCGAAGGGCTCGACCTCCAGATGCGGATCGCCCGACACCATCGTGGCGACGATGACGTCGAAGGCGGTGCGCATCATCTCGCGCAGGATGTCCCGCTCGGTCCCGGCCGGATCGGCGTCGCGCCAGCGCGCCCGCGTCGCCGCGGCGGCCCGGGCCATGGCCGGCACGAAGCTCCGGACCCGGTCCGGGCGGAACATCGGGCTCGCGGTCCTGCGCTGCCGCCGCCACTGGGCTCCGTCCGCGGTGAGGACCCCCGCGCCGAGGGCCGGGGCCAGCGCCCGCAGCATGAACGGCTCCCGCTCCAGCGCCTCGGCCTGATCGACCATCAGGCCGCGGATGTGGCCGGGATCGCAGACGTAGGTGGTCCGCTGCCCGAGGAAGCGGGTGGTCACCAGGGGTTGTGTGTAGATCTGCCGGGGCCAGGCCTCGATCAGGCTGCCCAGCATCGTGACGAGCACGGATGGCAGCGCGACCGCCTCGGCCACGCCCTCCACCACGGCCTCCGCGAACGGCGGCCGTCCCGGCGCGCAGACCCTGAACGTTCCGACAGCGGGCATACCGGCTCCCTGGCGGGACCAGATTCGAGGTTCAACGTTAAGTTTTGGCGTGCGGCCGCATCGCCGTCGAGAACTTCCCCGGGCGCCCGGCCGGAAATCGCCGCCTTGCTTACCGGGGGCTTACCGGGATCCCCGCCGAGGCGCGGCGGACGCCCGGCGGCCCGCGCTAGCGGTCCCGGGTCTCGCGGGCCTGCGCCGTGAGGGCCTCGTGGAGCCGGCCCTCGATCAGCAGCGCCGAGCCGTAGTGGAACTCGATGTCGAAGGCGTGGCGCTGGTTCATCGAGAGCGACGCGCTCTGCATCGCGATGAGATGGCCCTCCGCGTCGAACAGGCCCGAGCCCGATCCGCCGTAGCCGTCGTTGCAATCGTGGCGGGCGCGGCGGATCGCGCCCTCGCTCGGCGGATCGATCCGCCGGACGGCGCAGGATTCCCGGCTGCTCTGCCCCCGGTAGTTCTCGTGCCCGGCCGGCGAGACCATCGTCACCGGCAGCGTCAGGTCGCCGGTCGGAAGGGTGGGCGGGTCCGGGATCGGCTGCGGCCGCGCCTCGGCCGGCTCGGCGAGGCGGAGCAGCGCCCAGTCGTCGGTGATGTGCAGGCGCCGTGCCTCGGGCTCGACGCCGAGTTCCAGGATGTCGGGCACGAAGGCGTAGTTCCGGCCGGCGATCTGGAAGTAGCAATCGGCGACGGTTCGGGTGACCTCCAGCTGCCGATTGCGGAAATTGTGCGCGTTCATCAGCACGAGGGACCGGCTCCCGACCAGCCACGCGGCGGCGGCCTTCTGGGGAATCCCGTCCGGGCGCCGGCACCACAGCACGCCCGCGCCGGGAAAGCGGTCCAGGTCGGCCCCCGTCAGTTCGCGCCGCCCGTCCTGCTGATAGAGCGCCGCGAGACGGCGTTCCCCGCCGGTCCCGGCCGCCGCGGCTGGAGGCGCCGGCCAGGATTCCGGCCAGGATTCCGGCCAGGACATCAGGCCGGCAGCCAGCGCCAGAGAGCGGGCCGCGCGGCCCGTGACATGACCCATGGCGTCCTCCCGGAACGGGTCGGCGGACGGCTCCGAGCCCGCGCGCCCGCACATCGTTCCCGCCTGTCTGGGATGGAGGTCGGCTCTCGGTCAAGGCCCGCGTGATCTTACCAGATCTCCGGTGTTCTGTTGCCGGATCATCCCGAAAAGAAATGTTTCGTTTTGCAAAGACACGCATTACAAGCCGTGCGAATAATCAAGTGGCGCACAACGATAATAAGTCTTTCATAAGCTCAGCGAATACTGGAAATAACCGGGATATCGCGACGCCGGAGGCGGATTTGTCGGTGAAAGTCGTGTCGCCACCGAATGAACACCACGATGACTGCGAGGCCAAACGGCGTGGCAGTCCGGCGAGGAGACGCAGGATGATCAGGCTCCGGAATTCCGTCTCGGCATTGGCGATCATGGCGCTCGCGCCGGTCGCCATGGCGGGCGTGGCGCAGGCCAACGACAAGCTCATCGAGAAATCGAAGAGCGACGAGAACTGGGTGATGCCCGGTAAGAACTACGACTCGAACAATTACAGCGACCTGACGCAGATCAACAAGAGCAACGTCAAGCAGCTCAAGCCGGCCTGGACGTTCTCCACCGGCCTGCTCAACGGCCACGAGGGTGCGCCGCTCGTCGTCGACGGCGTCATGTACATCCACACCTCGTTCCCCAACAACACCTTCGCCCTCGGCCTCGACGATCCGGGCAAGATCCTCTGGCAGGACAAGCCCAAGCAGAACCCGGCCGCGCGCTCGGTGGCCTGCTGCGATCTCGTCAACCGCGGCCTCGCCTACTGGCCCGGCGACGGCAAGACCCCGGCGCTGATCCTCAAGACCCAGCTCGACGGCAACGTCGCCGCCCTCTACGCCCAGACCGGCGAGACGGTGTGGAAGGTCGAGAATTCGGACATCAAGGTCGGCTCGACCCTCACGATCGCCCCCTACGTGGTGAAGGACAAGGTGATCATCGGCTCCTCGGGCGCCGAGCTCGGCGTGCGCGGCTACCTGACCGCCTACGACGTCAAGACCGGCGCGCAGGTCTGGCGCGCCTACGCCACCGGCCCGGACGAGGACCTGCTGCTCGCCAAGGACTTCAACATCCACAACGCCCATTACGGCCAGAAGGGCCTCGGCACCTCGACCTGGGAGGGCGACGCCTGGAAGATCGGCGGCGGCACCAACTGGGGCTGGTACGCCTACGATCCGGGCACCAACCTGATCTACTTCGGCACCGGCAACCCGGCGCCGTGGAACGAGACCATGCGTCCCGGCGACAACAAGTGGACGATGACGATCTTCGGCCGCGACGCCGACACCGGCGAGGCGAAGTTCGGCTACCAGAAGACCCCGCACGACGAGTGGGACTATGCCGGCGTCAACGTGATGATGCTGTCCGACCAGAAGGACAAGGACGGGAAGATGAGGAAGCTCCTCACCCACCCGGACCGCAACGGCATCGTCTACACCCTCGACCGGACGGACGGCACGCTGGTCTCGGCCAACAAGATCGACGACACCGTCAACGTGTTCAAGTCGGTGGACCTGAAGACCGGCACGCCGGTGCGCGATCCGGAATACGGCACCCGGATGGACCACCTCGCCAAGGACATCTGCCCCTCGGCGATGGGCTACCACAACCAGGGTCACGATTCCTACGATCCGAAGCGGCAAGCCTTCTACATGGGCATCAACCACATCTGCATGGATTGGGAGCCCTTCATGCTGCCCTACCGGGCGGGTCAGTTCTTCGTCGGTGCGACGCTGAACATGTATCCGGGCCCGAAGGGTGACCGGCAGAACTACGAGGGACTCGGCCAGATCAAGAGCTACAACGCCATCACCGGCAAGTTCAACTGGGAGAAGATGGAGCGCTTCGCGGTCTGGGGCGGCACCACCGCCACCGCGGGCGACCTCGTCCTCTACGGGACGCTGGACGGCTTCATCAAGGCGCGCGACTCCGACAACGGCGACCTCCTCTGGAAGTTCAAGCTGCCGTCGGGCGCCATCGGCTACCCGATCACCTACACCCACAAGGGCACGCAGTACGTCGCCATCTACTACGGCGTCGGCGGCTGGCCGGGCGTGGGCCTGGTGTTCGACCTCGCCGACCCGACCGCCGGTCTCGGCGCGGTGGGCGCCTTCAAGAAGCTCGCCAACTACACCCAGATGGGCGGCGGCGTGATGGTGTTCTCGCTGGACGGCAAGGGCCCGTACGACGACCCGAACGTCGGCGAGTACGCGCAGCACGCCGCCAAGTAACGGTCGCCAAGTAACGGGCGCCAAGTAACGGGCGCCAGGTAACGGCCCCCAGTAACCGCCGCCTGCATCCCGTCGGCCCCTCGGCCGGCGGGGTTCCGGGATCGGATCCCGACGGGCGGGGCCCTCCGGCGCCCCGCCTGTCCCTCCGGACACGCCATCCGGACACGCCATCAAGAAACGCTTCGACAACAGGGATCAACGTCCATGCCGCGCCCGCGCGCCCGCATCCTGGCGGCCCGTTTCGCCGCCGTCCTGACGCTCGCTTCCCTGGCCGCCGGGCCGGTGGCGGCCCAGGAATCCGAGGCCCAGGCCATCCAGTCGGAGCCCGGCAAGGCCCCGGCCGCCCCGCCGGCCGACCCCGCGACCCTGCGGATCTGCGCCTCCGAGAAGCAGCCGCCGCTCTCGATGAGGGACGGCTCCGGGCTCGAGAACCGCGTCGCAATCGCCGTCGCCGAGGCGATGGGGAAGAAGCCCGTCTTCGTCTGGCTCGAGAAGCCCGCGATCTACCTCGTCCGCGACGGCCTGGAGAAGCGGACCTGCGACGTGGTCGTCGGCCTCGACAGCGACGACCCGCGGGTGCTGACCACCCGGCCGTACTACCGGAGCGGTTACGTCTTCATCACGCGCGCCGACAAGGATCTCGACGTGAAGTCCTGGTCCGACCCGCGGCTCAAGACCCTCGACCACATGGTGGTGCCGTTCGGCTCGCCCGGCGAGGCGATGCTCAAGGATATCGGCCGCTACGAGGAGGACATGGCCTACCTCTACTCGCTGGTGAACTTCCGCTCGCCGCGCAACCAGTACACCCAGATCGACCCGGCCCGCATCGTCAGCGAGGTCGCCAACGACAAGGCCGATGTCGGCGTCGCCTTCGGCCCGGACGTGGCCCGCTACGTCAAGGATTCCCCGACGCCCCTGCGCATGACGCTGGTCCCGGCCGACACGGTCGGCAGCGACGGCCGCAAGGTCCCGCAGGTCTTCGACCAGTCGATGGGGGTGCGCAAGGACGACGAGGCCCTGCGCAAGGCCCTCGACGCCGGGATCGAGAAGGCCCGACCGGCGATCGCGGCGATCCTCAAGCAGGACGGGGTGCCGGTCGTCGCCTCGAACTGAGGCCGCCCCACCGAGACCGGCCCGGCGCGCCCGGGCCATCGATCAGGACATCAGGATCCGCTCAACAGATGCTCATCGTACGTTCGGCCCGCGTCGCCCTTCTCACCCTCGCCGTGGCGATGCCCGTCGCGGCCCGCGCCCAGCCCCAGTCCGGCCCGCAGACCGGCATCGTCTTCCGCAACACCATCACCGGCGAGGCGATGGACACGGCCGAGGGCAAGCCGGGCGGGCGGGACTCGCAGGCGGTCAAGACCTTCTTCCAGACCGGCAAGAATCTCTACATCGACGACAAGTCCTGCCTGCGCAACGGCGAGAGCCTGTTCCTGACCTCGTGCTCCGGCTGCCACGGCCATCTCGGCGAGGGCAAGGTCGGGCCCGGCCTCAACGACGATTACTGGACCTACCCGGCGAACACGACCGATGTCGGCCTGTTCTCGACCCTGTGGGGCGGCGCCAACGGCATGATGGGACCGCACAACGAGGATCTCAATCCCGACGAGATGCTGCAGGTCATCGCCTGGATCCGCCATCTCTACACGGGTCCGGTGAAGGATGCCGAGTGGCTCACCGACGAGCAGAAGAAGACTTACAAGCCCTTCAAGGAGGGCGAGACCTTTGCCAAGGACGTGCCCGGCCAGTGCAAGCCGCTGGACTAGCCGTTCTCGGCAAGTCGCGCCCCGCGGGAGACGGGGCGAACCAACGGCCCGACCGGCCAAGGAAGAGACGGAGGAATCAACGATGCGCACAGTGATCACGGTGGCGATGCTGATCGCGGGGGCGGCCTTCGCGGTGCCGGCGCTGGCCTACGACGGGCAGACCTGCAAGGCGCCGGGCAATTGCTGGCAGCCGAAGCCCGGCTTCCCCGAGAAGGTCGCCGGGACCAAGTACGATCCCAAGCACGACCCGAAGGAGGTCAGCAAGCAGGCCGAATCCATCAAGCAGATGGAGGAGCGCAACAGGAAGCGGATCGAGAACGCCAAGAAGACCGGCAAGTTCGAGTACGACGTCGCCAAGATCTCGTCGAACTGATCCCGACCGAGCGGTCCGACCGTCCTGGGGCCGGCCCGCGCCGCGGCGCCGGCCCGCAGCGACGTTCGGCGCCGCGCCGCACCGAGACCCGGCGCCGCCGTTCCGGCGCCCCGCCCGACACCGCAGGCACCGTTTCATGAACACCCTCCGTCCCGGAGACACGATGCTCACCGACTGGCGGGCGGCGGCGGCCCGCTTCGAGGCGGAGGTCGCCAAGGCGGTGGTCGGGCAGGAGCGGGCGATCCGCCTCGTGACGATCGCGATCTTCGCCCGCGGCCACGTGATGCTCGAGGGCGATGTCGGCGTCGGCAAGACCACCCTGCTGCGGGCGGTGGCCCGGGCGCTGGGCGGCGCCTACGAGCGCGTCGAGGGCACGGTCGACATGATGCCGACCGACCTGATCTACCACACCTATCTCGGCCCCGACGGCCGGCCGCGGGTCGATCCCGGCCCGGTCCTGGCCCGGGCCGAGGATCTCTCGGTGTTCTTCTTCAACGAGATCAACCGGGCGCGGCCGCAGGTCCACGCCCTGCTGCTCCGGCTGATGGCCGAGCGCAGCGTCCAGGCCTTCGGCCGCACCTACGCGTTCCCGAACCTGCAGGTCTTCGCCGACCGCAACCGGGTCGAGCGCGAGGAGACCTTCGAGCTCCCGGCCGCGGCCCGCGACCGCTTCCTGATGGAGATCGGGCTGGAGGCGCCCCGGGACGCGGCGGTGCGCCGGAGCCTGGTCTTCGACCCGCGCTTCCACGACACGGACGCCCTCGTCGGCGCGGTCGCGGAGGGCGTGCTCGACCACGCCCGGATCGGCGGCATCGCGGCCGCGATCCAGCACGCGGTCCGCGCGGAGCCGTCGATCGAGGCCTACGTGGTGGCCCTCTGGGACGCGCTGGTCCGCCCCGCGGAGGCCGGGATCCGGCTCCCGGGCCTCGACACCGCCACCCTCGTGCAGGGCGGCGCCTCGCCGCGCGGCGTCGCCTTCCTGGTGCGCGCCGCCCGGGTGCGGGCGTGGCTGGAGGGCCGCGACTGGCTGGTGCCGGAGGACGTGCGGGCGGTCTTCACCGAGGTGATGGCCCACCGCGTCTTCCTCGAGCCCGTCCACGAGCTGCAGCGCGGCGCGATCGTGCCCGCCCTGTGCCGGGCCGCGTTCGAGACGGTGCCGGCGCCGTGAGCGACCCGCGCACGGCCGACATCGTCTACCTGCCGCGCTGGCGGCCGCGCGGCAGCCGGGCCGGCCTCCACCGGGGGCGCGACGCCGGCGGCGCCGGCCCGTTCCGCGATCAGGTGCCGTTCCTGCAGCTGCCGGATGCCCGCCGCATCGACCTGCGCGCGACGCTGCGCGACCCGTTCGAGGGCGTGCATGTCCGCCGCTTCGAGGCGCGGACCGCGGTCGAGACCTGGGTCCTGGTCGATCTCTCGGCCTCGATGGGCTTCCGCGGCACGGCCGACCGGGCTCGGCTCACGGGCGATCTCTGCCGGGCCCTGGCCGTCTCGGCGACCCGGATCAGCGACGGGTTCGGCCTGATCGGCTGCGACGAGACCCTGCGCGACGACCTCACCCTCCCCGCCACCCGCCACCGGGGCGCGGCCGTCGCCGCGGCCGAGCGGGTCGCGGGCGCGCCGCGCGCGGGACGCGGCTGCGCCGGCATGCTCGAGGCCGCGCGGCGGCTCGCCGGGCGACCGAAGCTCGTCTTCCTCGCCTCCGACTTCCGCTGGCCCGAGGCCCTGATCACCCGGGTCTTCGCCGCCCTGGCGCCGCACGACACGGTGCCGATCCTGCTCGCCGACCCCGCCGAGGCGGAGGCGCTGCCGGCCTTCGGCCTCGTCGAGCTCGACGACCTCGAGGGCGGCGGCCGCCGCGTGGTCCTGCTCCGCCCGAGCCTGCGCCGGGCCTGGATCGCCCGGGAGCGGGACCGGGTCGCCGCCCTGGAGCGCGCCGCCGCGCCCTTCGCGCGCCGGGTCTTCCGGCTCGCCGGGCGCTTCGACGCCCAGGCGCTCACCCGCCACCTGATGACGACCTGAGCATGGGCGCGCGCGGTCCCGCCCTCCTGCTGGCCGGTCTCCTCGCCGGCGTCCTGGCCGCGCCCCTCGCCCTGACGGCCGGCCCGGCCGCCGCGCAGGTGCGCTCCGTCGAGGTGCGCAGCCCGCGGCCCTTCGGGATCTTCCTGGGCGACCTAGTCGAGGCACAGGTGGAGATCCTGGCCGATCCCGACTTCCGGCTGCAGCGCGCGACCCTGCCCCGGCCCGGTCCGGTGACCTACTGGCTCGACCTGCGCGCCGTCGCGGTCGACGACGCCCCGGTGGCCGGCGCCCGGCGGGTGCGCCTGCGCCTGACCTATCAGAGCTTCTACGCCGCCCTCGACGCCCGCACCCTGGAGGTGCCGGGCTTCCCCCTGACGCTGGCGAGCGAGGCGGCGACCGGCCTCACCACCGCCGCCGTGCAGGTGCCGGGCTGGAGCCTCGGCGTCTCGCCCCTGCGCGAGGTGCAGCCGCAGCGGCGCGAGGATCCGGCCGAGTACCTGCGCCCGGACGGACGCGGCGGGCGGATCGATCCGGCACCGGACGTCGCGGCGGCGGCGGGCCTCGGCGCCCTCGCCGGCCTCGCGGTGCTGGCGCTGGCGCACGACCGCGCCTGGGGGCCGTTCCGGCAGCGGCGGGGCCGCCCCTTCGCGGCGGCGCTGCGCGGGCTCCGCCGGCAGGCGGGGGCCGAGCCCGATCAGGCCTACCGGGCGGCGCTGCTGGCCCTGCACCGGGGCCTCGACCTGACCGACGGGAGGCGGGTGCTGGCCGACGATCTCGGCGCCTTCCTCGCGCGGCACGGGGCCTTCCGCGGCCAGGGGGCGGAGCTCGCGCGCTTCTTCGAGGCCTCGCGCCTCGCCTTCTTCGGCGGCCGCCTGCCGGCCGCGCGCGCGGCCTGGCCCCGCGCCGAGGCAGAGGCGCTCCTGGCGCGGCTCGCGGCGGCGGAGCGGAGCGCGTGAGGCCGTGACCGATCTCCTCGCCCGCCTCGGCGCGACCGATCCCTGGGTCCTGTGGCTGCTGCCGCTGGCTCTGCTGCCGCTGGCCCGCACGGCCCTGCGCCGGACGTCGGTGCCGGCGGTCGCCGCCGCCCCGGCCGACCCCCTCTCGGCCTGGCTCGGCCGGGCGCTGACGCTCGCCGGCGTCCTGGCCGTCGCCGGCCTGATCGTGGCCCTGGCGGGCCCCTACCGGACGGGCGCGCGGATCGAGCGCCTCGGCATCGGCGCGCAGGTCTCGCTGCTGATCGACCGCTCGGGCAGCATGAACGAGACCTTCGCGGGCCGGCAGCCCTCCGGCGCCGAGGAGTCGAAGGCCGCGGCCTCCCGGCGCCTGCTGGCCGATTTCGTCGGCGCCCGGGCGCACGACCTGTTCGCCGTGACGGCCTTCTCCACCGCGCCGATGCTGGTCATGCCGATGACCGACCGCCACGACGCCGTGCGGGCGGCGATCGCCGCCATCGACCGGCCCGGCCTCGACTACACCAATATCGGCCGGGGCCTCGGCATGGCCCTGTCGCAGTTCGGGATCGATGTCGGCGCCTCGCGGGTGCTCCTGCTGGTCTCCGACGGCGCGGCGGTGATCGACCCGCGCATCCAGGACCAGCTGCGCGCCGCGTTCGCGCGGATCCGGCCGAACCTGTACTGGCTGTTCCTGCGCACCCAGGGATCGCCCGGCATCGCCGACCGGCCGGCCGGCGAGGACACGCCCCAGGCCGCGCCGGAACGCCATCTCGACCTGTTCTTCAAGAGCCTCGGCGTGCCCTACCGCGCCTTCGAGGCAGAGGGCGCCGAGGCGGTGGCCGCCGCCATCCGGCAGATCGAGGCCCTGGAGCGGGACCCGATTCCCTACGTCGAGGAGCGCCCGCGCCGGGACCTGACCGGGCTCGCCGCCGCGCTCGCCGCCCTGGGCCTCGCGCTGCTCGTCCTGGCCAAGCTCGCGGAGGCGGACCTCGCGGGGGCCCCGGCCGGTGCGGAGACCGCGGCGGAGGCCGCGGGCGCGGCGGCGCGGAGGGCGGCATGAGCGCCGGCGCCCTCCTCGACGGCCCGGCCCCGCGCCGCCGCGCCGCCCTTCCCCGCCCCGGCTTGGCCGCGGCGTGGCGCCGGGTCCGGCCGGCCCTGCTGATCGCGCTGCCGCTGGTCCTCGCGGCCGCCGCCCTGTGGTTCGCCGTCTCGGGCTGGAGCGCCGCGCGCGACGACGACCGGATCGCCGCCCTGGAGGCGGGCCGCGACCGGCCGGTCGACCCGGGCGCGCGGCCGGCCCTCCTGGCGGCGCGGATCGGCTTCCTCGCCGCCCGGGACCGTCTCGGCGAGACCGAGCCCCTCCTCGACGCCCTCGACCGCGCCGGCGCGGTGCGGGAGGCGGCCCGGGCGCGGTACGTCATCGGCAACGCGCGGATGCGTCAGGCCTTCGCGCTGATCGGCCGGGGCGACCTCGACAAGGCGGCGCCCCAGGTGACGCTGGCGCGGCAGGATTACCGCCGCGCCCTCCAGGCCCGGCCCGAGTTCTGGGACGCCAAGTACAACCTCGACGTCGCCTCGCGCCTCGTGCGCGACTACCCGGAATTCGACCGCAAGACCGGGGACGAGCTCCGCGCCGAGCCGAAGAAGATCTGGACCGACACCCCCGGCCAGCCGCGGGGTGGCCCGTGAGAGAGCGGCGCGTCCTTCCCCCCTTCCTTCCCGCCGTCCTGCCTCCCCTCGTCGCCCGCAACCTGCGCGACGGGCGGTTCCGCGCCCTGGCGGCCGCCCTCGCGCTGGCGCTGGCGGCCCTGGTCGCCCCGCCGATTCCGGTCACCCGCACCGGCGTGTCGGTGCTGGCGGTGGTCGACATCACCGGCAGCATGGCGGTGCGCGACTATCCCGCCGCCGCCGGGTCCGTGAGCCGGCTCGAGACCGTCAAGGCGGCGCTGCGGGCGACGCTGCCCGACCTCCCCTGCGGCTCGCGGGTGGCGCTCGGCCTGTTCACCGACCGGCGGCCGTTCCTGCTGTTCACGCCGGTCGAGGTCTGCGCCGACTTCGCGCCGCTGGACGGCGCCATCGCGGCCCTCGACCCGCGCATGGCCTGGGAGGGGGACAGCCGCGTCGCGGCCGGCCTGTTCCGGTCGATCGCCATGGCGGGGGAGATCGACGCCGACCTCCTGTTCCTCACCGACGGCCAGGAGACGCCGCCCCTGCCCGTCTCCGGCGGCCCGACCTTCGACGGCAGGCCCGGCGCGGTGCGCGGGCTGATCGTCGGCGCGGGCGGCTACGGCCTGTCGCCGATCCCGCGCTTCGACGATCGCGGGCGCCAGACGGGTTTCCTCGGCGAGGGCGACGTCCAGCAGGAGAACCGCTCCGGGCCGCCCCCGGCCGACGCGGAATCCCGCGAGGGCTACAACCCGCGCAACGCCCCCTTCGGGGCCCAGGCCGCCCACGGCACCGAGCACCTCTCGTCGGTCCGCGAGCCCTACCTGAAGCGCCTCGCCGCCGAGACCGGCCTCGGCTACGTCCATCTCGACGGCCCGGGCGGTCTCGCCGCCCCTCTGCGCGCCGCGGCGACGCCGCGCCCGCTGCCCGGCCGCCTCGACCCGCGGCCCGCCCTCCTGGCGGCGGCCCTGGCTCTGACGCTCCTGGCCCTCCTGGCGGGGCCCCTCGCCCTTGCCCTTCGCGCGCTCCGCGGGCGCGCGGCCCACCCTGCTCCAACCCCTGCTCCAACCGGAGCGATCAGGACCTGACCATGCGGATGCCCCTCGCCCTCTTTCCGGCCCTCGTCCCGGCCCTCGCCGCGGGCCTCGCCGTCGTCGGCCTCGCCGGCGCGGCGCTGGCCCACGGGCCGACGCCGCAGAAGATCGACCAGTCGATCACCATCCAGGCGCCCCCGGAGGCGGTCTGGAAGGTGGTGGGCGATTTCGGCGGCATCGGGCGCTGGCACCCCGACGTGGCCAAGGCCGAGGCCAGCGGCGGCAATGTCGAGGGCACGACCCGCCGGGTGACCCTCAAGGCCGGCGGCACCCTGGTTGAGGGGCTGGACGAGTGGCTGGCCGACGGCCGGACCTACTCGTACCGGATGTCCGACCCGGACCTGAAGGCGCTCCCGGTCTCCTCCTACTCTGCGACGCTCACCGTGACCCCGGACGGGACCGGCTCCAAGGTGTCGTGGATCGGGCGCCTCTACCGGGGCGACACCGGCAACGAGCCGCCGGAGAACCTCAGCGACGAGGCCGGGCGCGCGGCGATGAACCGCTACTTCGCGGACGGGCTCAAGGGCCTGAAGGCGGCCGTCGAGGGCCGGACGACCCATTGAGGCCCCGCATGCGCCACCTGTGGCTGATCGCGGCGCTCGCGGGCGCGGCCGCGGCCGGGACCGGCGCTGGGATCAGTGTCGCGTCCGCGGCCGGCGACCCGGTCTGGGTCGTCAGCCAGCAGGGGGCCGAGCTGGCGCGGATCGAGGCCGGGACCGTGGCCGGGCGGATCCCGCTCGGGCCGGCGCCGGTGGCGGCGGCCACCGACCGGGCCGGCCGCCTCTATCTGACCCACCCGGACGGGCGCGCCGTCACCGTCGTCGCGCCCGGCGAGCCGCCCCGCCGCCTGCCCGTCCCCGGCCAGGCCTTCGGCCTCGCGGCGAGCCCGGACGGGGCGCACCTGTTCGTCGGCGACTGGTCGGGCGACCGCGTCCTGAAGATCTCCGCGGCGACCGGCGCCGTCGAGGGCGCGGCGGCGGTGGGCCGCGACCCGGCCCACCTCGTCCTCGACCGGCGCGGGCGGCTGTACGTCGCCGACCGCGAGAGCCGTCAGGTCAGCGTGATCGACACCGGGACGATGGCCCGCGTGGCCGTCGTCCCGACCGGCGAGGCGCCCTTCGCCCTGGCGCTCGCTCCGGACGAGGCGAGCCTCTACGTCGCCAACGTGCGCAGCGGCGATCTCACGGTGATCGACACGGCGACGCTGCGGGCCCGCGCCACGGTTCCGGCCGGCCGGATGCCCTACGGCGTCGCGGTCACCGGCGACGGCAGCCGCATCCTGGTCACCAACCAGCACGCCGCCGCCGTGACGGTGATCGACGCGGCCCGGCTCGAGATCGTCGCTAACGTGGCGGTGGGGCCCTATCCCGAGGGCATCGCGGTGGCCGGTCCGCTGGCCTACGTGGCGAACTGGTTCTCGGACGACGTCTCGGTGATCGATCTCGCCACGTGGCGCGAGACGGCGCGCATCAAGGTGGCGGAGGGCCCGCGCACGGTCTTGGCCGTCGGGGAGCCCGCGCGATGAGCCGCGCCGGCCGCATCCGGATCGCGTCCGGCCTGGTCCTGCTGGCCCTCGGCGCCTGCGACCGCGGGTCGGACGAGCGCGCGGACGAGGCCGGCGCGGTGGTCGCCACCACCGCCGAGGGCACCCTGCCGGCCTGGCTCGCGCCGACCGACGGGACCGACCCGGCCCGCTGGCTCGCGGGCCGCGAGGCCGGGCAGGCCCTGCCGGCCGACGATCCCCGCGTGCGCGCGATGGCGACGGCGCTGGCCGGGGCCCGCGACGGCTTCATCGAGGACCCGCGCATGATCGCCAACCGCACCGTCCAGCTCGGCCAGATGCTGGCCGAGGCCGGCACCGGCGAGGGGTACGGCGCGATCCTCGACGGTCTCGGCGGCATCGCGGCGGGGCGCGGCCGCCGCAAGAGCCTCTACGGTGAGATGTGCCAGCACTACTACAACGCCCGGATGCAGGGGGCCGACCATGCGGCCGCGCTGGCGCGCCTCGCCGCCCCGCACCCCGTCCGCGAGGGCGCGCCGTGAGCGCCGCCCGGGCCTCGGCCGACCGCCCGGCGGGGCGGGACGGGCCGCGCGGTCTCGACGCGGTGCTGATCGTCGACGACCACCCGGTCGTGCGGCGCGGCTTCCGCCACCTCGCGGAGGATGCCGGCGTCCGGGCGGTCCACGAGGCCGCGGACGTGGTGTCGGGCTACCGCACCTTCCACCGCCACCGGCCCGGGCTGGTGGTGACGGACCTCGGCTTCCGCGACCAGGGCCTGTCGGGCCTGTCGCTGATCCGCCGGGTGCGGGCCCTGGAGCCGGCGACCCGGATCCTCGCCTTCAGCATGCACGACGACCCGGTGATCGTCGCCCGCGCCATCGAGGGCGGGGCGCACGGCTTCGTCCTGAAGGACACGGCGGTGACGCGCTTCCACGAGGCGCTGGCGACCGTCTCGGCCGGCCGCAGCTACCTGCCGCACGAGGTCGCGACCAAGATCGCCATGCTGAATGCCGGGCTCTTGGAATCGCCCCTCGCGCGCCTGACCGCGCGGGAGGTTCAGGTGCTGTCGCTGCTGGGGGCGGGCAAGTCGAACGAGGCGATCGCCGACAGCCTGTCGATGAGCCAACGGAGCGTGTCGGCCGTCGTCTCGGGCATGAAGCAGAAGCTCGGCGCCGGCAGCCTCGCCGACCTCCTGCGCATCGCCCTGTCGCGGGACGGGCGCTCGGTGTGAGGATGGCCGCCGTCAGCGGGCCGGGGCTACCGCGGCACGATCAGGCCGGGAACGATCGATCCCTGCGGCCCGAACGTCGCCTCCGCCTTCCGGCAATTGGCCGCGACGTCCTTCTGGTAGGCCGCGATGTAGCGGGTCGCGGTCAGGTGCAGGTCGCCGGTCTCCAGGCTCGCGGCATCGACGCCCAGGGCCTCGACGGTCTGCTTGAGGCGCGCGGGATCGCTCCGCAGGCCGGGGCATTCGAGGTTCACGAAGCCGGCGAGCCCCGCGAGCTTCGCCGCCTGATTGCGCCGCGGGTCGGCGGCCGCCGGGTCCTGCGCCTGCGCCGGGGGCTGTGCCTCGGGCTGTGCCTGGGGTTGTGCCTGGGGCTGCGCTGCGGTCTGCGCCTGAGCATGTGGCTGGGCCATCAGAAGACCCAGGAGGCCGGCCGAGATCGGGCCGGAAAGACGGACCGCGCGCATCGCTTCTCCCATCCTGTCGCAAGAGCAGCGCGTCCGTCGACCGTCACCGCTGCGCAAAGTCACGCAGTTCTATGCCGCTGGATCGGAGATTTACAATGCAGACCAAGCTTATAATCGTCTTAGTGACTCTGGCCTGCGCGACCCTGCCGGCGAAGGCCGCCCGCCTGACCGTGGACGACAAGGCCTCGCTGTGGCCGCGGGCGAGCGCGACCGACAAGATCGATTTCTCGACCCGGATGGGCCGGGCCTTCCGCACGCTGTCGCCCAAGCTGGACGCGGCGTACTTCATGCGCTGTCTGGAGGAGACCGCCAATATCGGCGACACCAAGGACCTGCGCCTCGAGGAGATGGTGCGGACCTGCATCTCCCTCGTCCGGGACGAGGCCGAGTGAGCGGCCGGCCGGGCCCCACGCGCGGCCTCACGCCAGATGGGCGACGATGTTGACCAGCCGGTCGAACGGGTCGCGGACGTAGAACCGCTCCACGCCCCAGGGCTCCCGGGCCGGGCCGTACAGCACGGGCAGGCCGGCCCGCCTCACGCGGGCGAGGACGTCCGCCAGGTCGTCGACCTCGACCGAGATGTCGGGAACCGGCGTGCCCGAGCCGCCCGCGCTGGCCACGCTGATCTGCGGCGTCGCCGATATGCCGGGGGCCGCGAAGGTCAGGATCCAGCCGTGATCCATGACCACCTCCAGGCCGAGCACGTCCGCGTAGAAGGACCGCGCCGCCTCGACCTCCGTCGCCCGGATGTTGGTGACGATCCGCCTCACGGCCATGGCCCGGTCCCCGCTGCGCGCCGCCTATCAGAGGGTTTCGCGGGCGGCCCGGCAAGGGCCGGAACGGCGCGTCGGGAGCCCGCGTCCCGGCCGCGTCCCGGTCCGCCGACCGGTAGTGCACGCAGCGATTGAACACAGCTCCTGCGGAAAGAATCCGGAAAGCTCCCCGATGATAACGTCCGAGCCGGTGGGAGCTCGCACCGTCCAGCAGAATGTTCGCCCAGGCGGACGATTGGGATCCCCGGGTATGAACAGTGGGACGGTCGCGCTGCGGGAGAAGGCGAAGCTCCTCGACACCGTTCTCGACACGATGGATCAGGGGCTGATGATGATCGACGCCGACGGCGTCGTTCAGGTCTGTAATGCCCGCGCCCTGGCGCTGCTCGACCTTCCGCCGGCCCTGATGCGGTCCCGCCCGACCTTCGAGGCCGTCCGGCAATACCAGATCGCGCAGGGGGAGTTCGGGACGGCGAGCGAGGCCCTGCAGCGCTGGGTCGCCGAGAGCGGCCTGGAGTGCCGCGCCCACACCTACGAGCGCGAGCGCCCCGACGGCACCGTGCTGGAGATCCGCACCGTGCCGCTGCCCGACGGCGGGGCGGTGCGGACCTTCACCGACATCACCGCGCGCAAGCGGGCCGAGGAGACGCTGCAGGTCAGCGAGACGCGCCTCGCCCTGGCGCAGGACGCGGGCAGCGACGGGCTCTGGGACTGCGATCTCACGACCGGGGAGGCGTGGTCCTCCGACCGCTGGTGGGGAGTGCTGGGCTACGAGCCCGGCGAACTGGCGAGCCACGCGCAGACGTGGCGGGCCCTGCTCCACCCGGAGGATGCGGGCGCGGCCGAGCGGGCCCTGATCGAGCACCTGAGCGGGCGGGCGCCGACCTACACGTCCGAGCATCGCATGCGCCGCAAGGACGGCTCCTGGGCCTGGATGATGACGCGCGGCAAGGTGGTGGCGCGCGCCGCCGACGGCCGCGCGCTGCGCTTCATCGGCACCCAGATCGACATCACCGCGCGCAAGGCGGCCGAGGGGCAGGTCGCCCACATGGCCCGCCACGACGGCCTCACCGACCTGCCCAACCGCGCCCTGTTCTACGAGCGGCTGGAGATCCGGCTCGCCGACATGCACCTGAACGGCGGCGCCTGCGCGGTGCTGTGCCTCGACCTCGACCGCTTCAAGACCGTCAACGACAGCCTCGGCCACGCGGCCGGGGACTTCCTGCTCCGAGCGGTGGCCCATCGCATCCGCGCGGTGCTGCGGGCCGACGACATGGTGGCGCGCCTCAGCGGCGACGAGTTCGCCGTGCTGGTGGCCGATGCGGACGACCCCGCCCACGCCGAGACCCTGGCGGCGCGCCTGATCGCGGCCGTCCAGGCACCGATCCCCTTCGGCAAGCGGCGGCTGAAGGTGGGCCTGAGCGTCGGGATCGCCCGGGCGCCCGGCCACGGCTTCGACAGCGAGACCCTGTTCCGCCGCGCCGATCTCGCCCTCTACCGGGCCAAGACCGAAGGCCGGAACACCCACCGGGTGTTCGAGCCCGCGATGGACGAGGCCGAGGCCGCCCGGCGCGACCTGGAGCGCGACCTGCGCCAGGCGATCGAGGGCGACGAGCTCATCCTGCATTATCAACCGCAGGTGAGCACCGGCACCGGCCGGCTGCTCGGGTTCGAGGCGCTCGTGCGCTGGGAGCATCCGACCCGCGGCCTCGTGCCGCCGAATGCCTTCATTCCCCTGGCGGAGGAGAGCGGGCTGATCCTGCCGCTCGGCGAGTGGGTGCTCCGGGCGGCCTGCCGGGAGGCGGCCCGCTGGGCGCACCCGCTGAAGGTCGCGGTGAACCTGTCGCCGCGCCAGTTCCAGCAGGCGGATCTGCCCGAGCGCGTCCTGGCCATCCTCACCGAGACGGGCCTGGCGCCGACGCGGCTCGAGCTCGAGATCACCGAGACCCTGATCATCAACGACATGGCGCGGGCGCTCGGCATCCTGCGCCGGCTGAAGGCCTTCGGCGTGTCCATCGCGATGGACGATTTCGGCACCGGCTACTCGTCGCTCGCGACGCTGCAGGCCTTCCCCTTCGACAAGATCAAGATCGACCGGTCCTTCGTGGGCCATGTCGAGGTCAGCCCACAGGCGGCGGTGATCGTGCGGGCGGTTCTGGGGCTCGGCCGCAGCCTCGGGATGAGCGTCGTCGCGGAGGGCGTCGAGACGGACGCGCAGATGCGCTTCCTGGCCGCGGAGGCGTGCGACGAGGCCCAGGGCTACCTGATCAGCAAGCCGCAGCCGATCGAGCGGTTCGCCGAGCAGATCGACGCGCCCGAAATCTTCGTGCCGCCCGGCCGCCCCGACTCGGCCGTCGCCTGAGGCGCGGCGCTCCGGCGGCGCGACGACAGCCCGGACGATCGTCGCGGTCGCGGTGCGGGCCGCCCGACGGGCCCGCGCCGCGCGCCGGTGCGCGGCGTGCCGCCGGCCTCTGTGGCACGGCCGCGACACCCGCCGACGACGGCCTGTGGATGACGCGACCTGCCCCCGATCCGTCAAGGTTCGGATGCCAGCGTGACCGCGCACCTCCGATCCGGCTCCCTCAGCTCCGCCATCCCATGTTCGCCCAGCCCCACGCCCTCATCCTCCGCCATCGCGAGCGCGTCGCCGTGCTCATCTCCTCCGCGCTGTTCCTGGCGGGCGCCCTGCCGCTCTTCTGGGCGATCGGCTGAGTCCCGGGCCAGGTCCGGCAGGATCGTCCGGCGGCCGCGGGCCGTCGAGCTTCCGCACCGCCGCCGCGCTCGCGAGGACGGGAGGGTGGCCGGGCCGGATTCCGGCAGCCCGAACGGCGCGGGGCCGCCTCCTCTCGGAAGCGGCCCCGCGCCGTTCGGTCAGGTGCGACGGTCGCGATGCGGTCTCAGTAGGAGCCGAACTTGTAGTTCAGGCCGGCGCGGACGACGGCGAACTCGTCGGAGCGGCGACCGACGCCGCTGTAGACGACCGGGAAGTTGTTGGCGGCGTTGATGACGAACGCGCCCTGGTTGCGGGTGCCGCGGTCGAGGTTGACGTACAGGCCTTCGACCTTGAGCGTCACCGCCGAGGAGCGGAAGAAGTTCAGGAACGAGTCGGTCGGCAGGGCGTACTCGATGCCGCCGCCGGCGGCCCAGCCGGTGCGGAAGCTGTCGTTGCCGGCGAAGCCGCCGAAGGAGCGGTCGGCGCTGCCCGAGCCGTAGGCGAAGCCGCCGGTGCCGTACACGAGGGTGCGGTCGAAGGCGTAGCCGAGGCGGCCGCGGACGGTGCCGAAGAAGTCGAGGCTGGAGAGGCCGCGCGGGTCGGTGAGGTAGTAGCCGGGGGCGACGGCGCCGGAGACGAAGGCGTTGTTCCGGTTACGGCCGAAGTCGAGGTACTGGGCGTCGGCCTCGACACCGATCACGAGGCCGGAGCCGGGGGTGATCTGCCAGTTGTAGCCGATCTGGCCACCGCCGGAGAAGCCGTCCTGGCTGCGGTTGCGGAAGGAGGCGACGGTGCCGGGGGCAGCGTACGGGAAGGGGACGGCGAAGGTGTTGCCGGTGTTGCGGTCGCTGGCGTCGAAGGCGTAGCCGGCGTTGATACCGAAGTAGGCGCCGGTCCAGGTGAACACCGGGACGGGGGTGAACACCGGCGGCGGGGCGGCGCGGCGCGGCAGGTCGGCGGCCGAGGCGGCGGCGGTGAGGGCCGTGAAGGCGGCCAGCGAGGCCAGGAGCTTGGTCATGTCGGTTCCCCGAATGTGTGATCTGGCGGTGTGGCTACCGATCATCGGGGAAAATGGCTGTAGTTTTACGGTCACACTGCCTGTCGAAGGCCCGAGATGCCGGAGTAAAGCGTCCTTCAAGACGCGGGGGAGCGGAGAAATACAGCGCGCATTACGCGGGTGAGCGCGACAACAACGCGGCGACGTTTTGGTTGCATCGTTATGTGCGGTCGGCGCCCGCTGTGACGGGCGCGCCACAACCCGGCGCCGCGAGGCCCCCCGGAGGATCCCGCGGCCATCCCGGTCGGTCCCGCCGTCGATCTGCGCGAGCCAGCAAGGTTCCGGCAATCTCCGGCCGCCCCGAGACCGGATCTCCGCGCCCGAAACCGGGCCACGCCTCCGGTTGCCCGCAATCTCCGAGTCGCGATCCGGAGTTATGACTCCCGTTACCACCGGGGAAATAGATGGACTCGACAGTCGTCGTCTTGACCGACCGCTCGATGGGAACCGGGGCGCCATGCATGTGAGAGTTCGCCTCGACGGCGCGAACCCGCGGCGCTGGCACCTCGTGCTGCTGGACCGGTTGTCCGGCGTGCCCGGCATCGCGGCGGTGAGCGTCGACGCCGCGCCCGGTCCGGACGGTTGGCCGGCGCAGGCCGACCTGCTGTTCCGGCTGGAGGCCCTGATCTTCCGTCTGGCGCCGAACGGGTCGCGGCCCGTGCCGCCGGCGGATCTCGCGGCCTGGACTCGGCCCGCGACCCCGGACCTCGTGCTCGACCTGTGCGGCGACGCGGTCGCCGCCTGCCCGGTCTGGCGCGTGGCCTACGACGGCGGCCTCGGCGAGACCGGCCTGCTCGCGAGCCTGCTCGCCGGCCGCGTCCCGCAGCTCGAGCTTGTCGAAGGCGGCACCGTCGTCGCCGCGGGCCGCCTCGGCTCGGATTACCGGGGCTCCATCGCGCTCTCGTTCGAGGACGCCCTGACGCGCACGGCGACGGTGGCGGCCGCCGCGCTGCGGGACCGGTTGGCCGGCCGCGCCGGCGCGGCGACGCCCGCCGCGGCTGCGGCCGTTCCCGTCCGCCCCGCGCGGATCCTGGCGTCGCGCCCGGCGCGGCTCGTCGCCCGGAGCCTCGTCGGCCACCTGTACAGGCTGTGCTACCACGCCCCGCACTGGCGCACCGGGTGGCGGACCCTCCGCGGGCCGGACCTCGTCGCGCTGGGCCGCCATCCCGCGGAGGGCTGGCAGGTCCTGCCCGACGACGGGCGGCGCTTCTACGCCGACCCGTTCCCCCTCGCCGTCGACGGGACGACCCACGTCTTCGTGGAGGAGTTTCCGCATGCGACCGGCAAGGCGATCATCTCGGCGGTCCGCTTCGGACCGGACGGGCCCGAGGGGCCGCCCGTCCCGGTTCTGGAGGAGCCGTACCACCTCTCCTACCCGTTCGTGTTCGCGCGCGCGGGGTCCGTCTGGATGGTGCCGGAGAGTTCCGCGGCCGGCACGGTCGATCTCTACCGGGCGACGCGCTATCCGGGCGGCTGGGTGAAGGAGGCGACGCTCCTCTCCGGCGTGGTCGCGAGCGACGCGACGCTCCTCGAGCACGGCGGCCGATGGTGGATGTTCGCCACCGTTCGCGACGCGCCCGTCGGCGCCCCGCCCGGATCGGGCTGCCACCACGACGCGCTGCATCTCTGGTCCGCGCCCGACTTCCGCGGGCCGTACGCGCCGCATCCGGCCAATCCCGTCCTGGTCGACCCGTCGTTCGCGCGGCCCGCGGGCCGGATCGTCGCGCGCGACGGCGTCCTGATCCGGCCGGTCCAGGATTGCGCCCACGGCTACGGCCGCGCCCTGTCGCTGGCGCGCATCGACCGGCTCGACCCGGAGGGGTTCGCCCAGACCATCCTCAACCGGATCGAACCCGGCCCGGCCTGGCCCGGCAGCTGTCTCCACACGCTCAACGCGGGCGGCGGGATCGAGTGCATCGACGGGTCCGGTCGGGCCTCGCGTCTCAGGGCTTATCTGAACGCGCGGTCCGACGCCTAGGCCGGGCCGCGGCGGAAGCTCGGCCGTCCGGAACCAGCCGCCGCGATCCGGGTTCGCTCACGAACGCGGAGACCCGTCGCCCCCATGATCATGATCCTCATCTGCTTTCTCGCGCCGTGGCTCGCCATGTTCCTGCGCGGAAAGGTGTTTCAGGGCATCCTCTGCATCATCCTCCACCTGACGATCATCGGATGGATCCCGGCGACGATCTGGGCGCTCGTCGTCACCCGCAAGGAAGCGGCCTGACCGAGGGGGCCTGATTGAGGCGGAGCGGCCGGGATCGGCGGCTCCGCCGCGCGGTCCGATCCCCGCATACGGGAACGGCGGGGCTCTCGCCCCGCCGCTCACGCCATCCGTTCGGGCAGTCCGTCGCCCGGGCGGCCCCGAGGGCCACCGCGGCTCAGAAGCCCATCAGCACCCCGGCCGAGCCGGTCACCGTCATCGCGAGGCCGCCCAGGAAGGCGCCGATCATCGCGTAGGAGAAGCCCTTCAGGACCATGTCGTGCACTCCTTTCATCAAGCGGCGGGTCCTCAGCCGGACCCGGTCGGTTCGTCTGCAACGAAGATGCCGGATCGGCCGGCTGCGTGCGGTGCGAAGAGTCACGCTGCACCGCGGAACCGTTCGGCGCGCGTTCAGGCGGCGACGGTGGGCGAGGCGGCCGCCGGGCCCGTCTCGCTCAGGCGAAATGCGCCGGCAGGCTGAGGGCCTGCGCGTAGGTCACGAGGGCGATGGCGCCGGCGATCAGGGTCGCGGCCAGGGTGATGCGGTTCGTCCAGGTCATCGTCGTCTCCATCAGGTTCGCGACTGTGTTCGCGGTGTGGTCCTGATGTAAGCCCAAGCTTTCAGGTTCGGCGTGTCCGGGAACACCTGCGGTGGCCGGAGCCGCTCGGCAGCGTCGCGGCGCGAGCGCCGCCAAGGCCTCGCGCTCGCGGCCTCGTCCGGGCCGCCCCCGACCGCGCGGCTCTCGGGAGCGGCTCTCGGTCCGCGCTAGGCGGATTGCGGCCCCGACGCGCCGTCCTTCGCCGCGGCGCGCAGGGCGGCCGGGCGCGCCCGGCAGCGTTCCAGATAGGCGTCGAGGGCCGCGCTCGCCGGGAAGGCCGCGCGGCCGAAGCCCAGCGCGCTGCCGATCAGGATGTCGGCGCCGGAAAACCGCTCGCCCATCACGTAGGGGCCGCGCGCCAGGGCGTCTTCCAGGCGGCGGACCACCGCCTCGTGGTTCCGGCGCTTCTGCGGCGACCCCGCGAGTTCGCCGGTCAGGCCGGCGAACAGCGCCGGCTCGAACTCGGCGACGTACCATGCCAGCCACGTCAGGTACGCGCCGCGCTCGGGGGCGCCGACCGCCGGGGCCAGACCGGCTTCGGGGAACGTCTCCGACAGGTAGAGCACGATGGCCTGGGACTCGGCGATCAGCGCGCCCGCGTGCTGGACGGCCGGGACGCGCTTGTCGGGATGCGGGTTGGCGTCGTCCGGCACGCCCTCGCCGGTCATCGGCCGGAAGATCGAGACCGGCGCGATGGTGTAGGGAACGCCCAGCTCCTCCAGCAGCCAGACGATGCGCGAGGAGCGCGATTGCGGGGCGTGGTACAGGGTGATCATGGCGCGGTTCCTGTCGACACGGCGCGCGGGATGGCCGTGTCGGGAGGACTTGTAGGGACGCCCTGTTGACAGCATCCTGTCAGCAGGAGTCGAACGATGCGTCGCGCGGACAGGCTGTTTCAGATCATCCAGATCCTGCGGCGCTCGCCGCGCCCGGTGACGGCCGCCGAGATCGCCCGGGAGCTGGAGGTCTCGGTCCGCACGGTCTACCGCGACGTGGCCGACCTCGTCGGCCAGCGCGTGCCGATCGAGGGCGAGGCCGGGTTCGGCTACGTGCTCGGCGCGGCGTTCGACATGCCGCCGCTGATGCTGACGCCCGACGAGATCGAGGCGGCCGTCCTCGGCGCGCAGTGGGTCGCGGGCCGGGGCGAGCCGGTCCTCGCCAAGGCGGCGCGCGACCTCATCGCCAAGATCACCGCCGTGGTGCCCGAGCGCCTGCGCCCGTTCATCGCCGATCCGTCGATCGGCACACCGACGGCCTTCGCGCAGGCCGCGGACGGGATCGACGTCGCCCGCGCGCGGGCCTGGATCCGCGAGGGCCGCAAGATCCGCATCCAGTACCGCGACGTCCGCGGCGATCCGAGCCAGCGCGTGATCTGGCCGGTGATCGTCGGGTTCTTCGATCAGGCCCGGATGGTGGCGGGCTGGTGCGAGCTGCGCGGGGCGTTCCGGCACTTCCGCACGGACCGGATCACCGACGCCGAGTTCCTGGAGGAGCGGCACGGCCTCCGGCCCGCCGTCCTGCGGGCGCGCTGGAAGCGGAGCCTGTCGGACCGGCAGGCGGCGGCGCGCCCCGCTTCGCCGGCCGTGCCGTAGGCGGCGGTCCGGATGACAGGGCCGCGCCGGACGGCCTGGCGACCCCGGTAGGGCTCGAACCTACGACCTGCCGCTTAGAAGGCGGCTGCTCTATCCAGCTGAGCTACGGAGTCTGGAGGCCAGGCGGCCCCAGAAGCCACGGGCTCGCCCGAGGGTCAAGTGCGCGGCTCACCGAGGGAAAACGCTGTAGCGGGATCTCGGTCACCGACGACGGGATGGGTATTCGCGATGCTTAACATGGCTGCGGCCAAGCCTAGTTGGGGGGTGTGGTTACAACGTGGTTACAGCAGCGGTAACTGTGGGAACGGCAGATAGTGCCATCTGCAGAGCTTGGCTAACAGGCCGCAAGCCGACATCCTCATACGATGAAGCCAGATAGCATCCGCCGTGCCTTCTTTGATGTCAGCGAACAGGACATCGACGCTGCTGAGAGAACGGCCCAGTTCCGCCGTGCCGGGTTTGGAAAGACCACCGCCTGGGAAGGTGTCCTTGAATCACGGCTCATTCTGCTCTTGGCGGAGGCCCAGTCTGGGAAGACCTATGAGTGCCAACAGAGACAGAGAGAGATGTGGGCGGCTGGGCAGGCTGCATTCTACGTCGAGCTAGCTTCGGTCGGCAGGCAACCTTGGAGGCAGCTCCTATCGCCTGAGGAAACGGAGCGCCTGGAGCGCTGGCGACGTACGGAAACCGAGGTCGCCACGATCTTTATGGACTCCTATGACGAGCTCATCCTTACGCAGAGCAGCTTTAGATCAGCGCTCCGAAATGTGGCGAACGAACTTCACGGCCACATGGCACGAGTGCGGATCGTTCTCACTTCGCGGCCTCTCCCTGTCGACCGCAAGCTGTTTCTTGAGACCTTCGCGGCTACGGGATGGCGGCCCCGGCCTACCGAAGATGATTTCGCAATGCTGGCGCTCGGTAAAAAGCAAGAGAAGGAGGAAGGGCCACCGGAGATCCGCTACGTCTCGCTTCTGCCGCTCGGGGATAGGGATGTGGTGAAGTTGGCTGCAGGCCGCGGGATCGAAGACACGGAAGCCTTTCTGCAAGGACTTCGCGATGCGGCGATGATCGACTTCATGCGACGCCCACAGGACGTGATTGAGGCGGCTGCAGCGTGGCATGAGTTGGGGGGCAGTTTCGGGACACACGCTGATCAGCTGGCATTCGACGTGCGCGCTCGGTTGAAGCAGAACGCTGATCGGCAGGATCGCGACCTCGCAAACGACCGTGCGTTGGAGGGCGCGAAGCGCCTCGCGCTCGCTGTTGCGCTAACGCAGCGGCTCACGATTCGGCATAACGTGAACCACGATGTCGGTGACGCGGCGACTGTGGTGGATCCAGTAGTGATCCTAACTGACTGGTCAGATGCCGATCGCAAGGCACTTTTAGAGCGCAGCCTGTTCGGCTACGCGAGTTACGGTCGGGTGCGCTTCCACAATACGCTAGCTGTGGCGTTCCTGGCCGCAGAACGACTGTCTGATCTTTTGGACGCAGGCCGGTCGCGGAAGGTGGTCCGACGACTACTTGCGGTGCGGACGCGGCAGGGTTTTGACGTTATCCGGCCGTCGCTTCGTGAGGTCGCAGCGTGGCTCGCATTGCAGCAACGCTGGGTCTTCGAACTAGTCAACGACCTCGATCCAGCGTTGCTCATGAACCTCGGCGATCCAGGCACTCTGTCGACTGGGCAGCGGCGCAGCGTACTGAGCAATTACGTGGAGCGATTTGGCAAGGGTGGGTGGCGGGGGCTATCGGTCCCCGCGGTTCAAATACATCGCTTCGCTGATCAATCACTCGGAAATATCGTAAAGAAGCAGTTCGATACCGTCGAGAATTCGGAAGTACGGCAGGTCCTACTCGATCTGATCGCTGCCGCGCGCTTGGCGGACTGTTCGGAACTCGCAAGGCGCGTGGTCTGGAGTTCGGGCGCCAGATCATACGAGAGATTGAATGCTCTTGACGCTTTACTCGCCCTTAATGACCCCGAGCTCTTCAGAATAGCGGAGTGTCTGCGTGAGGGTGGGGGCCCCTGGGATCAGCGCTTCGTCCGCTTCGCAATCTGCCGACTCTTCCCCGAGCGTATGACGGTCGATCAGTTCGTGACAGCACTAAGCTGGATCAGCGAAACCCGGAGTTTGGGATCGGAGCTTTCTCGGAATTTGCCTCCATTGATAGGCTTGATGAGCACGCCGCAGCTCGAAGAGTTGCGCGCCGCACTGACTCCACTTGTGCAGGAAGGCCTCAGGTTCGAGATCAGCCTCCACGTTGCGCAAAATGATCGCCCGCATCTCGTGCATCTGTTGGCCGCGGTCTGCAGTCGCTTGCTAGCGGAGCACGCTCTGGTGTCTCAGCACGCCTATTCGGCGGCATTGGCCGCTACGCTTGCGCGAGGAGTCCGGTCGAACGAATCGGTTCCCTCCGGTCTTGCCAGCGGCATCGCCTCCGCAGCGCTCGATATTAGAGCGGCCATCTTCGACGAGGCTGTAGGGCTATTAAGAAATCTCCGACCAGAAAAACCCCGAATTGATTTGCTGATCGAAGTTGTATGGCGCGGAATTTTGGAATACCAACTTAGTGATGCTACGTGGGTACGCGAGCGCGTATGCAATCGGAGCGCGCCGTCGGATGTTCGCGCCGCGGCTTTGCTGGTCGACATCCACGAATTCGCTCCCAAGGGCGACGATCGATTGGACTATCTCTCTGTGATTCGTTCTCTGGTCGAGGATGACAAGGTACTCGCCGCTTATACCGAGGAACGACTGAGGCCTCACATTCCGAGTCGGCAGGAGCGGCGATGGCGGCTTTGCGATCAGCGGCGTCGGCGCCAGCAGGAGCGGCGGATGGCCAAGGATCGAGCCAGTTGGGTGTTGTTCTGGCGCGAGTTAAGTGGCGATCCGGACATGGCTTTTGGGCCGGATCAGGTGAAAAGAACGGCCTGGAATTTGTGGCGCGTCATGAAGAAGGGTGGCGCGCGAAGCCGCTCCTCGGGGTGGGACCGCCAGTTGATCGAGGAGCATCTAGGCAAAGATATCACCGATCGGCTTCGAGCCGCGATGTTGCCGCTTTGGCGCGCGGAGGTCGCACCATTGGAGTCGGAACGGCCGGTGGAGGAGCGCAGCACTTACAGCGAGCGTTGGATACTATGTTTGGCGGCAGTGACGGCGGAGGCTGAGGATCCTCGGTGGGTAGAGAAGCTGACACCGGACGAAGTCGAGCGCGCGGTGCGGTACGCCCCGTGGAACTCCTCGGGTTTCCCGGCATGGCTGGACGCGTTGGCCGCACGGCATCCCGACATCGTTGAGCGGTTACTTGGCAAGGAATTGAGTTGGGTGTTGTCGCTGCCACCAGGCGATAGAAGCTACTCGATGCTTTTTCAGAACATCGAGCATGCCTCGCCGAGCGTCGCGAAGCTGTTCCTGCCGCGTCTTCGTTCCTGGCTCACGGCCAGCGAAGATCTTCCACACGACGCCGATAGCGTCGAAGGGATCGCTAATCGGCAGAGGCGAGCAATCGGTGTCTTGCTGAAATTCGGTGATGCCACTGATCGCGCAATGATTCGCGAGCTCGCGGTTGCGGTGCTAACCCAAGGTACTAACGATACGATCGAAAGAGTTTGGCTGCCGACGCTGTTCGCGGTGGACCCGGAGCACGCCGTCGCACGCCTCGAAACTCTGTGCGCGAGTGTCGAGGTTACACGCGAGAGCAAGGCGGTCGTATGGATTGCTAGGCTGTTCGGAGGGTTCGATCACGACCACGAGGTCAGCCTCGCTCATGCTGGCATGACTCCAAGCCTGCTTCTACGACTGTTGCGGCTCGCCTACCATCACGTTGAACGCGGCGATGATGCCGTCCACGAGGGAGGGTATTCCCCGGACGTGCGGGATGAGGCGGAGCGAGGGCGAAACGCGCTGCTCACTGCAGTGATCGATCTGGGGGGGCCGGAAGGCTGGGCGGCGAAACATGAGATCGCGAATGATCCAGGGTTTCGTTACCTCAGTGACCGACTCCGTACATTGGCGATTGAGAAGACCGCACGGGAGGCCGATGATCTTGCTATGCGTCCGGAGCAGGTCGCGAAGCTTGAACATTCGAAAGAACCTGGGCCACGCTCACCGGCAGAGATGTTTGCCTTGATGATGGATCGAATGGACGATCTGTCCGATGAACTTCTCGCAGACGGATCACCTCGAGAGCTGTGGGCGACTATCAAGGACGAGCGTGTGATGCGGCGCGCGATAGCAGATGTTCTTAAGAGTAGCGCTCGCGAAGCCTATTTGATCGAGCAGGAGGGTGTGACGGCGGATGAGAAGGAGACTGACATCAGATTTATATCTTCAGTCAATGGAGTTTCGGGTGTTATCGAACTTAAGGTTGGGGACAAGGATTATTCGGGAGCTAGCCTAAAAAGGACGATTAGCGAGCAACTTGTCCGAAAATATCTAGCACCTCCCAGCAGGCGAGCCGGCGTCTTGCTGATAACGCGCGCTGAGCGAGAAAGCTGGCAACATCCCGAGACTGGTAAGGCACTCGACTTCGACGGTCTCATCGAGATGTTGAAGAAGGCAGCGGGTAACTTCCAGGTGAACTCCGTTGATGAAATCCACATTGATGTCGTCGGACTTGATCTGACACCGCGTCTTGGCACTGAGCGTGAGGCAAGAAACACTCACAGGACCAGCAACTAGGAGTTAGGCCGGCGTCGGCAAGTTGCCATAAAGGACATCAGTTTAGGTGTTTCATTTAGTTTCAGATGTGTATTGGCTGAGATCTTGCCGCCTTACTAGAGAGCGAGCCTATGACGCGCGGCCTTTATGCGCTGCAGTTCCGCTGCGCGTACAGTGGTCGGTAGCAAGATTTTGTAGGTATTCCCCGGAGTTGTTAGCTGGAATCGTAAATTGCGAAGGGCGGCTTTGAGGCAGGAAGTCTTATCACGTCTCCGCGGCTTCCTCCGCCCGCCCTGCTGCGCTCTCTGCCTCGGCTAGCGCTTCTTCGGCTTCTTCGCTGCCCGGCGCGGCGGCCTCTGCCGCATCAGCGTGTCGCTTGGCGGCTGCCGCATGGTGCTTGGCGGCTGCCGCATGGGCGTCGCGAGGATCCTCGCCATCCTCGGCTTGCCGTACCGCCTCGCCGGCCTCGCGCCTCGCGTCACGCACCACTCTTAGGATCATGCCCGTGGCGTCGGTCGCCTCCGCGGCAGTGTCGGTTTGCGTCGCCGCGTCAGAGCTGGCGATCTCCGCGTCCTTCTGTTGGGGAGCGTCGGTGTCACCACTTGATTCGCGAGCTTCGTAATGCATCCCTGCGGCAAGGGCGTGAGCGTCGGCAGCAGCGGCGTGCTGACGAGCGGCCTCGACATGCGCAGCAGCGCAACGGCGGCCCGTCAGCCTAGCACCAGCAATCGTGGTATTAGTCCCAGAATAATGGCGGGTCATCATTGGCGTGGCTCACGGCCTCAGCTTCAGAGCTCGAACATAAAACCACGCTAAGAGAACGGGAGCAATAATTTGAACTTATTTCATCCAATTATCGGATAATTTCATAATCTGCGTCGCAATCATGGCGCCATAATATTGAATGAGGCAGACAAATATATCATTTTCATTTGTGAAGGTGCTCGATCAACCTTTTCATAAGCTGGGAATCTCCGCTTACGGGCTGGTAAATACAACACTTACGAGTGGAGTGGGTGGATTTTTGCCGGTCTGCTTCCGAAAACACGGTGACTAAGGCGAATGTTCATTTAGATCAGGAATATCGGAGACTTCGCGCCAAGTACGACCATTAAATCAAATATGAAAGCTGCTCCGTGGTTTAGTTCTGTGACAGTCGCAGTTCTTGATATCTACGTTAATGCATCAGGGATTGTTGCGGTGCTCGCCGCACAACTCCTCTGCTCAGGCCGGCTCAGGACATAAATCGTAAGGCCGTTGTGCGAGTAATCGCTTGTACAAGGCTGTTGCTCGACGGCGGAACAACGGATACGCTTAGCAACTCGGGCGCGAAAAGGTGGGGGCCTAGCTTGCTCTTGAGACGCCATTTCTGGGTCGGTGCAGCCGCATCGCTCGCTCTGGGCTGGCCGGACGTGCGGGCGCAATCCTCAACGCCGCGCATTGCCTCGTTCGACGCCTTACTCGCCTCGGTTTCCGCGAAAGAGAATGAGTTGGAGGAGGCCCGAGCGTTCAGGGAGCTCGATTACCGCGATGCTGGCCCGACACGCGAGGAGCGGGCTGCTCAACCGGGCCTTGCGCGCCGCTACAGCGACGGAAAAGCTATTTCAGCGCGAGCACACGATCTCCTCGTTCGGTTCGAGGTTTCGAGCAAGGCCCGTTACGAGGCTCGCTATCGCGCGCCGATCTGGCCCAAGGGCGCCTCAGGGGTCACCATCGGAATCGGATACGATGTTGGCTACACCGATCCTGACGTTCTCAAGGATGATTGGCAGGGGCTCATCCCCGCGGCGGCAATAACGAAGCTTAGCGACGCTTGCGGAAAGAAGGGCGACGATGCCGAAGTCCTTGTCCCCTTCCTGAGCGATGTCGACGTGCCCTGGGCTGCCGCCGAGATGCAGTTTCAGCGAATGCAGAAGTTCGTCGCTGGCGAGACGCTTCACAGCTTCCCGGCCGCGCGAGGCCTTTCAGACGACGCATTCGGCGCCCTAGTCTCACTCGTCTACAACCGCGGCGGATCGCTGAGGTCCAGTCCATCGGATAGGCTGGACCGCCGCCGTGAGATGAGGGCTATCCGCCAGTTGCTCCAAGACGGACGCGCGGCGGAGGTGCCAGCGCAGATCCGAGCGATGACGCGTCTGTGGGCCGGAAACGCGGACGCTCGGGGTCTCCTCGACCGGCGCGAGCTTGAGGCTCGGTTGTTCGAGGCAGGGATATCATGAAGATTGCGACGGTCATCGCGGGCATGGCCGTTTGCCTGCTCGGCGTGAGCTGGTCGCCGGCCCAAGCCCAGTTCTCAGATCCGCGGGGCTATCTCGGCACACTAATCCAAGCGTTCCAGAATTGCGGGCCGTCCACAGCATACCAGGGTCTAAGTCCACAAGTTTACCAATACATCGCAATGCAGACTGGCGGATCTGGCTGCTATCAGGCGGTGCAGATGCTCGGTCAGGTGAATAAATTAACTGTCGAAAATCAAATTATGATGCCAGTTGGGCCGCTCTATAGCGTGCGGGCTGAGCACGCCAGCGGTACGCAAAGCATATGGCAGATCGGGTTCAGTAGGATATCCGGTCAGGTCGAATACATCAATTTCCAGCCTGCGCAAACGAGCCAGGGGCCGAAGCAGCCGGATCCGAAGACATTGCCAAAGCCAGGGCGAGAGACCTTAGACGGCTGCGTGATCTACAAGGTGATGTGCGAATGACTATCGTCTTGCGTCGCGAGGTAGTCCTGGGGGGCGCCCTCACGTTAGCTTTCGGCGGCCGGTGCTCGTGCGCACTTGCGCAGGTCGGTCCTTATCCAACCTTTGGCTGCGTCGTGCCGCCCGCACGCGAAAGCTCGTTTCACGGCCGCGCGACAAGGGCGGAGACCTTCAAGACTGGGACTGAGCAGTTAGAGCCGCGTTCGAACAACGCACCACTGGACTATGCCCTCGCTCAAACACTCGCACGGCTGGCACGCACCTTCGACGTTCTCCCGGCCTTTTCATATTTCCAAGAGGAGCGTGACGACGACTTCAACGCCTTAGCGACGAAGAGCCCGATGTTGGAGCGCGCTGACGGCACGGTTCTGTTTGGGCTTGGGATGCTCCGCCATCTCCTTGATGTGTCAGAACGGCCCGATGCCGCGATTATCTCCGTGTGCGCGCACGAGTTCGGGCACATAGCGTCGATGAAGCGCAACGAGATCGACAAGCTCGCACCCGATCCAACACAACCCTATAGAGCCGAGCAACACGCCGACTATGTCAGCGGGTTTTATGCCGGTCTCCGTGCGCGTGAGGTAAAAGACTATCCGGCGTTAATCTTCGCAACAACCGCACGCGCTTTGGGGCGCCCGACCCGGGGCACCCACGGCACTTCCGCTGAGCGAGGGCGAGCCGTTGTTGAGGGCTTCAAGGCGGCCAAGGACAGGAACCTTTCGGTCAGCGAAGGCCTCGATGAGGCGTTCAGATACGCGATGAGTCAAGCCTGATAGGTGTTCAGGAAGTCAGTAGTTCCCCTTCTTGGACGCTCGATGCGGAGTAGATTTAAGTTCGCCGAAGAGGAATGCCCAACGCACCGCTTGCTTCGATATTGACCGTGACGGTGAACAAAGATGCGACATTAAAGGCGCGATGCGCGTGGAAAGCTTCCGCTAAGCGGCAAATGCTCGGTCGATCGCGATCGACGCGGCTTCCCCGCCGCGCACTGCCTGCGTGTAGTGGCTGAGCGTGACCGCTGGGCTCTTATGGCCGGCAATTTTCGCCACGAGACCCACCTCGATGCCCTCGGCCTGAAGGATCGAGATGAACGCGTGGCGTGCCGAGTGGGGAGTGACGTATGGGACGCCCGCCCGCTTCAGCAACGGCGCCCACATCCGCGTCCTGAAGTTTGCATAGAGCAGGACTCCCCCGCCACCGACCCGCGACAGTGGCCACGCCTGCCGCTTTCCGAGACCGGGGAACACCCGGTGTGGTTCGCCGTCGCGCTTGGGGCAGATCTCCTGCCACGAGACCAGCAGCGCGCGCAGCCGCGCCGACATCGGGATATCCCGCCGTCCGGCATCAGTCTTGGTGACTTCGCACTGCCTACCATTCATTTCCTGCATTCGTCTGATGCGGATGACATTCCGCTCGAAATCGACATCCTGCCATAGGAGAGCGAGTTGCTCGCTCGGTCGCACACCGGCGAGAAAGGGAAAAGCCACATAGGCACCCCGTTCCACATCGGCCTCGGCAACGGCGAGAACGGCCCCGATCTGCGCGGGCGTCAGGATCGCCTTGCGTACGCGTGGCGCGGCCTTCAGTCGGGTCGGCATGGTCGGAGGCCGGATGCCGAGATCCTCAGCCGCTAGCGCGAGCGCACTGCCGAGGTACTTCTTCGCTCGCGCTGCGGTAGAGGGCCCGACGTCCCGGGCGAGCAGCTTGTGCCAGCAGCGGATTTCGCTGGTCCCAAGACGGTTCACCTTTATTGCGCCGAGCATAGGAGCGAGTGATGCGCCCTCCGGCACGAGACCAGTCTCGGTAAAAGCGCGACGCTGAGCCGGTGTCGCCGAGACCAAGAGCGGCCCGGTGATGTAGCGGGCACCCTTTTCGTACTCGAGGAGCGTCCGACCCTTCACGTCGCCGCGTCGACCTTCGAGCCATCGCGCAACCGCATCGGCGATAGTGATGGCATCGCGGTCGGGGACGTAGGCCCGGGCTTCGACTGCAGCCTGAATCTCGTTGCGCTTGGCGATGGCGTCCTTCTGACGGACGAAGAATAGTTGAGTGCGCTGACCGGTCTTTGGGTCAGAGTATTTCAGGACCCAGCGCGTGTTGATGACGACTTCACCCGAGCGCAGTTTTCGCTTCCGATCTCGCTTCGTGAGGCTAACGTTGAAAGGCTTGGTTGAAGACTTCATTAAAGCTCCGGGGAACGCTTGCAAAGAAAATCATGCAGTTGCATGAACGACAATTATTCGGTCGCGCGCGTGGTTAACGATCTGCGCGCGACCAGCGCCCGTCGGACATCGCCGCGAGACCTTTTGGCAGGTTCGCTCGTAACCCCGAATGGAACCACGAGCTTGAGACGCACTCATTGAGCGGCCTGAAACACGACCGGTCGTACTCGTCCGATGCTAGGAATACAGCCGGTTGAGGTTCTCGGGCCGCAGCTTAACGCCCGCGAAGCGGTAGGTCCGTCTCGGACCGGTGCGCAGGGTGCAGACGGTGTAGGTCGCAGACGCCCCGCGAGGAGTACCGCTCAGGAGGGGAGGAGACCCCCTCCCTCTCCACCCATTATTTTTGGGAGAAGGGGTGTGAACCTACACCATCGTCACCATGCACACCGCCGGTCAGTAATCCGGCGTGCCAGGGGGCTCCAGTGGCGCAGGCGGGTCGTTCTCCTGGCCATCCATCCATATCCGGATCAGCTGCCCCTTCTTGCTGCGCTTACCTCGTCGAAGTGGATGCCGACCAACTTGAGGCCAGTTTTGAGCCCATCAAGGTGCTTCGACAGCTTGAGCGCCGTATCCGGGAAGTATCTGGATGGCCTCTCCGGCTTTATCCGGAAAAGCAGATCGGAGATGGTCCCCTCAAATGGCTTCTCCTGCACGATATTCCGGAGTTCCACCCCCACTACATCGTTGTTAGTCCGCTCGATGATCCTCTCAGTCTGGCAGCGCATCAATGCATCAATGATCGAGCCCTTCGCGAGGCCTGTCGCCGGCTCCGCTGCCGCGAGCCAGCGTGCCGCGTCTGCCATCCGGATGTTACTTGAGAGCTCCGTCTGATGTTCGTCTTTCACCGCACGGGCAATGGCCATGTACAGCGCGCCAAGGATGCGGGGGCGGAGCGCCTCGATCTCCGCGTTCATCTCCGCCTCTGTTCGGCGCGCATCGTCGTCCATGCGCGTGAGCTCGACCGGGATGACGCGCTCAATCAGGTCGGACTTAGTTGCGACGTCGCTGATACCATTGATGATAAACGGTCGTGTCGCGTTCATCGTGTAGAGCTCACCATCGGTGTAGAGCTTGCGGCTGACGTAGCCGCCGCCTGTCGCCAGCGAACACAAAGCGTCCGAGACATTGGCGCCCATGCCCGACGAGTTGTCGAACACTAGCAGGAACAAAGCATCTGCCATCACCATCAGGTCGCGTTCGTTCTCAGGTAGACGTACCTTCTCGGCCTGGTTGGGGTCGATAAGCCTACGTAGTGCCGAACTGAGGAAGCTCTTGCCGCTGCCCTGCTCTCCTTCGATGAGCATGCAGAGATAGGGGCCTCCGGGCCGGAGCGCGTTGATTAGGAATGCGAGGACGAGCGTGTATGTTTCGTCCGGCAGGGCGAGGAGCTGCTGTAGCTCGCGTAGGCTTCCACCCGAGACTGGCTCGGGTAGCTCCAGCATTCCGGCGGTCCGGATGAACCGCACCGGACTCTTGTGGAGAACTTGGTAGCCAGCTGCTGTGATGTGGACCACGTGACCATCCGTGCGCCCGAGGTCGATCACAACGTCAGGGCCCAGACGCCCGATGCGGGTAAAGACAGGCTCGCATGGACCGTCGAACTTGGCCCGAGCCTCAAGGAGCGCGATCACTTCAGTGCGGGCCGCTTCCTTCAGCGCCCGGCCAGTCTGCGTATAGTAGGCCTGCTGCAACACCGCCGCCGCGGAGGACGAAGATATGGCGTAGGTCAGCACCCCGCCTGTCTCGGTTGGGATTGAGATAAAGCCACGCTTTCTCTCGTCGTGGAACAATTCGACGCCCCACTCAGCGAGACGTCCTACTAGCATTTCCGTGGCAGTAACCGTCTCGCTGCGCCCGCCGCCCGGCTTTCTCGTCGTATCCGCATACCCCTTCTGGCGCGCGCTCTCGACCCAGCCCGGCAGTTCGGCCAACGAGTTGCCATCATAACCGGCGGGCAGGAGCGCTGTGACGAGCGCGACGATCTGCTCGTCATTGCATCCGTGCGCGACGAGCTGCGCCGCAAACGCGACGCCGGCGTCGTGTGTGCCGGCGCCGGTCGTGATCACCTGGGCATGTGGCGATCCGACAACCGCTCTCAATAGCGTCAGTGTCTCGCGATCGATGATCGGCATCGCACCAAGATCGGCGTCGAGCAGAGACGAGCCGACCCAGATGTACGGCCTCCCCGTCTCGGGATGGATCGACGGCGGCAGGACCGAGAACTTCCCGCCGAGCAGGATGTCGATCGCACCACCACCCGACCCATCCATGACCTTGGTGGACTTGAGATCTTCGCTGTAGCGAACGAAGACCGTAAGGCCCTTCTTACCTTTCTTCGCGCAAGAGGCATCACCGAGGATGGCCTGCACGACAGGGACAAAGGCGTCCTGATCGACGTCGATTGCGCCCAGGCGATACCCGTCCGATAGCTCGGTGCCGGTCAGGATGCCAAGGCCGCGATCCGAGTAGCGGTTGATCAACTCAGCGCGCCTATCACCGCTGAGCGGGCTAGAGGCGAAACCGGGCCATCCCTTGAGCTCCTGCGCGGGTCGCTTGGTGCTCGGCTCGAGCGGAAGAACGCGGAACCCGCGTTCCCAGTACATCGGGGCGAGCGCCCGGAAATCAGACTCGGGTGCGATGTTTCGGTTGCGGAGGGGGCGGTTCACAGTGAACCTCCCTCGGGGTGGTTGAAGCCGAACGACCCATGCTTGGGGGAAGCTGAGGTCTGGCCCACCATCGCATCCTGGATGTCCTCAATGCGGACGTAGAGGCGCCCGTCAAGTAGACTATGGCCAGGTATGACGCCGAGCTTGACCGCACGCCGAAGCTTATAACTCGGGATGCCGAGCTCACGCGAGGCTTGTGGAATCGTGTAGAACCGGTTGGATGCTGCGGATCGGTTCGAATTTGAGGCGGATCGCATCTAGTTCTCCTTCGCGAAGAACCATTGCGTCTCATGAAGTGCTGTTCTAGAGCGATGCGCTTTTAATCGCTGGTTAAATCCAGTTGCCGTGGAGCGCCGATTCAGACTCGATTGTCGGACCATGGGTCCTGAAGCGCCGGATCCAGCAGCTTGCGGTTAACTTTGATGCCAAGCGTTTCTAGGTCGTGCAGTATGCGTCGCGCGGCATCAAGCCGAGGTTTGCGTTCGAGAAGAAGCTCGGTGCCGACACTGGAGAGATAGTAATTCTTCTTAATCTTGAACTTGTCTCTCAATCGCTCGAATTTCAGCCTATCGCGGGGATACGATTTTTCTCCGTGAGGTTTTTCCTCAGCGACGACCTGCCGAATGATTGGATCCAGCGGGACATTTCGCGCTACATCATCGAAAGTCGCTTTGTGGTACCGGCTGGCGACCTTTCTCAAACTTGCGTCGTCGATTTCCTCGGGACGACCGCGGCGACGTGTTTTACCTGTATTCAGTCCCAACGATCGGCGGGCTGAATTTAGCCGCGCGGATGCGTCCCCCAGAGGGCCGTCCGCCAATATGATCGCGAGCAGAATGGAGTCAATCAACGGGCGGATTTCGAAGAGAGCTTCATTGTAATCTTTCATTTTCTGCCCTGCCAACGCCGCTTCTTCGGTAGGATCGACGTGCCAGCCGAGATCTTCATACGCGACATTTTCCAGGCTTTTCCCGAGATCGTCTCGTATGAAGTTAGGCATTTCTGGGTGGGTCGCTCTCAGCTTGGGTTGTCTGGGCATGGTATTGCCATCTGTTAACCAAATACTGGCGCAGTTTACGTTGCTCATTCAATTAATTGGTACTCGGACTGGATCAAATGAGAGCAATTATGATCAGCATTGTGGTCCGCCGCTACAAAGTGAACGCTCGGGTCGAATCGTTCTACTCGCACCTATGCCACTCCCCCCGGCATACGGGGTGCGCGCTCCTCCGAATGGCGCCCGTTCGACTAATCAAGTACGGCAGCAGAATGTTATTTGCGTGCTCAAATGCACTCAGATCGGATGCATAAATTTAAGTTTTGACTTGCCTCATCACGACCCATATACGCCACCGCAGACGTCGGTCTCACCTAGATGCTCGAGTTCATATCCTCCGGCTCGGACTTATGCGTGGCCGGATTCATAATTTTGCATTTCTACCAGAAGGATACGTGCTTTACCGCTAGGTCGTGCCGCTCCTTGATGGACAGTCTTCCGTGTGACTTCTTCGCGTCGATTAGGTTCTGACTGATGAAATTGACCCGCTGCTGTTGGTCGAGAGTCTTCCCACCCAAATCCCGTATGGTGATGTAGGAAGCGCGTTCGAAAATAAGCCGCCTTTCGGCTGAAATTGACCTAGGCTTTGGCGTCGCCCCGCTCTTGGATAGAGACGATCGCTTTCTCCACCCTGATGACGACCTCGTCCTTCGTCGCGGGCTCAGCTGCTATGGCCGGTCCGGTTGTAGGCACCGCGGATGAGGCCGATAGCCCGAGCGTTGCTGGTAAGCGCTCGGCGAGCGGCTCGGCTTATCAGGCGGCCTGAGCACCAGCGGTGACTGGCGACCAGTTCCAGGGCAGGAGTTCGGCCAAGCGTTTGGCCGGACGCGCGGCGAGGCGGGTGAGCACGTCGCGCAGGTAGGCCTCCGGATCGAGCCCGTTGAGCTTGACCGTCTCGATCAGCGTGTAGAAGGCAGCCGCCCGCTCGCCGCCGCGCGCCGAGCGGGCGAACAGGTAGTTCTTGCGCCCGATCGCGACGGACCGCAGTGCCCGCTCGGCCGGGTTGTTGTCGAGCGCGATCCGGCCGTCGCCGAGAACGCGGATCAGCGCCGTCCAGCGCACCAGCATGTAGCGGAACGCCTTGGCGAGATCGGAGCCGCCGGAGAGCTGCGGCAGGATCGTCTCCGCCCAGGCCTTCAGGGCCGCTGCGAGCGGTTGGGATCGGGCTTGGCGCTGCCGCAAGCGCTCGTCGGGTGGCTTGCCGCTGACGGAGCGCTCGACCTCATAGATCGCTCCGATCCGTTCCAGCGCCTCGAAGGCGACCGCCGAGCCGGTCCTGGCATGAACATCGAAGAACTTGCGACGGGTGTGCGCCCAGCAGGCGGCCTCGATCAACGCGCCGCCCGGACGACGGCCCTCGTAGAGCCCGTTGAAGCCGGCATAGCCATCCGCCTGCAATATGCCGGAGAACGCCGCCAGATGCGTGAGCGGACGCTCGCCCTTCCGGTCCGGCGAGGCGAAGAACACGGAAGGCGGCGGACGCATCCCGCCAAAGGGGCGCTCGTCGCGCACATACGCCCAGAGCCGGCCAGTTCTCGTCTTCCCCGCCCCGGGCGCCAGGATTGGCACCGTCGTATCATCACCGTGCAGGACGTCCGACCCAGCGATCACCTCCGTGCGCAGGAGATCGGCCAGCGGGGCCAGCGCGGCGGCCGTGGCGCCCATCCAGCCGGACAGGGTCGAGGTCTGCAACGTGACGCCGTCCCGCGCATAGATCTCGTCCTGAAGATACAGGGGCAGGTGATCGTCGAACTTCGCCACGGCGATATGCGCGAGCAGCCCGGGGCCGGCACGGCCGCGGGCGATGGCGTGGTAGGGCGCGGGAGCCTGCACCACGGTCTCGCAGGCTCGGCAGGAGAAGGCCTCGCGCACGTGCCGCACCACCTTGAAGCGGCCCGGCACGTAATCGAGGCTCTCCGTCACGTCCTCGCCGATCCGGCGCAGGCGACCGCCGCAGGCCGGGCAGGCGCAGGGGCCGGGATGAGCAACGGTCTCGCGCGGCAGATGATCGGGCAAGGGGCGGCGCCCCGGCCCTCGGCTTGCCGCCTCGACCGCCTCGGCGACTACCGGAGCTGCCGCGAGGCGCTCGGCCTCGTCGACCTCCAGGGCCTCGATGACGAGTTCGAGCTGCTCGACGCGGGTTTGCAGCTTCTCGGACGAGACGCCGAGCTGCGCCCGCTTCAACCTTGCGAGTTCGCCGCAGAGCTTCTCGATCAGTGTGTTGGCATGAACGGCGTCCCTCGCCATGCCGACGATCATGCGTTTGAGCGCATCCACATCATCCGGCAACGAGGCAGGATCGAGAGCCATGCCAATAGCTCAGCTTGCCCACGATGGCTCCGCCAGCCCCTTCCCTCAGCCCGAAATGCGCGGCCGGTCCGTACGCTCGGGTGCCCGCCAGTCGATCCCCTCCAGCAGCATCGCGACTTGGGCCGGGGAGAGCGCCGCCGCGGCCCCAGCCATCCCCGGCTAGACGAAGCAGCCCTTCTCCAGCCGCTTCGAGAACAGGCACAACCCCTGGCCGTCCCACCACAGGACCTTGATCAGCCGCCCCGCACGGCCGCGGAACACGAAAACCTGACCGGAGAACGGATCGCGGTGCAGGTGGTCCTGCACCAGCGCGGCGAGCCCGTCGAAGCCCTTCCTCATGTCCGGGTGACCGGTAGCCAGCCACACGCGCGAGCCCGTGGGAACGGGGATCATCGATCCAGCAACGCCGCGAGAAGGTCTCGCGCCAGGGCTGGATCAGCCCAGGCCTGGGCACGGAGCCGATGACCGTCGGCCAGTTCCACCTCGATGGCGCAGCCCGGCAGACCCTGGTCACACGCCGGCGATCTCGGCGGCGCCGGCAGTGCGAGCGGAACGAACGCGGGCTGAACCGGCAAGGAGGTTGCGCGCTCTTCGTCCCAGGCCTCGCGCCGCCAGCGGAAGAGGAGCGAGGCCGTCAGGCCATGGCGACGCGCTACGGACGAGACCGAGGCGGTGGTGCTCTCCGCCTCATCGAGGATTGCTCGCTTGTCCTCGCGCGTCCACGAGCGACGCGTGCCGGCTAAGAGGATATGGGGCGAGATCGTAGGTCCAGACATAGGGCGGATACGGGCCTTCGCGACAGCACTGTATCCAGGTCCAGGATCTTATCCCGCAAGGCGCTTGCCAACAAGCGCTTACCGTCGCCGTTTGCCAACGCTCTAAATTTAATAAAACAGATTAATGACTTTGTTTTTCTGGAAGCCGCCGCTGACCACTAGCGTCGACGGTACGCCGTACCGAAGTAGCATTTCGCCACCGAGCATCAATCTGCCGAGATATAACTCTGATCAATTATTTTTTTGATACAAGTGCCCCTGCTGAAGCCGCTTCTTGATTATTGGATCCTCCGCCTTGACGCTTTCGCCATGCATATGCCGTTGTCTAACCATTCTCGAGACTTCTCCAGTAGTATAAGGCTTGACGCTGTCGAGACGTTCTTTGTAAATCGCTCGATTGATCGCCGCTGTTAGCTGCAAAATATATTGAAAACTGGATCGTCTGGATTTTTTACCGTGGAAGCCAAATCGACTAGCCTTCAGATTAACCCTTGCGCTAGGGACACCCAGACGGGGCAATCTGGCTTGCTGGATAATCGGCATCAAGATTTGAAGTGCCCTCCTTTCCTCCCAAGTGTCAGGTCTATCATCAGCACGCCGAGGTAAATATCTATTTTCCACTGCCCGTGTGCGGAGAGGCTTTGTTTTATGTTGTGAAATTTTACTATTTTGTCCTGCCAAACCCTCAGGGGACAAATTACGTACGTCCAACCCTGGGTACAGATGCGTTATAACGAAGTTCAAGTCAGGATATTTCGCAGCGATGTATTTGGCTCTCTCAATGTATTTTGGGCCTAGATTTACGCCAGAGAGCCACTCGCCGATTGCCCCGGCGACCTCATATTGGGTTAATATCGACCTAAACTTGTCTACTATCGAATTTTCGAGTTTTGTGTTCGTGCCACTCATGTCGAAAAGCATGTAGAGCTGATAGATCGCTTTATCTTCTGCCCAGGCTTTGGTCACTATGGAGTCCAATTTCCGGACGTCGTCATCCGGAACAATAATTTCTTTGATGTCTGAGAATCCCTCCAGGGCCCGGAAAATTGCCTCGTCGTTGGCGGGATACGGGTCAGATCCAACAGGCCTGAACTCGGGAGTATCACCGAGAACGACCGCCAAGCCTGCCTGGCCGGATACAAGCGCTTTCATAAGCCCATCCTAGCATTTGATGCTCTTCGTCGCCAGCTTATCGCGAAGGAACTCCCAGGCATCCTCATCATCTGCTGGGATTTCGCTCGGAGCGATCACGGCCTCAATTTCATTCGCATGGATGTGTTTGTGGACATGTACTTCAACGAAGTCGCAGTCTTTAGCGGCTCTATCTGGTCCCATCACCAGGGCAGCTAGGGCAGCATCGCCATCGCCCGGCTTTACATCGCCAGCTAATTTCGCGACCACTATCTTGTTACGCTCCCCCCATGGAGCACGATATCCTACTGGAGGATCTTCGCCTGAAATGATGCTGTGATTTTTGTTAAAAATGAATGGGTTCTCCCAAAAAACACTTGCCCTTGATGCAATCCTGTCCTGGCGTATTAAAATAGTATATTCGCCATAATAGGTCATGCCGCGACCATCGATGGTCAGCGCCCCAACTACAAGTTGGTCAAAAAAATTGGGACTGATTGTATTTTCGGCTGACACCCTTTGCCGATTGTATACGTTATCCTCGTATTCTAGTCCTCTCTCCCTCAGCTTATAAAAATTGACGTAAAGTTCATCATCGCTATTGATCCATTCGGAGAGTGCTCTCAGTTTTCTATTTATCACCATTTTTGAATGTTTCGCGAGATGATCTAATCGCTCGACCTCGGCCGTTGCCTTATTGCTAGATGCGAGTTCTAACGCTCTCGCCCAGCTCAGCGAAAGAGCGGCGGCTTCAATGGCGCGCTCTGCAAATCGCACATTGGGTGGAGCAGGGACAGCACCACATGATATGCAGGTATGAGCATCCCATCGAAGGGTAGCGCCGCATTCTGGACAGTCTTCAGTCATCTTGCCGATGCACTCTTAAGAGTCTCTCGTTGGCATCCTTCTCAGCGCCATCGAACTTCGATCGAATAGAGGAATATGCAGGCGACCGACAGCGCACCATCACGAAACTTGCGTGGCGGGTGGCGTGGCCTATCATTAAGGCGAGTTGCGTTTGGATGAAATTTGACCATTGCCTACAGATGGTTACGACGGCGCATAGCTTTAGTATGCATGATAAAAGGAATATATATAATTCCTCATCATATATTCGAGTGCAGTTTTTAGAGTCAAATCAGCCCAGCCGATTGAAGAGCGCTTCGTAAGGGTTGCTGAACCGGCATCCAACTTTGGTGTCCACGTGATTGTTCTGTGTCGATGGGTCTGGCAAGCCGTCCTACCTTTTATTGCATGTGTTTCGGTTTTTTTGGCACGAACCGGATAAATAGTTGCGCTTGTGAAGCAAAGCGCCAGCTTTCTGGACGTCAATGCAAGCATTGTTTTTCGTTATAAGCGACCTCAAGAGCACTCAAAAGGTCATTATAATAGAGGAACGCTGCCGGGCCTGAGCACCCCCATTATGGGTTGTAAGGGAGCCTACACGCCTGCTCAAAGGCGGAGGGCGTGGGTCGGTTCCCACTTGTTGCGGCCGGAACGGGCTCAAGGACGGACGTCCGCTTGAAAACGTAACTAGCAGCTTCTGGATGAAGGACGAGGTGCGTGTCCATATCTGGTCTGTGGTTCCGGCCGCGGTTACCGTTACATGGCAACGCGGCGATCACTCTGGCTTCTCAGCGTTTTACGGCAGTGAGAGAAGCGCGCGTCGGGCTGGCTATTGCAGACGAGAAGCGAATTTCGCTTACGTTGGAGAAGCCGGGTCGAATTGGGTGAAATGCCGCGATAGTACGAATTAACTGTTAGAAGGCGGCTGCTCTATCCAGCTGAGCTACGGAGTCTGGAGGCCAGGCGGCCCCAGAAGCCACGGGCTCGCCCGAGGGTCAAGCGCGCGGGGCGAGGACCGGCGCGGCATCCCCGATCGGGCCGCGGATGTGGGGAGGATGTGCCGTGGATGTCCGGCGGCGACGCTCGGGACGCGCCCCGCGCGCCCGCGCCGGCCGCGGGCCGGGGTTGCGCGCCGCCGCGGATCCGGTCAGGCCGGAGCGCGGTTCATGCCGGGGCGCCGCGCCCCCGTCGGGAGACCGAGCTTGACCGCGCCGAGTCCCACAGCCTCGCCCCCCGGACGTCTCCGGCGCCGCCTCGCCGCCGGCCGGGGCAGCCTGAGCCGGCCGGGCGGCGACCTGCGGCGCCTGCCCACGGGCCTCGACCTCCGGAACGTGCGGCTCGTGGAGGGCGTGCGCGCCGCCTTCGCGTTCGGCGTCGTCATCCTCCTCAACATCTGGATCCAGTGGTCGCCGCTGCTGACCATGGCGCTCGCCGCCAACCTCGCCTGCTTCTGCGACAACGGCGGCCCGATGCGCGCGCGCCTGCGCGTCCTCACCGCCTTCTCGTTCCTCGGCGGCCTGCTCTGGGCCGGCCTCGGCCTGATCCAGCCCCTCGGCCTGCCGGTGGTCGTCCCGGTCGCCTGCGCGCTGATCTTCGCCTGCTCGTACGCGCGCGTCTGGAGCGTGCAGGCCCAGTCGGCCGGCAACGTGCTCGTGGTGGTGCTGTGCATCGCCCTCGACCGGCCGCTCGACGTCGCGCAGGCGGCCGTCACCGCGGCGATGTTCGCGGCCGGCGGTCTCTGGGCGACCTTCCTCGCCCTGGTCATCTGGCGGCTGCACCCGTACCGGCCGGCCCACCGGGCGGTGGCGGAGGTCTGGCACAATCTCGCCCGGCTCTGCGGCGACCTCGAGCGGCTCGTCGCCCTGCCGGAGCCCGACACGGCCGCCTTCGACGGCCACGCGCGGGGCCACCGCCGCGGCGTGCGGGCGAGCATCGAGACCGCCCGGACCATGATCCTCGACCTCGCCCGCTCCCGCGAGCGGGTCTCGGACCGCACCGCCCAGGCCCTGCTGCGCCTGGAGAGCGCCGAGCAGATCTTCGCCGCGCTGATCGCCGTGGGCGAACTGATCGACAGCCGCCCCGACGCGCGCCGCCGGGCGCTGGCCAAGGTCTTCCTGCGGCGCCTGCGCCCCCTGCTGGTGACCATCGCCCGGGCGATCCGCGACGACGTCAACCTCGACCTCGCCCGCCTGGAGCACTCCATCGCCCGGGTGGCCGAGGGCCTGTCGGAGGACCCGACCCTGGCCCGCCTCGCCGACAGGATCGTCGGGCGCGTGCGGATCGGCGCCAAGCTGTCGACGCCGGAGGGCTACCGGCCGGGCGGCACGATCACGGAGGGCGGCAGCCTCGACCGCTGGACCCGCTACGTCGGGCCGCTGGCGCAGAACTTCACCCTGGCCTCGCCCAACCTGCGGCACGCCCTGCGGGCGAGCGCGGTCGCGGCGCCGGCGCTCGCCGCCACCCTGACCTACGCGGGCGCCTTCACGCACTGGCTGGTGATGACCGTGGTGCTCACCATGCAGCCCTTCTACGCGGCGACGTGGCAGCGGGCGCTGGAGCGGATCGGCGGCACGGTGCTGGGCGGCCTCGTGGGCGCCGTGCTCGCCTACTACGCCACGAGCCCGCTGGCGGAGGCCGGGCTGATCCTGGTGCTCAGCATCGTGGGCTTCGCGGCGCGCCAGATCTCCTACGGCTTCTTCGTCACCTGCCTGACGCCCCTCGTGGTGCTGCTCGTCGAGTTGCTGGAGCCCGGCCACAGCTCCTGGGAGATCGTCGCCATGCGGGGCGGCTTCACGGTGCTGGGCGGCGTGATCGCGGTGGCGAGCTGCCTGGTGCTCTGGCCGATCTGGGAGCCCGATCAGGTCCGGCAGGAACTGCGCCGGGCGCTCAAGGCCCAGGCCGGCCTCGCCGAGGCGGTACTCCGCGCGCCGCCCGGCGAGGGCCGCGAGGCCGCGATCGCGGCGCAGAGCCGCGAGGCCGGCCTCGCCCTCAACGATCTGGAGGCGGCGCTCTCCCGCGCCCTGCAGCAGCCCCGGGCCGGCAGCCACCCGGAGGTGGAATCCGCCCTGGTGGCCGACGCGACCCTGCGCCGGATCAGCGCCCGGCTCATCGTCCTGCGGCACGCCCCGGAGGCGGCCGCCCCCGAGGCGGAACCCTGGCGGGCCTGGATCACCGCGACCCTGGCGGCCCTGGGCGCGGACAGGCCCGTGCCCGAGCGGCCGGCGCTGGATCGCGGGCAGTCGCTCGTGCGCCTCGTCAGTCAGGTCGATCTCCTGGTCGGAACCCTGCGGCCCGGGGAGATCCGGGCCGCGACGGTGGCCGAGGACGTCGCCCCGGCTTCCGGCCACGGGACCGACGCGCGGACCGGCCAGCCCGTCCTGCCGTCCTGAGGGACGGCATCCTGAGCGCCGCCGGCGGCCGGGCCCGCGGCGCTCACCGGGGCCCGGTCTCCAGTCAGTACCGCGGCAGGGCGTTGGCCGGGCCGCCGGCATGCGGGCCGCTGTAGCGGTAGGCGGCCGCCCGCGCGGGACCGGCGGCGTCCCGGTACAGGACGGGGGCGTTGCCGACCCAGCCCGAATAGGCCGAGGCCGGGTAGGGCGAGTGCTTCGAGTCCAGGCCCTGCGCGAGGGCGGGCGTGGCGACCGCGGCGACCAGGGCGGCGGCAGCGAGCATGCGAACGGTCATGGTGATCTCCGAGTGTCTTCGTATGACTTCAACGGGAAGCCATCCGGTCAACCGTGTCGAGTGAGGAAGATCGTCGTCGCGCTGTGCTGGTCGGCGGTCTTGATCGCTCCGGCTTTGCTTGGCCGAATGTGACCTCTCAACGGCGATACTCTGCCCCGGGTTCGCCCGCCGCCGTGCGCTGGCGCACGGGAGGATGCGCCGCGGGGCCGAGAGCCGGGGACCGCCCCGGACGTGGCCGGGGATGCGCCGCGCGCCGAAGCGTGGCACAGACCGCGGCCTGAAAGGGATGCAGACCATGCGGCTGATCGTCGGCCTCGGAAACCCGGGCGCGCGCTACGCGGGCAACCGCCACAATATCGGCTTCCTCGCCGTCGACGCGATCGCCCGCCAGCACCGGGCGAGCCCGTTCCGCCACCGCTTCCAGGGCGAGGCCGCCGAGGTGGTGCTCGGCCCGGAGCGGGCGATCCTCCTGAAGCCCTCGACCTTCATGAACGAGTCCGGCCGCGCGGTCTCGGAGGCGCAGCGCTTCTACAAGATCCCGCTGGCCGACGTGATCGTGCTGCACGACGAGCTCGACCTCGCCCCCGCCAAGCTCCGGGTGAAGCTCGGCGGCGGCAATGCCGGCCATAACGGCCTGCGCTCGATCACCGCGCAGTGCGGCAACGACTACCGCCGGGTGCGGCTCGGCATCGGCCATCCCGGCGACAAGGCGCTGGTCCATGCCTACGTGCTCAACGATTTCGGCAAGGCCGAGCTGCCCTGGGTCGAGGATCTCTGCCGGGCCGTGGCCGACCACGCCGCCCTGCTCGCCGCGGGCGAGGACGCGAGCTTCCAGAACAAGGTCCACCTCGCCATGGCCGGCCGCGGCTGGGACGACGTGAAGACGCTGGGCGCCAGAAATTGACACGCCCACACGGGGACGGGATATCGGGGCGGGCGAGAGGGTCCGATGAAGGCGGTGCGCGTCGCGCCCGGCTGTCGGCGGTTCGATTGCCTCCCGGCGGCCGCGGCCCGGCGCGTCGGTGCCGCGCGCGCTCGACCGAGGACGGGGCGCGCGGCGTTGTGTTCGCGGGCCCGATTCTCTTCAACCCATTCCGCGCGTCGCCCGACGACGCGCTGCGACGGAACTGACCCATGGGCTTCAAATGCGGCATCGTCGGCCTGCCGAACGTCGGCAAGTCGACCCTCTTCAACGCGCTGACGCAGACGGCGGCCGCCCAGGCGGCGAACTACCCGTTCTGCACCATCGAACCGAATGTCGGCGAGGTGGCGGTGCCCGATCCGCGGCTGAATGACCTCGCCCGGATCGCCTCCTCGAAGGAGATCATCCCGACGCGGCTGACCTTCGTGGACATCGCCGGCCTCGTGCGCGGCGCCTCCAAGGGCGAGGGCCTGGGCAACCAGTTCCTGGCCAATATCCGCGAGGTCGACGCGATCGCCCACGTGGTCCGCTGCTTCACGGACGGCGACGTCACCCACGTGGAGGGCAAGGTCGATCCGGCCGCCGACATCGAGACCATCGAGACCGAGCTGATGCTCGCCGACCTCGACAGCCTGGAGCGCCGCGCCCAGGCGCTGGAGAAGAAGGCCAAAGGCGCCGACAAGGAGGCCAAGGAGACCCTCGACCTCGTCAACCGCGCCCTGCCGCTGCTGCGCGAGGGCAAGCCCGCCCGCCTCGTGGAGCGCAAGCCCGACGAGGAGAAGCTGTTCCAGTCGCTCGGCCTGATGACGGCCAAGCCCGTCCTCTACGTCTGCAACGTCGACGAGGGCGACGCCGACAAGGGCAACGCCTACTCGGACGCGGTCTTCGCCCGCGCCAAGGCAGAGGGCGCCGTGGCGGTGGTGGTCTCGGCCAAGATCGAGAGCGAGATCGCCGTGATGCCGGAGGCCGACCAGGCCGAGTTCCTGGAGGCGGTGGGCCTCACCGAGCCGGGCCTCAACCGGGTGATCCGCGCCGGCTACGACCTGCTCGGCCTCGTCACCTACTTCACGGTCGGCCCCAAGGAGGCCCGCGCCTGGACGATCACCAAGGGCACCCGCGCCCCCGGGGCGGCCGGGGTGATCCACTCGGATTTCGAGAAGGGCTTCATCCGCGCGGAGACCATCGCGTTCAAGGACTACACGACGCTCAACGGCGAGGCCGGGGCTCGGGACGCCGGCAAGCTCCGGCTGGAGGGCAAGGACTACGTGGTGCAGGACGGCGACGTGCTGCATTTCCGCTTCGCCACGTAAAGCTCGGGTCGCGCTCAGCCCTGGGCGGCGCTGCGTCCTTGCGAGCGGAGCGAAGCAACCCAGGGCAGCGCGACATCGGTGAGCGCGGCGCCGCCTGGATTGCTTCGCTCCGCTCGCAAAGACGGCGATCCCGATCGCCCACCCCGCCGATCAACGAGACGAGCCCGCCATGCCCGATCCCGCCCTCGAAGACTTCTCCGTCGGCGACGTGATCGTCGGGGCGCCGCTGACGGTGACCCGCGACGACATCGTGGGCTTCGCGAAGGATTTCGACTTCCAGCCCTTCCACCTCGACGAGGCGGCGGCGGAGACGACCTTCGCGGGCCGGCTGATCGGCTCGGGCTGGCACACGGCGGCCCTGGGCATGCGCCTGCTCCAGCAGGGGCCGTTCAAGGGCGGCTCGTCGCTGGGCGCGCCCGGCATCGACGAGCTGCGGTGGCTCGCGCCGGTCCTGCCGGGGGACGCCCTGACGCTGACCTTCCGGGTCGCGGGCCTGCGCGACTCGGCCTCGAAGCCGGGCCTCGGCTTCCTGACCGCCGAGGTCGCCCTCGCCAACCAGCGCGGCGAGACCGTGCTGACCCAGCGCTTCACCTTCATGCTGGCCCGCCGCGGCACCGACCCCCTGCCCCCGCGGCCGGTCGAGATCGGCGTGCCGGGGCCGGTCACCGAGCCGGAGGATGCCGAGATCCTGCCGTTCCTGCGGGACGCCGAGATCGGCGCCGTCCGGGAGCTGGGCGCCTACCCGTTCAGCGCCGAGGCGATCGTGGCCTTCGCGCGGGCCTACGACCCGCAGGCCTTCCACCTCGACCACGACGCGGCCAAGCGCAGCCATTTCGGCGGCCTCTGCGCCTCCGGCTGGCACACGACCGCCGCCTACATGAACCGCATGCTCACGACCCGCGCCCGGGATGCCGCCTACACGGCCGCCCGCGGGCCGGTCCCGGAGGCGGGGCCCTCCCCCGGGTTCAAGAACCTGCGCTGGCTGAAGCCGGTCTACGCGGGCGACACGGTCCGGTTCAGCGCCAAGCTCACCGACAAGCGCGCCTCGGCGTCGCGGCCCGGCTGGGGGCTGGCCTTCGCGCGCAACACCGGCGTGAACCAGCGCGGCGAGGCGGTTTTCGCCTTCGACAGCGCGGTCTTCCACCAGTGGGAGCCGTGAGCGGGCCTCAGGCCGGCGCCTTGCCGAGCACCGCGAGGGACTGGCCCAGATAGACCCCCGAGGGCCACGGCGCCGCCGTCCCGTCGAGGAACGTCACGCTGTCGAAGCCGATATGGTCGGCCCAGGTCTGCCAGACGCTGCGCTCGATGAACGTGTTGAGGTGCGGCACCGTGCTGGTGCGCTGCTCGCCGACGGTCTTGGTGAAGACGCCCCAGTGCGAGGCCATGCTGAACTCGAGGAACGAGGCCACGACGCGGCCCCCGGGCCTGAGGGCGCGGTGCATCTCCTCCAGGTAGATGTAGCACTCCGTGTGCAGGAGATGCGTGAACACGCTGAAGGCCGAGACGAGGTCGACGCTGCCGTCGGCGACCGGCAGCGACAGCGCGGTGTTCCGGGCGAAGCGGTAGTCCCTGGGACAGCGGCGCTTGGCGTAGTCCAGCAGGTCCTGGACGACGTCGAGGCCCAGATACGCGACGGTGCCGGTGCGGGCGAGGTGAACCGCCAGGCGCCCGGAGCCGCACCCGAAATCGACCACGGACTGGCCGTCCCGGAGCCCGAAATGGTGGAGGATCTCGCACTCGATCGCGCCGATGCGGTCGTAGTCGCCGCCCACCGCCACGCTCATCGCCTCGTCCAGGGGCAGGTCGCGCATCAGCTGGCGGACGTACGCCTCGTAATCCTCGACGAAATGAAATTTCGCCATCGCGGCCACCTCGAAGGTGTCGAGATCGGACTGGGATAATCAGTCCGTCCGCCGTCGAGATTTGTTCTTCTCCACGGCGCTCCGGCATCCGTTCTGCCGAACACCGTCGAGCCGCGAAAGCGGCCGCGCGGATACGGGGCGCGAATTGCCCCCGAGGCTGCCTTTTCGGTCACACCGCGTTCGGGAAGACCCGGATACTGCGCCGGGCGGCCGTGACCGCGCGGAGATCCGCCCTCACGCCGCCCGGCGGCGCTCCGGGTAGAGCCCGTACAGGCCCTCGCGGCTCGCCGCGCAGATGCCGCGCTCGGTGATGATCCCGGTCACGAGGCGCGACGGCGTCACGTCGAAGGCGGGGTTGGCCACCGGGCTGCCGGGGGAGACGACCTCGATCGTGGCGAAGCCGCCGTCGGGCAACCGGCCGGTCATGTGGGTGACCTCGCGCCCGTCGCGCTCCTCGATCGGGATCTCCTTCACCCCGTCGTCGAGGGTCCAGTCGATGGTCGAGAACGGCAGGGCGGCGTAGAACGGCACGCCGTTGTCGTGGGCCGCCAGCGCCTTCAGGTAGGTGCCGATCTTGTTGCAGACGTCGCCGCTCGCCGTGGTCCGGTCCGAGCCGACGATGCAGAGATCGACGCCGCCGTGCTGCATGAGGTGGCCGCCGGCATTGTCGGCGATGACCGTGTGCGGCACGCCGTGGCCGTTCAGCTCGAAGGCCGTGAGCGCGGCGCCCTGGCTGCGCGGCCGGGTCTCGTCGACCAGGACGTGGACCGGCACGCCCCGCTCGTGGGCGGCGTAGATCGGCGCGAGCGCCGTGCCCCAGTCCACCGTGGCCAGCCAGCCGGCGTTGCAGTGGGTCAGCACGGTGATCGGCCGGTCGCCGCCCCGGGCCGCGTGGAGGTCGGCGATGATCTGACCGCCGTGGGCGCCGATCGAGCGGCAGCTCGCCACGTCCTCCTCGGCGATGCGGCCGGCCTCCGCGAAGGCGCGGGCGAAGCGCTCGTCCGGCGCGATCTGGCGCAGGTTGGCGGAGACCCGGTCGAGCGCCCAGCGCAGGTTGATCGCGGTCGGGCGCGTCGCCGCGAGGGTCGCCACCGCCCGGTCGATCCCGTCGTGCGAGGCGTCGGCGCGCATGGCGAGCGCCATCCCGTAGGCGGCCGTGACGCCGATCAGGGGCGCGCCCCGCACGATCATCGTGCGGATCGCCACCGCGGCGTCCTCCAGCGTGGCGAGGCGCTTCAGCTCGAACGCGAAGGGCAGGCGGGTCTGGTCGATCACCTGGACGCTGACGCCGTCCGGGTCCGGGAAGATCGTGCGGTAGGGCTGGCCGTCGATATTCATGGCCGCTCCTGTGCCACAGCGGGGCGGCTTTTGCATCCTCCCGGACGACCGCGCGCCGGCCCGGGGATGGCCGACCGGCGGCCGGTCAGCCTTCCTCAACCTTAGCGGGTCGTTAAGGCGCTCGTGCCTAGCCTCGGGGGTAAGTTCCCGTTTCGCGTCCGGTCCCGCATGCGCTCGCTTCGCCGTCCCGCATCGCCCTACGAAACTTTCGTCGACAGCGTGCGCCCCTTCCTGGGCAAGCGCCTGACGGAGCTCGGCGGCTTCGTGCTGTTCACCGGCGCGGTCGCGCTGACCGTGGCGCTGGCCACGTGGTCGATCGACGACCCGAGCCTCAACCACGCCACCGACCACGCCGCCCACAACGTCCTCGGCCAGCCGGGCGCCGTCGTGGCCGACCTCGCCATGCAGATCCTGGGCCTGGGTTCCCTGGCCTTCGTGCTGCCGCCGGTCCTCTGGGGCATCCGGCTGATGCGGGAGCGCAACCTGCCCGAGGGCGGGCTGCGCATCGCCCTCTGGATCATCGGCTTCTGCGCGGCCAGCGCGGTGGCGAGCGCGCTCCCGCCGACGACCCGCTGGCCGCTGCCCACGGGCCTCGGCGGCGTGGCCGGCGACGGCCTGCTGTCGATGGCGCGGGTGATCGTCGGCGCGGTCTCGTCGGCGGCGGCCCACCTGGTCGGCTTCGGCTACGCCGCGGTGGCGATCCTCAGCCTGACCGGCGCCTGCCGATTCGGCGCCGTCGAGGAGGACAGCCTGCACGACGATCCCTACCCGGTCCGGCGCGCGCCGGCGCGCGGGCGGGATTCGGGCCGCGACGAGCGCGAGGATGCCGACGAGCCGAGCCTCGGCCTCGTGGGTGTCGGCGCCCTGGCGCAGGGGCTGATGGGCCTGCGCGGCGCCGCGGCCGACCGGATCGCCGCGTGGCGCGCCGGCCGGGCCGAGCCGATCGACGGCGCGTCGCCCGCCCTCGCGGCCCGCCGCGCTTTCACGGACGCCGATCTCCCCTGGGCCGAGCACCTGCCCGAGGGGCGGCAGGCCGGCGCGAGCCGGCGCGAGCCCGTCTTCGACGCGTCCGAGGACTCCCCCGCAGCGCCGACCCGCCGCGCCGCGCCGCCGCGGGACGACGCGGAGGACGATCCTGAGGCGTTCGAGGCGCCGCAGCGCCCGGTCCCGCCGCGGGCCGAGCCGACCGCGTCCCGGGTGGCGCCGCCGCCCGCCGCGCCCGTGCCGGCCCGCCGCGCGCCCGCGCCGCCCGTCCGGCCCGAGGATTACGCCCTGCCCGCCCTCGACCTGCTGGCGGCCCCCCGCGGCCCGTCCCAGGCGAGCCTGATCTCGGCCGATGCCCTGGAGCAGAACGCCACGCTGCTGGAGGCGACGCTCGGCGATTTCGGGGTGCGCGGCGACATCCTGGCGGTGCGGCCGGGCCCGGTCGTCACCCTGTACGAGCTCGAGCCCGCGCCGGGCACTAAGTCCAGCCGCGTGATCGCGCTGGCCGACGACATCGCCCGGTCGATGTCGGCGGTCTCGGCCCGCGTCGCGGTCGTGCCCGGCCGGAACGCCATCGGCATCGAGCTGCCGAACGCCAAGCGCGAGACGGTGTACCTGCGCGAGCTCCTGGCCTCGACGGATTTCGCCGAGAGCAAGCACAAGCTGGCGCTGTGCTTAGGGAAGAACATCGGCGGCGAGCCGATCATCGCCGACCTCGCGCGCATGCCCCACCTCTTGGTCGCCGGCACCACCGGCTCGGGCAAGTCGGTGGCGATCAACACCATGATCCTCAGCCTGCTCTACCGGCTGAAGCCGGAAGAGTGCCGCCTGATCATGGTCGATCCGAAGATGCTGGAGCTGTCGGTCTACGACGGCATCCCGCACCTGCTCTCCCCGGTCGTCACCGACCCCAAGAAGGCGGTGATCGCCCTCAAGTGGGCCGTGCGCGAGATGGAGGAGCGCTACAAGAAGATGGCCAAGATCGCGGTGCGCAACATCGACGGCTACAACGCCCGGGTCGCCGAGGCGGCGGCGCGCGGCGAGGTGCTGACCCGGACCGTGCAGACCGGCTTCGACCGCCACACCGGCGAGGCTGTGTACGAGGACGAGGCGATGGACCTGGCGCCGCTGCCGTACATCGTGATCGTGGTGGACGAGATGGCCGACCTGATGATGGTGGCCGGCAAGGACATCGAGGGGGCGATCCAGCGGCTGGCGCAGATGGCGCGCGCGGCGGGCATCCACCTGATCATGGCGACGCAGCGGCCGTCGGTTGACGTGATCACCGGCACGATCAAGGCGAACTTCCCGACCCGGATCAGCTTCCAGGTGACGAGCAAGATCGACAGCCGCACGATCCTGGGCGAGATGGGCGCCGAGCAGCTTCTGGGCCAGGGCGACATGCTGTTCATGGCCGGCGGCGGGCGCACGACGCGGGTGCACGGGCCGTTCTGCTCGGACAGCGAGGTCGAGAGCGTGGTCGCCCACCTCAAGCGCCAGGGCCGCCCCAGCTACCTCGACGCCGTCACGGCCGACGACGAGGAGGGCGCGGCCGAGAAGGGCGCGAAGGGCAAGGCCGGTGCCGCGGAGCTCGAGCTCGACGGCGCGGTGTTCGACCAGGGCTCCTTCGGCGAGGCCGGCGGCGACCTCTACGATCAGGCCGTGCAGGTGGTGCTGCGCGACCAGAAGGCGTCGACCAGCTACATCCAGCGCCGCCTGCAGATCGGCTACAACCGCGCCGCCTCGCTCATGGAGCGGATGGAGATCGAGGGCATCGTCGGGCCGGCCAACCACGCCGGCAAGCGCGAGATCCTCGTCGAGGAGGCGGTCGGCTGAGAGCGCGGGCCTGTCGCGTCCGCGGCAGCCCCCTCCCCCGCGGCCTCCACAGGTTCGAGGCGCGGTCTGTGACGGAGCGCGACCTGCCCCCTCTCCCGGGCGGGAGAGGGCTGGGGTGAGGGAGGAGACGGCGCCCGATAGGCCACGCGTCTGATGCGCCGAGCAGGGCGCGCCCTCTTCTGCCCGTTCGCGTCCCTCACCCTGTCCCTCTCCCGCACGGGAGAGGGGACCCGCGCGCTCACCTGACGGGCGAGCCTACCGAGCCGGTGCAGCCCGGAGCTCAGCGAGAGCGGCCGCACGGGGCCGTCGCCGTACGCGACCACGCCCGCCCGACCCGAAAAACTTTCGCCCGGCGCGGAACCGGCCCCTCACCCGCACGTTACGCGCGTGCGAGGCCTGGAAACGGGCTCGCTCTGAGGGCGCCGGGCACGGTGTCCGGCGTCGCTTGTAGTCACGTTGCTCGTCGGAGGATGTGGTTATGAGGACTTACGACGTTTCGCCCCTGTTCCGGTCGTCCATCGGCTTCGACCGCCTGTTCGAGCTGCTCAACCAGGCCGACCGCGTCGAGCCGTCGGCCGCCTGGCCGCCCTACAACATCGAGAAGGTGGCGGAGGACCAGTACCGCATCACCATGGCGGTCGCGGGCTTCACGGCCGACGAGATCGAGCTGACCCAGCAGGACACCACGCTCCTCGTCTCGGGTCAGAAGGCCGCCCAGGAGAGTGAGAAGCACTACCTCCATCGCGGCATCGCGGCCCGCACCTTCCGCCAGACCTTCAATCTGGCCGAGCACGTGAAGGTCGTGGGCGCGTCCCTGGAGAACGGCCTGCTCACCGTCGCGCTGAAGCGCGAGGTGCCGGAGGCGCTGAAGCCGCGCCGCATCGCCATCGGCGGCACGACGGCCGCGTCCGGACAGGACAACGCCCCGGCGCAGATCACCCGCGAGGCCGAGGCCGCCTGATCGGTGACCCGGGCGGCGCGCCCGGGCACCCGCGTCGACACGGATGACATCCCTCACGGGTCCGCGGACCCGCGGGCCCGTTCCCACGACTGCACCGCACTCGATGGAGCGAGGACCATGAGCGTGAGAGATCTGATTCCCTGGAACCGCACCCCGGCCCCGGCGCCGACCGCCCTGTCGCGGGAGCCGGCCAGCCCCTTCCTGACGCTGCACCGGGAGATGAACCGCCTGTTCGACGACGTGTTCGGCGGGTTCGGCGGCGCGCCGAGCCTCGCGGGCCGCGGCTTCGGCTGGCCCCATGTCGAGCTGACGGAGGCGGACGGTGCGCTGCGCGTCTCCGCCGAGCTTCCCGGGCTCGACGAGACGGACGTCGAACTGCTCATCGCGGACGGCGTCCTGACCCTGAAGGGCGAGAAGCGCGCGGAGACCACCGACAGGGATCGCGGCTACTCCGAGCGCAGCTACGGCCGCTTCGAGCGGTCGATCGCCCTGCCGGTGCCGGTTGAGGAGGACAGGGCCGAGGCGACGTTCCGCAACGGCGTCCTCACCGTGACGCTGCCGCGCGCCGCCGAGGCGCCGGAGCGCCGCCGGCGCATCGCCATCAACGGCGCGCCGGCCGCCAAGCACTGAGCCGGCCGTGAGCCGGCCCTGAACCGGCACTCACGGCGGCCGCGTCCGCGAAGCTGAACGCATGACGCGCCGGCCGGCGGGCCAGACCGGGCCCGCCGGCCGCCCCAGCCTTTGCTCACGATGAGGAGGGTCGCATGCAGCCGATCGATACGAACCACGTCCATCCCGAGATCGGGCGCCTCGGTCCGGTGGCGGCCGCCAGCCTGAGGCCGCAGGCAGTCGAGCCGTTCGAGGCCTTCGTGGCGCCGGGCGACGTCTTCCGGCATCCCCGGGAGGTGCTGCGCTATCCCGGCCTGTCGCGAGCCGAGAAGCGGGCGATCCTGGCCTCCTGGGCCTCGGACGCCCGCGCGGTCGATTCCTGCCCGACGCTGCGCTGCCTGCCGGGCTGCCGGGCCGAGCCGGTGCCGCTGAGCGCGATCCTGGAGGCACTCCAGGCGCTCGACGAGGGCTCGGCACCGCCCGCAGCCCCGCCGCCGCGCAGGCCGCCCTTCCCGGCGGCGTTCACCCCCCGCTGGCGGCGCGGTCCGACCGGACCGGACCCCCTGCTGAACTGAGCCGGGGAGGCGCGCGATGGCAACCTTCGACTTGCGGGGTGGGCACAGGATCCCGTCCCGGTCGCGGCGCCGCCGGCGTGGATGGCCCGTGCGGACCACCGACGACACCGTGCTGGGCCGCTGGCTCGTGTCCGCCGTCCTGTGCCTCGCCCTGGCGGCGCCCTGCCCGGCCCCCGCCCTGCCCTGGGTGCTGGCCGCCCTGCTGAGCCTGTCGGGCTTCGCGTGGCTCGGCCCGGCGATCACGCGGGCCGGGCCGCCGGCCAACGCCCCGCACCTGACCGCCTGGGACGCGGCCCTGTTGTCCTTCGCGGCGAGCTTCGGCGTGCAATCGGCGGCGCGCCTCGGCCTCTTCGGCGGCTGAGCGAGCCCTTCCAGGGAGGCGACCATGCAGGATTGGACGATCGGAATCGGACACAACACCCCGCCCGGCCCGGCGGGGCGCGCCCGGGCCGCGACGTGGGTTCTCACCTTCGACCGGGAGACACCGCCGGAGCGCGAGCCGCCGATGGGCTGGACCGGCGGGCGCGACACCCTCGCCGCGGAGGTGGTGCTGACGTTCCCGACGCGGGCGCAGGCGGTGGCCTATGCCGAGCGCCAGGGCCTCGCCTACCGGGTCGAGCCGGACCCGGCCGGCGGCCGCCCGCCGGGGACCCGGCGGGGCTGGCGCGCGCACCGGGTCTCCCGGGCGACACCCGCGCGCCCGCAAGTGCCGGCGGCGCGGGATCGCTCCGCCGGAGGGCCGGTCGCCGCGCGCCTGCCCGACCTGGAGCGCGCCCTGGTCAACCCGGCCGCGGTGTTCGACACCCCCGGCGCGGTGCGCGATCATCCCCGGCTGCTGCCGAGCTGCAAGCGCGAGATCCTGCGGCGCTGGGCCTGGGACGAGTACCTGAAGGAGGTCGCCGCCGCCGAGGGCATGGCCGAGGGCGAGCCGTCGCGGCTCGACGCCGTGAAGGCCGCTCTCCTGGCACTCGGCGAGGCGTGGCGTCCCGATCCCGCCGCGCCGGCCGCCGCGATCCCGGCGCCGGGGGCGGTCGACCGCGCGGCGGCCTGAGCGCGCGGGGGACGACCGGTCCGGCCCGCCGTCAGGCCGGGTCGGCCGGGACCGGGCCGGGCGGGGGTTCCGGGCGCTCCGCGCCCTGACGGGGCCGTGAGGCCCGCGCGGTGCGGCCGTCACACGACCGAGAACCGGAACTCCGTGGCGGCCGCGAAGGTCTCGCCCGGCCGCAGGACCGCGGAGGGGAAGCTCGGCTGGTTCGGCGCGTCGGGAAAGCCCTGCGTCTCGAAGCAGACGCCGTCGCCCGGGCGGTAGATCCGCCCGGACGGGCCGATCAGCCGCCCGTCGAGGTTGTTGCCGCTGTAGAGCTGCAGCGCCGGCTGCGTGGTGCGGACGTCGAGCCGCCGCCCGCTCCCGGGATCGACGCAGCTGGCGGCCGGCCGCAGCGTGCCGGCGGCCCCGCGCAGCGCGAAGGTGTGGTCGTAGCCCTTGGCGTAGGTGAGCTGCGGGTCTCCGGCGCGGATCCGCGCCTCCAGGGCCCGCGGCGTGCGGAAGTCGAACGGCGTCCCGGCGACCGGCAGGAGCGCGCCGGTGGGGATCTGGGTCGCGTCGGTCGGCGCGAAGGCGTCCGCCTCGACCTGCACGACGTGGCCGAGGACGCTGCCCGCCCCCTCGCCGGCGAGGTTGAAGTAGCTGTGGTTCGTGAGGTTCAGGACCGTGGGCCGGTCGGTCACCGCGGCGTAGTCGACGCGCAGCACGCCGTCCTCGGGCAGGCTGTAGGTGACGCGGACGTCGAGAGTGCCGGGAAACCCCTCCTCCCCGTCCGGGGAGCGGCGGCCTAGGACGAGGCGCGTCGCGTCGGAGAGCTCCGCCCGCCACAGGCGCCGGCCGAAATTCTCCGGGCCGCCGTGGAGCGTGTTGGGGGGCTCGTTCACCGGCAGGCGGTAGCCGTGCCCGTCGAGGCTGAACCGGCCGCCCGCGATGCGGTTCGCGTAGCGGCCGACGATCGCCCCGAAGCTCGGGCTCACGGTCTCGTAGCCCGCCAGGGTGTCGAGGCCGAGCACGACGTTGGCCGGACGGCCGGCGCGGTCGGGCACCTCGAGCGCCGTGACGGCCGCGCCGTACTCGATGACGGCGACGCGCAGGCTGCCCCGGCTCAGGGTGTGGCGGTTGACCGGTCGGCCGTCCGCCGTCGTGCCGAACGGTTCGGCCGGCATCCGGCTAGCGCTTCCAGACGCCGAGCCGCTCGCTCCGGGCATGGTCCTCGGCAGCGACCAGCTCGGGACTCGCCTCCGGGGAGGCGCGGCCGCCGCCGTTGAACAGCACCACCTCGGAGAGGTCGCGCCCGTCGACGAGGCAGTTCATGTTCGCGCTGCCGGGGGCCGGCTGGCAGGTCACCGACCGGTTGCCGATGTACCGGGACAGCTCCTCCGCCTGGCCGCCCCGGACCCACTCGACGCCGAACAGGTGCACGAGCTTGCCGCCGACCTTCAGGGTCGCGGTATCGATCACCTGGGCCTGTCCAGTCACGGCGTTCGGCGGCAGCGGCGCGTCGGGCTCGGACTCGCCGCCGGTCTCCGGGGGCGGCGTCACCGTGTCGGGGGCCGAGGCGGGCGGGTTCGCGGGCCGCGTGTTCGGCGCGGCGTTGTTCGGCGCCTCCGTGCGGGAGGCTGTCGGGGCGGGGCGCCCGGTTTCGGGCGCGGAGCGGTCCAGCACGATCCCCGCGGCGAGCACCGCCACCAGGGTGCCGGCGACGGCGCCCAGGAGCAGGCGGCGCTGCCGGCGCGCGCCGTCGTCGACCCCGTCGCCCCCGGGGCCGAGGCGGTCGCGCAGGCGGCCGAGGCCGTCGCGCAGGGTCTCCCCGAACCGTCCCGGGCCGCTGTTCCAGGCCGCGGCCGGATCCGCACCCGGGGCCGGCCCGGCCTCCGCGTCGGCGGGCGCGCCCGCCGGGCGGGCGAAGCGGCCGCGCAGGTTCGTCCGCAGGCTGGCGAACCGGCCGGCGGCGTTCTGCGCCAGCACGCGGCCCTGCTCGGAGGAGCGCTCGGCCAGGGAGCGCGCCCGCTCGGACTGGGTCCCGACGAAGCGGGCGGTGGCGGCCTTCATCTCGTAGGCGCCGCTCAGCAGCGACGAATCCCGGGCCTCATCGGCGGTCCGCGGGGCCGGTTCGGGCTCGCGCTCCGGCGGCAGGAACAGGGCGGGATGGCGCGCGCGCAGCTCCGCGACCAGGTCCGCCAGGGTCATCGGCTCGGACGTGTCGTCCCGCCGCCGCACGGCCCCGTGGCGGTCGAGGACGCGGAGGCCGGTCCCGGCCTCGTCGGGGGCGCAGGCGGCCTCGGCCAGCAATTCGAGGGTCCGGACCGCGACGGGGCGCGGACGCGCGCGCGCGATCTCGGCCCGGATCGTCTCGCGCAGGGCGAGGCGGCCGGGACTGTCGAGGACCGGCCGGGCCGGCTCCGCCTCCTGATTCTCCACCACCGTTGAAGACGTCATTCACCCGATCCCGGCATCACCGACGCGCGGCGCGAAGGAGGCCCGATCGCACCTCCCGACGGAGCCCGCCCGCGGGCGCCTCACGGAACGCCCGACTACCGGGACCGATCCCACGACACGCCCCCGCGTGGGCTTCCCTGCAAGTCCCCTTGCAAGTCCCCTCGCAAGCCCGAGCCCGCCGCGGGGCGGCGGGCCGCGCTGCGGGGCTCTTACGCCTTGCCGGGCGAGGCGGCCAGGGTTCCGGCCTGGATGCTCCGCCGCAGGACGCGACCGGTCTCGCCGAGGATGTAAGGCCGCGTGCCGGCGAAGCCCACCTCCAGGATCAGCTCGGCCTCGCCGCTGGAGACGGCGCCCCGCCCCGGATTGGCGGTGCGGAAATCGACGATCGCGCGGATCGTGCAGGTCTCGGCATCGCAGGCGGCGCGCATCGCCCGCGGCTCGTAGCGCCGCTCGGGCCAGCGCTGGACGAAGCTGCGCTTCTCGGCGACGAGGGCCGCCGTGGTGACCGGCCGCCCGTAGAAGCGCACGCGGGTCGCGTAGAACTGGGTCGCGGCCCCGACCATGGTGTCGCTCGAGCCCGAGACGGTGGCGAGGTAGCTGGTCGTCAGCGCCCGGGCGGCGGCGGCGCGCTCCGCCGACGCGCCCGGCGCCGGGGCGACCGCGGCCGGCGTCTCGGCGAGCCGGTGCGGGTGGCGCGCGGCGTGGTGCAGGGGTTCCCGGACCGGCGGACGCTCCAGGGCGGCCGCCCGCTTCGGCCCCGGCACCCGCGTCGCCGCCGCCTTCGGCAGGGCATCCTCGCCCGGCTCGGGCCTGGCGGCCTGCCGGACCGGCTCGGCGGCGCGCGGGCCCTCGGGCTGGGCCTTCGCCTGGGCGGCGACCGCGTCCTGCGCCTGCGGACCGGCGGCCTTGGCCGGCGCCCTCGCCGCTTCCTTCGTCGCTTCCGTCCCCGCAGCCTGCGCCGGACCCTGCGCCGGACCCTGCGCCGGACCCTGCGCCGGCGCGGCGGCCCGGGGTGGCGGGTCCACCCAGGCGCTCTGGGCGGCGGCACCGCCCGCGAGGGCGAACGGCAGGAGCACGCCGAGGGCGAGAGCCTGGGGACGGACGGGACGTGTGGCGGACATCGGTGCCTTCCTGGCGGCCGGGGCGGGCATCATGGGGAACGCGCCCGCGTGGGTGGGGGGTTCCACGAAGGGCTCGGGCGCGCCCACATCCTGCCGAACTCCGCGACGTCGACCAGCCCGGGATTGCGGGGATGATGGGGTTGCGTTCGTGCGTTTGGGTACCAAGTCGGGGACAGTCTTGGCCTTTGGCCGCTCCTGGGCTCCGATACCGCGTTCCAGACCGCCCGCTCCCCGCCGTGCACCGAGGATCCCTTGGCCCGACCTGAGACCGAGTCGCCCTCCGGCCCGCTTCCCGGGAGCGCGCGATGAGCACGCACCCGCGCCGGGCCCTGCTGCTCTGCAACGCCAAGGCGCGCAACGGCGCCCTGGATCTCGACGAGGTGCGGGGCATCCTGCGGGCGGGCGGCATCGAGCCGGAGGAGCCGCCGCCGGAGGCCGATTGCCGGGACGTGATCCGCGACCGGGCCGGCGCGGTCGACCTCGTGATCCTGGGCGGCGGCGACGGCACCATGAACTACGCCGCGCCCGCCCTGGTGGCGAGCGGCCTGCCCTTCGCGATCCTGCCGCTCGGCACGGCCAACGACCTCGCCCGCTCCCTCAACCTGCCGCTCGACCCGCTGGCGGCGGCCCGCTTCATCCCGACCGCGCAGGCGCGGCCGGTGGATCTCGGCTGGGTCAACGGCCACTACTATTTCAACGTGGCGAGCATCGGCTTCTCGGCGGAACTCGCCGGTGAGCTGACCGCCGAATCGAAGAAGACCTGGGGCGTCCTCGGCTACGCGGTGGCGGCGGTGCGGGTGCTGCGCCGGGTCCGGCCCTTCACGGTGACGATCGAGCACGACGGGGTGGTCGAGAAGGTCACCACCATCCAGGTCTCGGTGGGCAACGGCCGGCACTACGGCGGCGGCATGACCGTGGCGGAGGGTGCCGCTGTCGACGACGGCAAGCTCGATTTCTACAGCCTCGAGATCAATCACTGGTGGCGGCTCCTCGCGCTGCTGCCCGCCCTGCGGCGGGGCACGCAGGGGCGGGCGGCCGACGTGCGGGCGTTCCACACGCAGGAGATCCGGCTCTCGACCCGCAGGCCGCGGCCGGTGAACACCGACGGCGAGCTGACCACGCACACGCCCGCCCACTTCAAGGTCTTCCCGAAGATCCTGCAGGTCCTGGCCCCCGAACCGGTGCGCGGTCCGAGCTCCTTCGACCTCGCCGCCCTGGGCAGCCGGCTGTTCCCGACCAGCGAGGCGCCCCGCCCGTGACCGACCTGATCCAGCTCGCCGGCCAACCCGCCGTCTGGGCCGCGCTCGCCACCCTGGTGGTGATGGAGGTGGTGCTCGGCATCGACAACCTGATCTTCATCTCGATCCTGACCAACCGGCTGCCGGTCGAGCAGCAGACCCGGGCGCGGCGCATCGGGATCGGGCTCGCGCTGATCCTGCGGCTGGGGCTGCTCGGCACCGTGGCGTTCATCGTGCACCTGACCGAGCCGGTCTTCTCGGTGCTGGGCCAGGCCTTCTCCTGGCGCGACCTGATCCTGATCGGCGGCGGCCTGTTCCTGCTCTGGAAGGCGACCAAGGAGATCCACCACACGGTGGATCCGGAGCCCGAGACCGCGGGGGCGACCGGGGGCACGATCGGCTTCGGCGCGGCGATCGGCCAGATCCTGCTCCTCGACCTCGTCTTCTCTATCGACTCGATCATCACGGCGGTCGGCATGACCGAGCACGTGCCGGTGATGATGGTGGCGGTGGTGGTCGCCGTCGTGGTGATGCTGGTCGCCGCCGAGCCGCTCTCGGCCTTCATCGCCCGGAACCCCACCGTGGTGATGCTGGCCCTCGGCTTCCTGATCATGATCGGCATGACCCTGATCGCCGAGGGGTTCGGCGCGCACGTGCCGAAGGGCTACATCTACACCGCCATGGCGTTCTCGGCGGGCGTGGAGGGCCTCAACATGCTGGCCCGCCGGCGCCGCCGTCCCGCCCGGGACGGCGCCTCCGCGTCGACCGGGCCGCGGCGCGCCTGAGGGCGGAGCCACCGTCATGCGCATCCCCGCGGCCCTCATGCTCCTGCTCCTCCCCGCAGCCGCACACGCGGAGACGACACCGATGGCGCCCGACCCGACGGTCCTGCACGACCTCGCCCCCACCGGTACGCTCCGGGCGGCGATCAACCTCGGCAACCCGGTCCTGGCCCAGGGCGACGCCGACGGCCCGGCGGGGGTGTCGGTCGATCTCGCGCGGGCGCTGGCGGCCCGGCTCGGCGTCCCGGTGGCGTTCGTCACCTTTCCGGGGGCCGGCGCGGTCTCGGGCTCGGCGGGCTCCGGGACCTGGGACATCTGCTTCCTGGCGATCGACCCGAAGCGGGCCGAGGGGATCGCCTTCACGGAGCCCTACGTGCTGATCGCCGGCAGCTACCTCGTGCCGGCCGCCTCGCCGATCCGGTCCCCGGAGGCGGTGGACCGCGACGGCGTGCGCGTCTCGGTGGGGCGCGGGAGCGCCTACGACCTGTTCCTGAGCCGGGCCCTGACGCGCGCCACCCTGGTGCGGGCCCCGACCTCGGCCGAGGCGGTCACGGCCTTCGCCCGCGACGGGCTCGACGTCGCGGCCGGGGTGCACCAGCCCCTCTCCGCCTACGCGGCGGCGCACCCGGAGGTGCGGCTGCTGCCGGGGCACTTCATGGAGATCCCGCAGGCGATGGGAATGCCGGTCGGGCATCCGGCGGGTGCCGCGTATCTCGCGGATTTCGTCGCGTGGGCGAAGCGCGACGGGCTGGTGCGGCGCGGCCTGGAGGCCAGCGGGCAGGACCCGGGTCTGGCCGCGCCGTGAGGGGCGATCCGGATCGCCGAGCCTGGCCCCCGGTCGCGGCCCCTTCACCGGAGGCGAAGGTTCGATCCCGATTCCGGGTGGGATCCTCCGGCTGAGATCGCGCGCTCCGTCATCGCGAGCGAAGCGACGTGACCCAGGGCGGCGCGACCTCTCGGTGACGGTGGCGCGACCCTGGATCGCTTCGCTCCGCTCGCGAGGACGGCAGGATCGAAGCAACCGACCGGACGTCGGATCACACCACCAGGTTCACGATCCGCCCGGGCACGACGATCACCTTCCGGGGCGCCCTCCCCTCCAGGATCGTCTGGACCGCTGCCAGCGCCAGGGTCGCGGCCTCCACGGCTTGGGCGTCGGCGTCGCGCGGCACGGTCACGTCCGCGCGCTTCTTGCCGTTGATCTGGACCGGCAGGGTAATCTCGTCCTCGACCAGGAGCGCCGCCTCGGTTTCGGGCCAGGGCGCCTGGGCCACGAGGCCGCCGCCACCGAGGACGGACCAGCACTCCTCGGCGAGGTGCGGCATCATCGGGGCGATGAGCTGCACCAGGATGCCGGCGGCCTCCTTGGCGGCTGTAGGCGAGACCGGGCCGCGCAGGCCGTCCTCCAGGGCGTTGGCCAGGGTGTAGATGTGGGCGACGCAGCGGTTGAAGCGCAGGCGCTCGATATCGTCCTGCACGGAGGCGAGCGCCCGGTGGGCGGCCTTGCGCAGCGGCAGATCCGCGGCGCCGTCGCCGGTCGCCTGCCCGGCCGCGTTGACCAGCCGCCAGACCTTCTGGACGAACCGGGCCGCGCCCTGCACGCCCTCCTCGGTCCAGATCACGTCGCGCTCGGGCGGCGAGTCGGACAGCATGAACCAGCGCGCCGTGTCGGCCCCGTAGCTCGCGATGATGTCGTCGGGGTCGACCACGTTCTTCTTCGACTTCGACATCTTCTCGATCGGGCCGATCGCGATCGGCGCCTGAGTTTTCACGTGAAACGCGCGGCGCTCGCCCTCCTCGGTGGCGAAGCGGATCTCGGCCGGCGGCACCCAGGCGCCGGCCGCGTCCTTGTAGGTCTCGTGGACCACCATGCCCTGCGTGAACAGGCCGGCGAACGGCTCGGCGACGCCGGCCCAGCCGGTCTCGCGCATCGCCCGCATGAAGAACCGCGCGTAGAGCAGGTGCAGGATCGCGTGCTCGATGCCGCCGATATACTGGTCCACCGCCAGCCAGCGGTCGACCACCGCCCGGTCGGTGGGCGCGTCCGCCAGCCAGGGCGCGGTGAAGCGGGCGTAGTACCAGGACGAGTCGACGAACGTGTCCATCGTGTCGGTCTCGCGTCGGGCCGCCGCGCCGCATTGCGGGCAGGGCACGTTGCGCCACGCGGCGTCCCGCTCCAGCGGGTTGCCGGGCTGGTCGAAGGACACCTCCTCGGGCAGCTTCACCGGCAGGTCGGCCACCGGCACCGGGACCGGGCCGCAGCTGTCGCAGTGGATGATCGGGATCGGGCAGCCCCAGTAGCGCTGCCGGGAGACACCCCAGTCGCGCAGGCGGAACTGGACCTTGCGCCGGGCGACCCCCTCCCCTTCGAGGCGCCGGGCCACGGCCTCGAAGGCCTCGTCCGTGCTCATCCCGTCGAGGAAGCGCGAGTTGATCATCCGCCCGTCCTCGACATAGGCGGTGTCGGTGATCACGAAGCTCGCCGGGTCCTGCCCCTCCGGGCAGACCACGGGCGTGTTGCCGAGCCCGTACTTGTTGGCGAAGTCGAGGTCGCGCTGGTCGTGCGCCGGGCAGCCGAACACCGCGCCGGTGCCGTACTCCATGAGCACGAAGTTCGCGACGTAGACCGGCAGCTCCCAGGACGGGTCCAGGGGATGGCGCACGGTCAGGCCGGTGTCGAAGCCGTGCTTCTCGGCGGTGTCGATCGCGGCCTGGGCGGTGCCGGTGCGGCGGCACTCCTCGATGAAGCTCTGCAGCTCCGGCCGTCCCTCGGCCAGCGCGGCCGCCAGGGGGTGGTCGGCCGCGATCGCCAGGAACTTGGCGCCGAACAGCGTGTCGGGCCGGGTCGTGTAGACAGTCACCGAATCGGCGGCCCCGGCCACCGGCCGGGCGAGGCCGAACTGGACCTCCAGGCCCTCCGAGCGGCCGATCCAGTTCTTCTGCATCAGCCGGACCTTCTCGGGCCAGCGGTCCAGCCCGTTCAGGGCGGTCAGCAGGTCCTCGGCGAAGTCGGTGATCTTGAAGAACCACTGGGTCAGCTCGCGCTGCTCCACCAGGGCGCCGGAGCGCCAGCCGCGCCCGTCGATCACCTGCTCGTTGGCCAGCACCGTGTGGTCCACCGGGTCCCAGTTCACCTTGGCGGTGCGCCGGGTGACGAGGCCCTTGCCCAGGAAGTCCAGGAACATGCGCTGCTGGTGCTTGTAGTAGTCGGGATCGCAGGTCGCGATCTCCCGGCTCCAGTCGAGCGACAGGCCCATGGCCTTCAGCTGGTCGCGCATCGACGCGATGTTGGCGTAGGTCCAGTCCCGCGGGTTGACCTTGCGCTCCATGGCGGCGTTCTCGGCCGGCAACCCGAAGGCGTCCCAGCCCATCGGGTGCAGGACGTTGAAGCCGCGGGCGCGCTTGTAGCGGGCGACCACGTCACCCATCGCGTAGTTGCGGACGTGGCCCATGTGGATGCGCCCCGACGGGTAGGGGAACATCTCGAGCACGTAGTATTTCGGGCGGCCGTCGGCATTGTCGGTCTCGAACAGCCGCTTCTCGGCCCAGGCCTCCTGCCAGCGCGGCTCGGCATCCTTGGCGTTGTAGCGCTCGACGGGCTGGGGGGCGGTGCTGGCGGTCATGGATCCGGCTGGGTCAGGGGCTCGTCGGTCATTCCGAAGGATGACCACGGCACGGTTGCGCCGCGATAGCATATCTGCGCCGCAGCCGGTCAACGCGGCGCGCGATTCGGGCTTGCGCGGGGCGCGCGAACGCATAGGTCGGCGGGGATCAGGCGCGACGACGACTCGCGCCGAGGCTCATACCACGCAGACCGGCGCCCGGCAGCGACAGGACAGGCACGCCATGGACGACGCGACGACCGGCACGAATGCCCCTCCGACCGACGGGATGGGACAGAGGACCGACAAGCTCCCCGTCGGTCAGGCCGACGTCGCCGCCGGGCTCGCCGAGGTGCGGGCGGCCATCGCCCGCGCGGCCGAGGATTCGGAGCGCGACCCGGCCGAGGTCCAGCTCGTGGCGGTCTCCAAGACCGTGCCGGCCGACGGCATCCTCCCGGCGCTGAAGGCCGGGCAGCGCGTCTTCGGCGAGAACTACGTCCAGGAATCCACCGCGAAGTGGCCGGCCCTCCGCTCCCGCTTCCCGGACGTGGAGCTGCACCTCGTCGGGCCGCTCCAATCCAACAAGGCCCGGGAGGCGGTGGCCCTGTTCGACGTCATCCACTCCCTCGACCGGCTGTCGCTCGCGGCGGCCGTGGCCAAGGAGATCGAGCGGTCCGGCCGGACCCCGAAGCTGCTCATCCAGGTCAACACCGGCGCGGAGCCGCAGAAGGGCGGCGTGCTCCCGAACCAGCTCGCCACCCTCCTCTCGGAGTGCCAGGAGACCCACGGGCTGGCGATCCAGGGCCTGATGTGCATCCCGCCCGCGGACGACCCGCCCTCGGCCCATTTCGCCCTGCTGGCCCGGCTGGCGAAGGAGCACAACCTGCCGATCCTCTCGATGGGCATGAGCGCGGACTTCCCGGCGGCGATCCAGCTCGGCGCCACTCATGTCCGGGTCGGGACCGCGATCTTCGGGGCCCGGACCCGGAAGGCCTGAACCTGAACCTGGGCCCGGGCCTCAGCCGATCCGCAGGTGCGTGCGCGGCCCGAGGCGCCCGAGCAGGCGCAGGAGGTCGGACCGGGCCAGGGCGACGCAGCCCTCGGTGGGGCGGTAGCCGTCCCGGGCGACGTGCAGGAAGATCGCCGAGCCCCGCCCCTTCCGGATCGGGGCGCGGTTGTAGTCGAGGTCGATCACCACGTCGTAGAGCCCGTCGCCCCGCCACATCGATTCGGCGCTGACCCCCGGGGCCGGCAGGCGGATCGGCCGGTTGTAGCGGCGGTCCCGGCTCTCGTCGCACCAGCCGTCGTCGGGGCGGGTCGCGCGCAGCGGCAGCAGCGTGCGCGGCCGGACCGCGAGGTGGTCGGGCCGGTAGGCGCTGCCGCGCAGGCGGAAGCGCCCGCGCGGCGAGCCGCCGTCGCCCTCGCGCTTGTCGCCGACGATCCCGCCCGCCCCGAGGGCGCAGGGAATCACCGTCGGGCCGACGAGGAGCTGCCCGCGGCGCCGGTCCCCGACGAGGGGACGCACGCGGATCTCCCCCAGGGTCAGGCGGATGGGTCCCCTGCTCGGCCGCCGCATGTCTTCCTCCCGAATCCGTCCGGTCCCGCGTGCCTTATGCCCGGGATCGGTACTCCGAACCGGTGAAAAATTGCGCGCAAGGCAACTTCCGGCCACAAACAATGCCCTATCTCTCGGTCGAACCCGGGCCGCCGAGCCGGGATTCGGGAGCGTGCCAGCCCTCCGCCTCGCCGCGGGGACCGACGACCTGCTCCCGGAGCGGCGTGCCCCGATCCCGCAGCCCGTTCGCCGGCGCGCTTGTCACGGCGGCGAAAGGATGCGGAAACACAAGCCTGGGTAGGGTCGTCGCGCGATCCTGCCGAGATCTGACATCATCGCATGCTGCACCCGGCAGGCGGCCCCTCGCCCCTCCCGCAGCACGCACTGGGGCCCGGACGATGCCGAATGCCTATCGCCTGCTGATCTGCGACGACGACGCGATCCTGCGCGACACCCTGACCGAGCAGCTCGATCTCTGCGACGAGTTCACGGTCTTCACCGAGGCCAACGCCACCGACGCGATCCGGCGGGTCACCGCGGAGCGGATCGACCTCGCCGTGATGGATGTCGGCCTGCCCGACCTCGACGGGCGCGAGGCCGTGCGCCGGATGCGCGCCGGCGGCTTCCGCGGCCCGGTGATCATGCTGACCGCGCAGGATTCCGAGGCGGACCACGTCGAGGGGCTGGAGGCCGGCGCCAACGACTACGTCACCAAGCCGTTCAAGTTCGGCATCCTGCTGGCCCGGATCCGCGCCCACCTGCGCAGCCACGAGGCCTCCGAGGACGCGGTGTTCCAGATCGGACCCTACACGTTCCGCCCGGGCGCGAAGCTCCTCGTGGGCGAGCGCGGCTCCAAGCTGAAGCTCACCGAGAAGGAGACCGCGATCCTGCGCTTCCTCTACCGGGCGGGCCGGGCCGTGGTGAACCGCGACACCCTGCTGGCCGAGGTCTGGGGCTACAACGCCCAGGTGACCACGCACACGCTGGAGACGCATATCTACCGGCTGCGCCAGAAGATCGAGCCGAACCCCGCCACCGCCGCGATCCTCGTGACCGAGGGCGGCGGATACAAGTTGCTGCCCTGACGAATTGAAGCTTTACGTGTAGGCGATCCGGCGGGTTCGCGTATGCGCAGGGTGGTGAGGCGTTCTTGGGGCTCGACGACGATATCGCGATCCTCGCGGCCGCACCGCTGTTCGGCTTCCTCGACCGGGACGCCCTGCGCCTGCTGACCTTCGCGGCCGAGCGGCGCGACCTCGCAGACGGCGACCTGCTCTTCGCCCGCGGCGACCCGGCCGACGGCGGCTTCGTGGTCATGGCGGGCACGGTCCGGCTGGAGCCCCGGCTTCCGGGGGCCGAGCCGGTGCGGGCCGGGCGCTCGGCCCTGATCGGCCAGCTCGCCCTGTTCGTGCGCGGGACGCGCCCGACCGAGGCCCGGGCCGAGGGCAGCGCCGCGGTGATGCGGATCACGCCGACGCTGATGCGGCGCGTCCTGGAGGAGTTCCCCGCCGCCGCGCAGGCCGTCCACGACACCCTGGCGGACGACCTCGCCGGGCTGGTGAACGATCTCGATCAGGTGCGCGAACTGCTGGAGGTCATCGACGGCATCTCCTCAGGTGACAGCTCCGGTGGCCGCTTGTAAGCACGGGCTCCCGCCGCAAGAGTTCTGACCCGTCCCATGTCCCAGGCCGGCCTGCCCCATTCCGATCTCGCCCAGACCATCGAAGCCGCCTGGGAAGACCGCGCCAACGTGTCGACCGCCACCAAGGGCGCGGTGCGCGAGGCGGTCGAGGCGGCCCTGGAGCTGCTCGATTCGGGCAAGGCCCGCGTCGCCGAGAAGTCCGGCAACCACGACTGGGTGGTGAACCAGTGGCTGAAGAAGGCGGTGCTGCTCTCCTTCCGCCTCAACGACATGGCGACGATCGAGGGCGGTCCCGGCGGCGCGCCCTGGTGGGACAAGGTCGCGTCGAAATTCGCCGGCTGGGGCGAGGCCGAGTTCCGCGCCGCGGGCCTGCGCGCCGTGCCGGGCTGCTTCGTCCGCCGGGGCTCCTACATCGCCCCCGGCGCCGTGCTGATGCCGAGCTTCGTCAATCTCGGCGCCCATGTCGGCGAGGGCACGATGGTCGACACCTGGGTGACGATCGGCTCCTGCGCGCAGGTCGGGAAGAACTGCCACATCTCGGGCGGTGCCGGCATCGCGGGCGTCCTGGAGCCGCTCCAGGCCAACCCGGTGATCATCGAGGACGACTGCTTCATCGGCGCCCGCGCCGAGGTGGCGGAGGGCGTCATCGTCGGCCAGGGCAGCGTCCTGTCCATGGGCGTCTATATCGGCGCCTCCACCAAGATCGTCGACCGGACGACCGGCGAGGTCATGTACGGCCGGGTGCCGCCCTACTCGGTGGTCGTCTCGGGCACGATGCCCGGCAAGGCGCTGCCGGACGGCACGCCGGGCCCGGGCCTGTACTGCGCGGTGATCGTCAAGCGCGTCGATGCCGGCACGCGGTCCAAGACCGCCATCAACGAGCTGCTGCGCACCTGATACATCCGGAACCTGGCTGGAGCGCGATGGAGACGTCGGAGCTGACCCTCGCGGTGGCGGGCCGGACGCTGTCGACCCCCTGCGACCGGATCGGGGCGGGGCCGGACGCGCTCCTGCTCCCGGCGCTGTCGACCATCTCGGCGCGGGCCGAGATGCGCGATCTCGCCGGCCTTCTCGGGACGGAGTACCGCTGCCTCGTCCCCGACTGGCCGGGCTTCGGCGCCCGGCCGCGGGCGCGGGTCCCCCTCGCCCCGGCGACCTTCCACGCCTTCCTGGACGCCATGCTGGCCGCCGCGCCCGGCCCCTACGCCCTCGGCGTCGCGGCCGGTCACGCCGCCGGCTACCTCGTGGCGGCGGCGCGGCGCCACCCGCGGGCCTTCGAGCGGCTGGTCCTGGTGGCGCCGACCTGGCGGGGGCCGCTGCCCACCGCGATGCCGGGCCGGGCGCACTGGTTCCCGCGCATCCGCCGGGCCGTGGAGGCCCCGATCCTCGGCGAGGCGCTCTACCGGATCAACATCAGCCCGCCGATCATCGGCCGGATGATGCGCGCCCACGTCTACGCCGAGCCCGCCCGCGTCACCCCGGCGGTGATCCGCGACAAGCACGCCATCACCCGCCAGCGCAACGGCCGCTTCGGCACCGCCGCCTTCGTCACCGGCGGCCTCGACCCGGTGGGCAGCCGCGACGCCTTCCTAGCGCTGTTCGGCGACGGCCTGCCGCCGACCCTGGTGCTGCGCCCCGCGGGCGCCCCCCGGCGCTCGGGCGCCGAGATGGACGCCCTCGTCGCCGGCGGCCGCGTGACCGGCGCCGCGATCCCCGGCGCCCTGAGCCCGCACGAGGAGCATCCGGACGCCGTGGCCGCCGCGATCCGGGCCGCGTGATCGCGGCGATCCGGGCCGGCGCGCGTGACACGCGACCCGGATCGCCGCCGCCGCCCTGGACAGGCGCGCGTGCCTGTGCAGGGACTGAAAGCGCCGGCTGAGCCGTTCCTCCGGCAGCGGGCGCGCCCCGCAGATTCCATCCGATAGAGCCCCGGATCCGATGCTGCGCACGCCGTTCCTGCCCCTCCTCGCCCCGGCCGCCCTCGCCCTCCTCCTGACCGTCGCGGCCCGCGCCGAGGAGTCCCCCCGCCCGGCTTCCCCGGCTTCCCCAGCAGCGCCCGCGGCCCCGTCCCTCGGGGCCGACACGCTGAAGCCCGGCAAGCCGGCCGTGAAGCCCTACCTGGCCGACGCGGCGGTGCCGGACGCCGTCCAGTTCCTGCCCTCCCCGCCGGCCCACGACGCGCCCCTGGACAAGGCCGACCGGGCGGCCTTCAACAGCACCCGCGCCCTCAAGGGGACGCCCCGCTGGGAATTGGCCGCCAACGACGTGTCCGAGGGCGCCGCCGCCGTGCTGGAGAATTTCGCCTGCGTGCTCGGCACCCGGATCGATCAGGCGCGGGTGCCGGCGGTGATCAACCTCCTGGAGCGCGCCCGCCTCGATCTCGCCCGGGCGACGCGGGGGCCCAAGGTGCATTACCGCCGCCTGCGCCCGTTCGTCGGCAACGAGGCGCCGATCTGCGTGCAGCGCAGCCAGGCCCTGGCCGACAGCTTCAGCTACCCCTCGGGTCACGCCACGCAGGGCTGGGCCTACGCGCTGATCCTCGCGTCCCTGGTGCCCGAGAAGGCGACCCCGATCCTGACCCGCGGCCGGGCCTACGGCGAGAGCCGGATCGTCTGCGGCGTGCACTGGCTCAGCGACGTGGCGGCGGGACGCCTGACCGGCACCGCGGTCTTCGCCGCCCTGATGGGCGACGCGACCTTCCGGGCCGATCTCGACAAGGCCCGCGCCGAGCTCCGCGGCGCCCTCGCCGGCCCCGGGACGGCCCCCGATCAGGCCGCCTGCACCCGGGAGGCGACCGCCCTGCGGGAGCCGCCGCTGGAGTTCTAGGCTCGAACCGATCCAGATTTGGACGCGTCTAAGTGTGTGATTTACAACACGTTTCCGGCTTGATCGAGAGGCCGTGATCGATGGTACGTGAGCCCCAGGCGCCGCGTAGAGGCGCGTTCGTGGGTCCCCGATATCGTCTCGTTCCGCTCAGTCCGTCCTGCTCCTCGCCACCACCGCTCTGACCACCGTCGCCCTGGTCCCGGCGGCCGCCGCGCAGGGCGCCGCGGTCCAGCTCGACGAGATCTCCGTGGAGGCCGCGCGGCCCGCCGTCGCGGCCCCGACGGGATCCGGCACCGGCCGCGGCAATGTCAGCGGCGGCGACGGCGGCAGCGCGGCCACCAGCGGCGGCGGCGGGCCCTCCGGCGTCACCGGCTACGTGGCGCGCGTGAGCCCCACGGCGACGAAGACCAACACGCCCCTGCTCGAGACCCCGCAATCGGTCTCGGTGGTCACCCGCGAGCAGCTCAACGACCGCAACGTGCAGGATCTGGCCCAGGCGATCGCCTACACGCCGGGCGTGTCGAGCAGCGTGTTCGGCTTCGATCCCCGCTACGATGCCTCCTACATCCGCGGCGCGCCCGCGACGGTCATCGGCAGCCTGATCTACCGCTGGTGATCTCTGTGAGCGGGGGCCGCGGCATGGCAGGTCCCCGCCCGCGGCACTGGAGCCGGGATCGGAAACCGTCCTAAGGCCGGAGCATCGTCCTCCGACCCGGACCCGCCATGCTCTCGACCCTGCTGGTCGTGCTGCCGATCTTCGCGCTGATCTTCGCCGGCTGGCTGGCCCGGCGGATCGGCGTCCTCGGGGCCGCCGCCACCACCGAGCTCAACCGGTTCGTGGTCTTCCTGGCCCTGCCGGCACTGCTGTTCGACGTGACCGCGCACGCCCACTGGAGCGCCATCTGGAAGCCCGGCTTCATCGGCGCCTTCGGCCTCAGCAGCCTCGCGATCTTCGGCCTCACCGTGATGATCCGGCGCGGGGAGGGGCGGCCGCTGGCCGACGCCGCGGTCGACGGGCTCAACGCCGGCTACGCCAATACCGGCTTCATGGGCTTCCCGCTGGCGCTGGTCGCCTTCGGGCCGGAGGCGCTCGCGCCCACCACGGTGGCGGCGATCCTCACGGTCTGCGGCGTCTTCGCGGTGGCGATCGTGCTGATCGAGACCGGGCTGCGGCGCGAGGCGGCCGCGTCGGGCCGGAGCGGCGCGGCCCGCCGGCCCGTCTGGTGGACGGTCGTCCGGTCCCTCGTGCGCAACCCGCTGCTGGTGGCGCCGGCCCTGGGCGCCCTGGTGCCGAGCGCCGGGCTGACCGTGCCGGAGGCGGTGGCCACGTTCCTGAAGCTCCTCGGCGGCGCGGCGGCGCCCTGCGCCCTGGTGGCGCTCGGCCTGTTCCTGGCCCAGCCCCGCCAGACCGGGGGCGGGCAGGGGCGCACCGCCGCGCTGCTCGTCGGCCTCAAGCTGGTGCTCCACCCGCTGCTGGCCTACGGCCTCGGCCGCTACGTGTTCGACCTGCCCCCGCTCCTGCTGCACACCGCCGTGCTCATGGCCGCCCTCCCCACCGGCACCGGGCCGTTCATGCTGGCGGAGTTCTACCGGCGCGAGGCCGACCTGACCGCCACCGTGGTGCTGGTCTCGACCGTGCTGGCCGTCGTCACGGTCTCGGCCTACCTCGCGGCGATCGCCTAGGCGGCCCGGTCGATCCCGGGCCCGCCGGACGGCCGCGGCCTCACATTCGGAAACCGGGCGACCACGCTCTCGCCGCAGAGGAATCGTAACGTTTGCCCCGTAGCGTCGTGGCGCGGAACGCCGTGTCCGCGCTAGAACGATCCGACAGGCAGGGGCGGAACGACGGCGGATGGTGGGTTCGGGAGTTTCCATCGCGGGGCGGATCGCCCGCCTCGCCTGCGCGACCGGCCTGGCGCTGAGCCTCTCGGCCTGTTTCCGCCCGCTCTACGGGCCGACCGCCTCGGGGGAATCCGTCCAGGCCCTGCTCGCCTCGGTCCAGGTCGACGACGTGGCGATGGCCCAGGGCCAGGAGCGCCTCGGCCACTACCTGCGCAGCGAGCTGGTCTTCGACCTCGACGGGTCCGGCCACCCGGCGACCAAGCGCTACCGGCTGAAGCTCTCGGGCTCCGAGATCGTGCAGACCCCGATCGTCTCCTCCACCACCGGCCGGGCCGAGGCCGGCACCCTGGTGGCCAACATCAAGTTCAGCCTGGAGGACATGGGCGGCACCAAGGTCTACACCGAGGGCGTCGCCACCTCGACCGCCACCTACGACCGCTCGGTCCAGCGATTCGCCAGCCAGCGGGCGGCGCGGGACGCCGAGATCCGGCTGGCGGGCGTGCTGTCCGATCAGATCAAGAGCCGCCTCGCCGCCGTGCTCTCGACGAAGCCGTAACCCGACGTGACGGCAGTCAAGGCCGGCGAGATCGAGGGACTGATCCGGCGCGGCCCCGATCCGCGCATCCCCGTCATCCTGGTGTTCGGGCCGGATACCGGCCTGGTGACCGAGCGGGCCCGGAAGCTCGCGGAGGATTTCGTCGACGACCCGGCCGACCCCTTCGCGCTGGTGCGGATCGACGGCGACGTCCTGGCCGCCGATCCGGGCCGGCTGTGCGACGAGGCCGGGACGATGGGCCTGTTCGGCGGCCGCCGGTCGATCTGGGTCCGGCCCGGCACCCGCAACTACGCGCCCGCCGTCGAGGCGGTGCTGGGCGCGACCGTCGCCGAGGCCCGCATCGTGGTGGAGGCCGGCGACCTCGCCAAGAACAACCCGCTCCGCACCCTCTGCGAGCGCTCGCCGAAGGCGCTCGCGATCCCGTGCTACGCCGACGACGAGCGGACCCTCTCGGACCTGATCGAGCGCACCCTCCAGGAGCGCGGCCTGCGCATCGACCGGGCCGCCCGGGAGGTCCTGGCCCGCAGCCTCGGCGGCGACCGCCGCGCGAGCCTGATGGAGATCGAGAAGCTCGCCCTCTACGCGGGCGGGGAGGGGGACAGGACCGTGACCCTCGAGCACGTGGAGGCCGTCACCAGCGACGTGGCGGCGAGCGTGCTCAACACCCTGATCGACGCCGCCTTCGACGGTCGCCGCGACGCGGTGGAGCGCGACTACCGCCGCTTCCGGCACGAGGGCCTCGACCCGGGCGTGGTGCTGGGCTCGGCGCTGCGGCACGCCCTGACGCTGCTCACCACCCGCCTCGACAATCCCGAGAAGACCCCCGCCATGATGGTCGCGACGTGGCGGGGCCTGCATTTCAAGCGCAGGGCCAGCATCGAGGGCCAGCTCGGCGCGTGGCCGCCCGGCACCCTCCGGCAGGCCGTGGCGGCCCTGCAGGAGGCCGTCCTCGCCTGCCGGCGGGCCGAGCCCGACCTGGCCCACGCGCTGGCCTCGGCGGCCCTCCTGCGGGTCGCGGAGGCGGGGGCGCGGCGGCGGCGCTGAGGCCGCTCCCGATCGCGGCGCGGCTTCCCTCTCCCGCACGGGAGAGGGGGGTACGGCGCGACGGTCTCGATCGGAGAGGCCCGCATGCGAGACGGCTGCGACACGATCGGACGCGGCGACAGACGCGCGATGTCGGCGCTCTATCGCCCGGCCCGGCCCGGACTGCCTGACCTGAGCGAGACACCGCGCCCTCTGCCACCGCGCGCCGCGGCCTGCTGGCCGCCCTCGTGCCGGGCCCGCACCGGGCTCGCTGAGCCCGGGCCCCCGGGCCGGCCGGGACGGTTCCTCAGGCGTCCGAGACCTTGAACCGGTTGAGCAGGGCCTGCAGCTCGTCCTGGGTCTCGTAGCGGATGCGGATCTCGCCCGAATCGGCGTCCTTGGGCTTGTAGGAGACCGGGACGCCGAGGGCCCGGTGGATCCGCAGCTCCAGGTCGCGCACGGTCGCGGGGCGCTCGGCCGAGAGGCGCGGGCGCCCCGGGCGTGGCGTCTCGGCCGGCGCGGCCTCGGCCGAGGCGATGGCCTCCACGTCCCGGACCGACAGGCTCTCGGCCACGACGCGGCGCGCCGTCGCCTCGGGATCGCGCACGGCCAGCAGCGCCCGGGCGTGGCCGGCTGTCAGCTCGCCCGCGGTGACCCGCTCCTGCACGGACAGCGGCAGGTTGAGCAGCCGGAGCGTGTTGGCGAGGTGGCTGCGGCTCTTGCCGAGGATCTCGGCCAGCTCCTTCTGGGTGTAGGAGAAATCCTTCATCAGGCGCTCGTAGCCGGACGCCTCCTCGATCGCGTTGAGGTCGGTGCGCTGGACGTTCTCCAGGATGGCGAATTCCAGGGAGCCGCGGTCGTCGATCTCCACCACGACCACCGGCACCTCGTCGAGGCCGGCGCGCTGGGCGGCCCGCCAGCGCCGCTCGCCGGCCACGATCTCGAAGGTCCCGGGCACGTCGCCGATCGGGCGGACCACGATCGGCTGGATGATCCCCCGCTGGCCGATCGAGGCCGCCAACTCGGACAGCTCCGTCTCGGCGAAGCTCCGGCGCGGGTTGCGCGGGTTGGCGCGCAGGAACTCGATCGGGACCCGGCGCTGCTCCTCGGCCTTCGCCGAGGTGCGGCCGGCCTCGTTGAAGTCACCGATCAGCGCCGCGAGCCCGCGCCCCAGTCGAGGCTTCGCCCCCTCCTCCGCCATGATCGCCACCCGTGTCACGCTCCACACTCGCCCCTCGAACCGGGAGGGGGACTCAAATCCGTCAGGCCGCGGCCGGAACCCGGCCCTCGCGCTGGATCACCTCCGACGCGAGGCGCAGGTAGGCCTGACTGCCGGCGCATTTCAGGTCGTACAGCAGCGCCGGCTTGCCGTGCGAGGGCGCCTCGGAGATCCGGACGTTGCGGGGGATCACGGTCTCGTAGACCTTGTCGCCCATGAAGCCGCGCACGTCCGCCACGACCTGGGCGGAGAGGTTGTTGCGCGGGTCGAACATCGTCAGCACGATGCCCTGGATCGTCAGCTTCGGGTTCAGGGCGCCGCGGACCTGCTCGACGGTGCGCAGCAGCTGGCTGAGACCCTCCAGGGCGAAGAACTCGCACTGCAGCGGCACCAGCACCGCGTCGGCGGCCGCCAGCGCGTTGATGGTCAGCAGGTTGAGCGAGGGCGGGCAGTCGATCAGCACGTAGCTGATCCGGCTCAGGCTCGGCGCCTGGGTCAGGCTCTTCAGGACGCCGCGCAGCCGGTGCGCCCGGTCGGGGAGGGTGGCCAGCTCGAGCTCCAGGCCGAGGAGGTCCATGGTCGAGGGCGCCAGCGACAGCCGCGGCACCGCGGTCGGGACCACGGCCTGCGCCAGCGAGGCCTCGCCGGCCATGACCTCGTAGGTCGAGACCCGGCGCTTGGCGCGGTCGATCCCGAGGCCCGTGGAGGCGTTGCCCTGCGGGTCGAGGTCGATCACCAGCACGTCCTCGCCGATCGCCGCCAGGGCGGTGCCGAGGTTGATCGCCGTCGTGGTCTTGCCGACGCCGCCCTTCTGGTTGGCGAGCGCCAGAACGCGCAGAGGGCGTCGCATGGATGAATCCATGGACCGGTCGGCGGGATCGCCGAGGATCGCTTCGCTCATCGGTGGCTCGGGGCGGCGAGGGCAGTGACGCGCACGATCCGGGCTTCGGAATCGGTCCGGCTCGGCACGAGGTCGTTAACGACTCTCCACTGCGCGCTGGCCTGGGTCAATTCGGCTTGTACGTCCCGGCCCTTCGGAAACAGGCCGGTGGTGCCCGTTTTCAACAGAGGCTCGGTCCAGGCCAGGAGCTGCGTCATCGGGGCGAGGGCGCGGGCGCAGACCACGTCGCTCCCGACGTAATCGCCGATCACCGCCTCGATCCGGGCGTTGCGCACCCGGGCCGGGGCCCCGGTGAGCCGGGCGGTCTCGGTGAGGAACGCGCATTTGCGCGCGTTGCTCTCCACGAGGTCGACCCGGACGCCGCGCTCCCGTCCGGCGATGGCCAGGATCAGGCCCGGGATGCCCGCGCCGGAGCCGAGATCGAGCCACGTGCGGGCCTCCGGCGCGAGGTCGAGGAGCTGCAGCGCGTCGTCGATGTGGCGGCTCCACACCTCCGTCAGCGTCGCGGGGCCGACGAGGTTCTTGATCGGCTGCCAGCGCCGCAGCTGCGCCACGTAGAGGTCGAGCCGCTCGGCTGTTTCACGTGAAACACCGGCCGCCGCGAGAACGCGGGCGCGATCCGGATCGCTCATGCCGAGAGCTGCTCCGCGGGGGGCGCCGCCGAGCGCGCGCCGCGCCGCGCGTGGGCGGCCAGCAGGGTGAGGGCCGCCGGCGTCACGCCCTCGATACGCGCCGCCTGCCCGAGGGTCCCGGGGCGCACGGTCTCGAGCTTGACCTGCATCTCGTTCGAGAGGCCGCTGATCGCCGCGTAGTCCAGCCCCGGCGGCAGGCGCACCGCCTCGTCCCGGCGGAAGGCCGCGATGTCGGCGCTCTGCCGGTCGAGGTAGACCGCGTAGGTCGCGTCGGTCTTCATCCGGTCGGCGATCCGCGGGGCGACCTCCGCGAGGTCCGGCCACACCGCTGCCAGGTCGGACCAGCCGATCTCCGGGTAGGCGAGGAGCTGGAAGCCGGTGCGGCGGATGCCATCGCGGTTCAGCACGATCCCGTGGGCCGCGGCCTGGCTCGGCGTCAGGCTCACCGCGTCGAGGCGGGCGCGCGCCGCGTCGAGCGCCGCCTGTTCGGCCGCGAAATGGGCCGCCCGGGTTCCACCCACGCAGCCGAGCGCGATGCCGCGCGGCGTCAGCCGGGCGTCGGCGTTGTCGACCCGCAGGGACAGCCGGTACTCCGAGCGCGAGGTGAACATCCGGTACGGCTCGCTGACCCCCTGGGTCACGAGGTCGTCGATCATCACGCCGAGATACGACTCGGCCCGGTCGAAGCCCGCGATGCCGTGGCCGCCCGCGTGCCGGGCAGCGTTGAGGCCGGCCACAAGCCCCTGGCCGGCCGCCTCCTCGTAGCCCGTGGTGCCGTTGATCTGGCCGGCGAGGAACAGGCCCGGGAGGCGCTTCACCTGGAGCCCGACATCGAGCTCCCGCGGATCGACGTAGTCGTACTCGATGGCGTAGCCCGGGCGCAGGATCGCGGCCCGCTCCAGCCCGGGGATCAGGCGGACGAGGTCTTGCTGCACCTCTTCGGGCAGCGCCGTGGAGATGCCGTTCGGGTAGGTCGTCGGGTCGTCGAGGCCCTCGGGTTCCAGGAAGATCTGGTGCCCCTCCCGGTCGCCGAAGCGCACGACCTTGTCCTCGATCGACGGGCAGTAGCGCGGGCCCCGGCTGGCGATGCCGCCGGAATACATCGGCGAGCGGTGCAGGTTGGCGCGGATCAGGTCGTGGACGGCCTGGGTGGTCCGGGTGATGCCGCAGCGGATCTGCGGCGTCGTGATCCGCTCGGTCAGCGTCGAGAACGGCACCGGCTCGGCGTCGGCCTCCTGCATCTCCAGGCCGGACCAGTCGATGGTCCGCCCGTCGAGGCGCGGGGGTGTGCCGGTCTTCAGGCGCCCGAGGCGGAGGCCGAGGCGGTCGAGGGTCCGCGCCAGCCCGACCGCCGGCGCCTCGCCGACGCGGCCCGCCGGGATCTGCCGCTCGCCGATATGGATCAGGCCGCGCAGGAAGGTGCCGGTGGTCAGCACCACCGCGCCGCAGGCGAGGGTGCGGCCGTCCGCCAGGACGAGGCCGCGGAGGCGGCCCTCGGCGTCTAAGGCCAGATCCTCGCAGGCGCCCGCGACCACGGTGAGGCCGGCTGTCCCGGCCACGGCCGCCTGCATGGCGGCGGCGTAGAGCTTGCGGTCGGCCTGGGTGCGCGGCCCGCGCACCGCCGGTCCCTTGCGGCGGTTGAGCAGGCGGAACTGGATGCCGGCCGCGTCGGCGACCCGGCCCATGAGACCGTCCAGGGCATCGACCTCGCGGACGAGGTGGCCCTTGCCGAGGCCGCCGATCGCCGGGTTGCAGGACATCGCGCCGATCGTCGCCGGATCGTGGGTGACCAGCGCGGTGCGCGCGCCGCAGCGCGCGGCGGCGGCGGCGGCCTCGACGCCGGCATGGCCGCCGCCGACGACCGCGACGTCGAACCGGGCGGGGGAGGTGGTGAGCATCGGGTACCGAGCAGCCTTTCGCGGACATCCCGCCGCGGGTGCGGGCGGCGCACACACGCCGTGCGCGGCGTGTGTGCGGGGACCGGCAAATCTGCCGGGAGGTCTAAGCGCGCGCGGGCGCGGCGGTCAACGCGTCCCGACGCCCGCCCGGAACGGCGTCCCGCGTTGCGCCCCACCCGGCAGGACCCATCTGAATGCGGTATTCAACGCGCGATCGGCGCGAAGATCTGTTGTTCTCGCGGGCGTTGCTCGCGAAGGCCCGGCGAGGACTTGGTCACCATGCCTTGCCAGTCACTCTGGGCCGTGCAAATCTTGCCTCGTGACGCAATCCTGAACGGACAACGCCGTCCGGCAGGCCCGCGAGAGGGACTGTTTTCGTCGCGCCGCGGAGCGACGCGCGAGGAGGAGACTCGAGATGTCGTCGCTGACAATCGGCCTGGGCGCCGCCTGTTGCGCGGCCGGCGCCGCCGCCCATTTCCTCGACCGCACCCAGCGCAAGGAAGGCCTGTTCGGCCTCGCGGGCTTCGCCCTGCTGCTGACCGGGATGTTCCTGAGCCGCTCCTGAGAGGGGCTCCTCGGGAGCGCGGCCCGCGGGCTCGGGAGGCCGGGCCGGCTCAGCCGGTCATGGCCGTCGCGGTGTAGCCGGCCTTGGTCAGGGCCTCGGCGATGGTCAGCGCCTGCGCGTCGGTGCGGATCGCCACGCGGGCGGCGTCCCGGTCGACCTGCACGTCGGCGGTGGGATCGATCCGCTTCACCGTGCGGGTCACCGCGGCGGCGCAGCCGTCGCAGGTCATGCCCTCGACTCGCATCAGCAGGTCGGCGCGCGTCTCGTTCATCCGGACCTCCGTAACCGTCTCTCCGGGATGTCGGGACCCGGCGGGGCCGGCGCAAGCCGGGGCGCGGCTCAGAACAGGGCCGGCATGCGGAAGGCGTAATCGATGCGCAGGCCGAACTGATACTGGTTGGGATTGCCGAACGGGCGCCGCACCAGCGGGCTGTCGCCGGAGGCGCCCAGGATCCGGGTGTAGCCGGCATAGGCCGTGTACGACCACGTCTCGCTCTGCGTGTAGGTCACGCCGCCGAGCACGCCCGCCGAGTAGAAGCTGCGCGGGTCGTAGGGCGTCACGCGCCCGTTCAGCGCCGCCTCGACCGGCGAGACGCCGAAATACTTCCGCGCGTAGCTGGCGTCGCCGACGTTGAGGCGCGGCCCGATCGAGAACAGGAACTTCTCCGCCGGGATCAGGTAGTCGGCCGCCACCGAGCCGACCGTGCCGTGATGGCCGTAGATGCCCTGGCGCAGCTCGACGCGGGTCCGGATGAACGAGACCGGGTAGAACTCCGCGAACACGCCCGGCTCCACGGCGAAGCGGGCGTCGCGGAAGCCGTACAGGTGGCGCCGGTCATCGCCGTAGTAGCGCCCCGGCACGAAGCGCGCCGTCGGGCCGATCCGGAACGACTCGGTGTCGAACAGCGACAGGCTGAACCCGTCATCCGGCGTCGAGAAGCGGCGCGGCTCGCCCACCCGGCGGATATCGATCGAGGGGTAGCCGACGGCCGTGTAGTCGCTGGCGCCCGGATAGCGCGGCACGGCCTGGATCGAGCCGCTCAGCGTGACGATCCAAGTGTTGGGATCGACCATCGCGAAGGTCGGCGTGGTGCGCGGAAGATCCGCGTTGAGATCGGCGGCCCGCGGCGCCGTCGTGCCGAAGGCCGCGAGGAGCGCGCCGGCGCCGAGAACGGCGCGAGATCGGGGAGTACGCGGGGGGACGGGCGTCATGGCCACGCTTTATGATCCTTTTTCATCCGGTCCGCATTCGCAAGCCGCGCAACCCTCCCCGGATCGCCCCGCAATCGGGCCCGCCGTGACGATTCCGCAACGTTCCAGCGGGCGTTGGCGTCACACCGCCCGGAATTAACAGGTCGTGGCGCACCATCGCGGCCCCTGAGCCTTGCCGGGCGGGGTGCGGGCGGCCAATGATCCTGCGATTCGGTTCGCACCCGGTGGGGATCGCTCGGGATGTCCCCCGGCGACCGGCGCGCGTCCCTGGCAGGTATTCAGACGATGGTCCCGGTCCTCGGCCGGTACGCGGGGCTGCTGACGGTCGGCCTTCTCGGGCTCGTCGTGTTCGGGCCGCTCGCGGTGTTCCTGCCGCTCTGGAGTGCCCTGACGCTCGGCGCCGCGGCCGCCTTGGCGGGCGGTCTCGCCCTGACCCGTATCGCCACCCTCAAGGCGCGCTGCGAGAAGCTGTCCGGCGAGGTCGATCTGCTGTCCCGGCGCCTGCTCAAGGTCGAGACGGCGGCCGCGACCGCGGCGGCCCAGCCGCGACCCGAGACCGCCGAGGCCGCCCTGCGGGCGCAGATCGAGGAGCTGACGGTCGAGTTCGGGCTCCTCAGCGGGATCGTCCGCGATCTCACCACGGTCGTGAGCGCCCAGGATACCGAGATCGCGGCCCTCAAGGCCCGGCCGGAGATCGCGCCCGAGATCAGAACCACCGAGACGCCCCGGCCGCAGCCCGCGGCGCCCGTCGCGGCCCTGGACGCCGCAGCTGCCCCGTTGCTGCCGCAGCCGCGGGCCCAGGCCACCCCGCTCGAGCGGGTCCCGCCCCGGCCGCAGCCGGCTCCGGCGGACCGGCAGCCCGTCCCGGACCCGGTCCCGTCCGTCCCGGCGCGGCCGATCCCCCCGCGGCCGATCCCGCCCCGGCCCGCGGCCGCGCCCGCCGACGAGGCTGCGATCATCGCGGCCTTCGAAGGCGATGGCCTGGAGATCCACCTGCAGCCGGTCGTCACCCTGCCGCAGCGCAAGGTCGTGGCCTACGAGGCGCTGGCCCGGTTGCGGATCGGCGGCCCCGGCGCGCCGCCGGTCGAGCCCGAGGTGTTCCTGCCGGTGCTGGAGCGCTTCGGGCGCACCACCGAACTCGACCGCCGGATGCTGCAGCGGGCCACCGTCGTGGCGCGCCACCTCGCGCGGCGCGGCAGCGAGACCCTGCTGACCTACGGGCTGTCGCCGCTGTCGCTGTTCGAGCCCGGCCTGCTGCGCGAGCTGGCGCGCACGGCCGCCGACGATCCGGCCCTGGCCGGCCTGACCATCGCGCTGCCGCAGGAGAGCTGGCGCCGTCTCGATGCCGGCCAGCGGGGCCTGCTCGCGCCCCTGCAGGGCCGGATCGGGTTCAGCCTCGACCGGCCGGACGACCTCCGCTTCGACGCCGCCGAACTCGCGGCGCTCGGCATCGGGCAGGTCAAGGTGCCGGCGGAGATGCTGCTGCGGCCCGGCGCGGGCCGCGGCAGCCTGTCGGACATCGCCGTCGAGGACACCGCCCCGGCCCTGGCCCGGGCTGGGATCCGCGTCGTCGCCACGGGTGTCGCCGACGAGGCCGACGTCCCGGACCTGATCGACCTCGACGTGCCGTTCGCGCAGGGGACGGCTTTCGCGGCCCCCCGCCCGGTGCGCGCGGAGGTCCTGGCGGCCCCGCCCTCCGAGGAGCCGACGCCCCCGCCGGAGCCCGAGCGGCGCCCGTTCCGGTCGGTCCTGCGCCGGGCCGTGTGAGGGGGCGCGGCCGAGGCTCGGGCCGCCCCGGCCAGGCGCGTCACCAGTAGATCTGCAGGCGCGCGATCACCGTGTCGACCGAGAACGGGCGGGTGCCCAGGGTGTCGGACTGGGCCTCACCCGGCCGCACGCGCCCGTGGACGACGTTCCCGATCAGCCGCAGGTTGGGTTCGGGATACCAGCTCAGGCCGAGGGTCACGTCCCGCTCCATGCCCCCGCGGAACCCGCGGGCGTCCAGGTCGACGGCGCTGTAGCGCGCCGCCAGCTCGAACACGCCGATCCCGCCCCGGGACAGGCGCTGCGCCTCCGGAACCGTCACGCCCCTGAAGACCGCGTAGGTGGTGCCGCTCTGCGGCGTGAGCGCGTAGGCGCGGCCCTCGCCGTTGAGCACCAGGGCCGCCTCGACGTAGCCCCCCTGGAAGTCGAGCCCGGTGCCGGGCTGGCCGGGACCGCGGAACGGCTGCAGCTCGGCCCGGATGTACTCGGCCTGCAGCAGGAACGGACCCCGGCGATAGGCCAGCTCGGCGCCGAGGCGCGACACGCTGGCGGCGTCGGGGAGGTCGCCGGTATCCACCAGGGGGCGCTGGAACAGGAAGGCGCCGGCGGGGCTGGAGAAGCTGAAGGCACCGTCCGACCGGGACCGGCTGCGGAAGACCCCGGCGAGTCCGAGATGCAGGGTCTCGTCCCCTTTCATGATCGGCGCGACGGTGGCGCGGGCCGCCACCGCGACGCCGTCGCCGTCGATGCCGCTGCTGGCCGCGTTGCCGAACACGCCGGCCACCGCGGTCCAGACCGCCCCGTGATGGCCGGCCGCGAAGCCGAACCGGCGCTCCGGCACGAGGGCGTTGGCCACCGAGCGCTCGACGAACAGCGTGTCGTTGTTGCTCTGCAGCCATTCCAGGCTGAAGGGCTCCTTCATGTTGCCGAGGGTCAGGATCGTGTCCGGCAGCCCCTTCCAGGCGACCAGCGCGTCGTTGATCGGCAGCATCGGGTCGGCGAAATCGTACTGGAAGGCGATCACCCAGTCGCGGCCGATCGTGAGCGTCGGCTCGATCCAGGCCCGGCGCACGGCGACGCTGTCGGGGAAGGCCTCGGGCAGGTCCGGCCGGCCGAAGCCCGCCGCACCGCCGTCGATGTGCAGCCGGCCGCCGATCTGGAGCTTCACGTCGGGCTCGGGGAAGGCGAGGGTCAGACCCTTCGCGTCGTAGCGCAGGCGTTCGCCGTAGGGGCCGGCCATCCCCTCGAACGCGTCCTCACCGGCGCCGGCGGGGCCCGCCAGGGCGAGGGACACGGCCAGGACGGCCGGTGCGGTGCGCGTTCCGATCACGCGACCAGCAGAGATCAGGTCGGTCAAGCGGCGCCAATCACCTGGTGCAGTGAATCCCGGAAATCCGGGCGTCGTGGCCCGGCGGCCACGATTGCCGGTGGTCGGACCGGCTTCGGCCCTGCCCGGGCCGGCGCGGCCGGCCTAGACGGCGCGGTTGTCGATCAGCCGGGTCCGCCCCAGGAAGGCCGCGGCGATCACGCGGGCCGGGCCGTCCACCCGCTCCACCGGCACCAGGGTCCGGGCGTCGCAGACCGCGAGATACTGGACGCGGAACCCCGCCGCCTCCAGCGCCGCCCGCCCGGCGGCGATCCGGCCGGCCACGGGGGTGCCGTTGCGGGACGCGGACGCGATCTCGGACAGGACGGCCTGGAGTTTCGGGGCGACGGCGCGCTCCTCGGCCGAGAGGTAGCGGTTGCGCGACGACAGCGCGAGGCCGTCGGGCTCGCGCACGGTCGGCACGCCGCGGATCTCCGCCGCGAGGTCGAGATCCGCCGCCACCTGCTGGAGCACGCGGAGCTGCTGGAAATCCTTCTCGCCGAACAGGGCGACGTCCGGGCGGACCTGGTTGAGGAGCTTGGTCACCACCGTGGCGACGCCGGCGAAATGGCCGGGCCGGAACGGACCGCACAGGCCCTCGGTCAGGCCGGCGACCTCGATCCGGGTGGCGAAGCCCGGCGGGTACATGGTCTCGACGCCGGGCGTCCAGGCGGCGTCCGCGCCGGCCCGCGCCAGCAGGGCCAGATCCGCGTCCAGGTCGCGGGGATAGCGGGCGAAATCCTCGTTCGGGCCGAACTGGGTCGGGTTGACGAAGATGCTGGCGACGGTCCGGCGGCCGATCCGCCGCGCCTCGGCCACGAGGGCGAGGTGCCCGTCGTGCAGGGCCCCCATGGTCGGGATCAGGACGACGCGCTCGCCCGCCGCGCGCCACGCGGCCACGCATCCGCGCAGGGCTGCGAGATCGCGGAAGGACTGGAAGGTCGACTCGGACACGGCACGGGCTCCGGGGGAGGGCAGGGCCGGTCTAGAGCATGATGCGGGGCGGTGGAATCCGGCAGTCCGGTCACGAGCCGCGCCGCCTCGGTCGGCCTCAGGGGCAGTAGGGCAGGAGGGAGCGCCCGAAGGGATCGTCCACGCCGAGCGGCGGCGTGAAGCCGTAGTAGCTCGGATGCCCGAGGCCGTACTCCGACCCGACATAGCTCGGATCGTCCGGGGCGTTGGTGGGCACCGGCACCCGCCGGGGCGTGCAGCCCACCGGCACGGGACGGGACCGGACGGCGTAGACCGGCCGACGGTCGAGGCCGTCGTTGCGCGGGAAGAAGCGGGGGCTGCCGCCCGCGCCCGTCTCGCCGCCGCCGCGATAGTCGAGGTCGGCCGCGCGGCCCGGTCCGGCGAGCAGCAGGACGAATCCGAGCGCCGTCACCGCCCTGCGCGTCGTCGCCCGCATGCCGCCTCCATCTCAGCCGGAAGGCGGCACCGTGCGACGGCAGGGTAAACGGACGCTTACCGCGGGATCACGCGAGCGGCACGACGAGGGCCTTCAGGGCGCCGACGAGATCGCCCTCGGTCAGCCGGATCTGCAGGCCCCGGCCGCCGCCGTTGACGTGGATCTCGGCCGCCGGGTCGGTCAGGGATCCGGCGTCGATCGCGGTCGGGACGGGGCGCTTCTGCCCCAGGGGGCTGATCCCGCCGACGTGGTAGCCGGTCAGCCGCTCGGCGTCGGCGGGCTTGAGCATGGACGCGGCCTTGCCCGAGAAGGCGGCGGCGACCCGTTTCATCGACACCTCCCTGTCGGAGGCCACGAGCAGGCAGACCGTTCGTCCGTCCACCGACGCCATCAGGGTCTTGAGGACGCGTCCCGGGTCCACCCCGAGCGCCTCCGCGGCCTGCAGGCCGATGCGCGGCGCGTCGGGATCGTACGCGTAGACGTGGAGGCTGTGCCGGATACCGGCCTTGTCGAGGGCGAGCGTCGCGCGCGTCGTCTTGGTGGGCGTCTTCATGGTGGGTGTCTGCCTGGCTCGTCCGGTCAGGTCGAATGGGCGCGCGCGGCGATGAGGCGGCCGATCTCCGCGTAGGCCGCCGCGCAGGTCTCGGGGGAGGCCGTCGATTCCGTGACGTAGACCGCCACGAGGATCGGCGCGCGCCCCGGCGGCCGCAGGATCGCCACGTCGTTGACGGTGCCGTTGTCGCCGCTCCCGGTCTTGTCGCCCACGCTCCAGTCGGGCGGCAGGCCGGCCCTCAGGCGGTTGCGACCGGTCTCGCAGGCGACCATCCAGGCCTCCAGCCGGCCGCGCGAGGCCGGCGACAGGACGGTGCCGAGGAGGATCCGGCCCAGGGTCGCCCGCATGGCGTCCGGCGTGGTCGTGTCGCGCGGGTCGCCGGGCAGCGCGGTGTTGAGGGTCGGCTCGGTCCGGTCGAGGCGGGTGACGGGATCGCCGGTGGTCCGCAGCCACGCGGTCAGCGCCGCGGGGCCGCCGAGATCCGCCAGGAGCAGGTTGGCGGCCGCGTTGTCGCTCCAGACCAGCGTGGCCGCGCACAGGTCCGCGACGCTCATCCGTCCGCTCCCGGCGCCGGCCTCCAGCGCCTTCCGGGTCACTGGCGCGTAGCTCAGGAGGTCGCTGGGACCGTAGGCGACGATCCGGTCGAGGGTCTCGCGGCCGGCATCGACCCGCGCCAGCACCGCCGCCACCGCCAGAACCTTGAAGGTGCTGCACATCGGGAAGCGCGCGTCGGCGCGATAGGCGGCGAGGACGCGGTCCCCCGCGGCGGCGATTCCGAGGCGGCCGCCCAGCCGGTGCTCGATGGCGGCCCAGTCCGGCTCCGCCTCCTCGGCGCGCGCGGGGAGGGCGAGGGGCGCGGTGAGCAGGCCGAGGCCGACGGCGCGGCGGGTCCAGACGATCATGGGGCATCCCCGTTCGAGATCGCGGCGGCGCTTCAGGGCGCGGCACCGCGACACCGGGATGGTATAGGGCGGCCGCGCGTGTTTCACGTGAAACTCCGCCCCTCGCGCGGCCCTGGGGGACCATGAAAGACAGCGACACACTCTTCGCGCCGGCCAGCGGCTTCGGCCGGGCCGCCGTCGCGGTGATCCGCATCAGCGGCCCGGCCGCGGGCGACGTGCTCGTCGCCCTCGGCGGGCGCCTGCCGGCCCCGCGCCGGCTGTCGCTGCGGAGCCTCAGGGATCCGCGCGACGGCACCGAGCTCGACCGGGCGCTGGTGGCGTGGTTTCCCGGACCGGACACCTACAGCGGCGAGGATATGGGCGAGCTGCACCTGCACGGTGGCGCGGCCGTGCGGATGCGCGTCCTCGCGACCCTGGCCCGCCTCCCCGGGTGCCGGGCCGCCGAGCCGGGAGCGTTCACGCGGCGGGCCGTGCTCAACGGCCGGATGGATCTCGCCGAGGCGGAGGCCGTCGCCGACCTGATCGACGCCGAGACCGAGGGGCAGCGTCGGCAGGCCCTGCGCCAGCTCGACGGCGCGCTCAGCCGGCAGGTGGCCGCGTGGCGCGCGGAGGCGATCGACTGCCTCGCCGCCGCCGAGGCCGCGCTGGACTTCGCCGACGAGGGGGACGTGGACGATGCCGGGCTCGACGCGGCGCTGTTCGACCGCGCCGCGCGCCTGCGGGACGCGGTCGCCGCGACGCTGCGCGACGGCCACCGCGGCGAGCGCCTGCGCGAAGGGTTCACGGTGGTGCTGGCGGGTGCCCCCAACAGCGGGAAATCGACCCTGCTGAACGCCCTCAGCCAGAGGGACGTGGCCATCGTGTCGGACAGTCCGGGGACGACCCGCGACGCCATCGAGGTCCGGCTCGACCTCGGCGGCCTGCCGGTCCTCCTGGTCGACACGGCCGGGCTCCGCGAGACCGCGGAGCCGATCGAGGCGCAGGGCATCGTGCGGACCCGGGCGCGGATCGACACGGCCGATCTGGTGATCGCCCTCGTACCGCCCGGCGGAGCGGTGCCGGATCTCGGGCCGGCGCGCGACCGGATCCTGACCGTCCGCACGAAGGCCGATCTTTTTGCCGGCTCAGAACCGGAGGGCGACCCGGCTGACGTGACGGTCTCGGCCCATACCGGCGCCGGCATGAGCGCCCTGCTCGACGCGATCCAGGCCGCGGCCGAGGACGGTGTCGGCACCGGCGACGCGCTGATCACCCGCGCCCGGCACAGGGCCGCGCTCGAGGCCTGCGTGGCGCATCTCGACCGGCTTTCCGGGAGCGTCGGCGGCCTCCCGGAGCTCGCCGCCGAGGATCTGCGGCTCGCGGTGCGGGCACTGGGTGCGGTCGCGGGCCACGTCGGCGTCGAGGACGTCCTCGACCGGCTGTTCAGCGGGTTCTGCATCGGGAAATAGATTTATAGCCGGCAACTCATTAGGCCGAAGCCGGGCCTGCGCGGCGGCGCTACCGGGGGATCCGCAGGATCCGCGGCCGCCAGATCCCGAGCGCGACGTTCGCGGTCGCGACCGCCAGCAGGACCCAGAGGGTGCCGCGCTCTCCGGTCAGCGAGACGGCCAGCACCGCGGGATCGACGAGGCCCGCCAGCGCGCGGGCGCTCTGCTCCGCCTCCTGCTTCATCGGGCCCTGGACGTAGACCAGGCCGCCCTCGAACATCAGGACCCCGGTGGCGAGCTTCAGCCACGCCCATCCGGCATTGAGGAAGGCGCGGTTCAGCGCCATCGCCAGCAGGCCCGACATCAGCGTCACCGCCAGGGCGGGCAGGAAGATCCAGGTGGCGACGGCGCCCATCGCGCCGCGCGTCGCCGCGTAGCCCGCCAGGGCGGACGGCGCGGGCGAGAGGCCCAGCATGACGACCAGGGACGCCATGGCCCCCAGCAGCCCCGCGGACCCCATCGTGTGGAGGAATTTCAGCAGGCGTCGCACGGCGTCTCACCCGGGCCGTTTCGGCGCAGCCTAGCGCGGGGCGCCGGGGGGCGATAGCGGTGCGCCGGTCGCAGGGCTCTCGGCCGAAACGCTCCGCCGCCCTCGCGAGCGCGGCGACGCGATCCAGTTGCGCCACGCTTCCCGAGGGCGCGCTGCCCTGGGTCGCTTCGCGGCGCTCGCGAGGACGGAGCGGACCGTCAGCTCCGCAGGCCGGGCGCCTCCTGGCCGGTGCGGGCCACGTACTCGGTGTAGCCGCCGCCGTACTGGTGGATCCCCTCCGGCGTGACCTCGAGGACGCGGTTCGAGAGGGCGGCCAGGAAGTGCCGGTCGTGGGACACGAACAGCATCGTCCCCTCGTAATTGGCCAGCGCCTCGATCAGCATCTCCTTGGTGCCCATGTCGAGGTGGTTGGTCGGCTCGTCGAGCACCAGGAAGTTCGGCGGGTCGTAGAGCATCAGCGCCATGACCAGCCGGGCCTTCTCGCCGCCCGAGAGCACCCGGCAGCGCTTCTCGACGTCGTCGCCCGAGAAGCCGAAGCAGCCGGCCAGCGCCCGCAGCGACCCCTGGCCGGCCTGCGGGAACGCATCCTCCAGGGTCTGGAACACGGTGCGGTCGCCGTCGAGCAGGTCCATGGCGTGCTGGGCGAAGTAGCCGAGCTTCACGCTGCCGCCGACCGTGACAGAGCCGTCGTCCGGCGCGGTGGTGCCGGTGACGAGCTTCAGGAGCGTCGACTTGCCGGCGCCGTTGATGCCCATCACGCACCAGCGCTCCTTGCGCCGCACCGAGAAGTCGAGCCCCTCGTAGATCGTGCGGGTGCCGTAGCGCTTGTTCACGCCCTTGAGCATCACGACGTCGTCGCCCGAGCGCGGCGCCGGCTGGAACTCGAAGGCCACCGATTGCCGCCGCCGGGGCGGCTCGACGCGCTCGATCTTGTCGAGCTTCTTCACCCGGCTCTGCACCTGGGCGGCGTGGGAGGCCCGGGCCTTGAAGCGCTCGATGAAGGCGATCTCTTTCGCCAGCATCGCCTGCTGGCGCTCGAACTGGGCCTGCTGCTGCGCCTCGTTGAGCTTCCGCTGGCCCTCGTAGAAGGCGTAGTCGCCCGAGTAGGTGGTGAGCGCGCCGGCGTCGATCTCGATGACCTTGGTGACGATGCGGTTCATGAACTCGCGGTCGTGCGAGGTCATCAGCAGGGCGCCGTCGTAGGCCTTGAGGAACGATTCGAGCCAGATCAGGCTCTCGATGTCGAGGTGGTTCGACGGCTCGTCGAGGAGCATCACGTCCGGGCGCATCAGCAGAATGCGGGCGAGCGCGACGCGCATCTTCCAGCCGCCCGACAGGGCGCCGACGTCGCCGTCCATCATCTCCTGGCTGAAGCTCAGGCCGTCGAGCACCTCGCGGGCCCGGCCCTCCAGGGCGTAGCCGTCGAGCTCCTCGAACCGGGCCTGGACCTCGCCGTAGCGCTCGACCAGGGCGTCCATCTCGTCGGCGCGGTCGGGGTCCGCGAGCGCCGCGCCGAGCTCGGCGAGCTCGGCCGCGACCGCGCTCACCGGGCCGGCGCCGTCCATCGTCTCGGTGACGACGCTGCGCCCGGACATCTCGCCGACATCCTGGCTGAAGTAGCCGATGGTGATGCCCCGGTCGGCGGCGACCTGCCCCTCGTCGGGCTGCTCCTGGCCGATGATCATCCGGAACAGGGTGGTCTTGCCGGCCCCGTTCGGGCCGACCAGGCCGACCTTCTCGCCCCGCTGGAGGGCGGCCGAGGCCTCGATGAAGACGAGCTGCCGCCCGTTCTGCTTGGTGATCTTGTCCAGGCGTATCATGGCGGCGGGCGCTGTCCGGGAGGTCGCTGTCCGGAAGGTGTCCGGGAGGTGTCCCGGCCGCTTACGGCATCGGCCGACGCGGCGCAAAGGCAGGGTGCCGCAGTGCGGGATAACGCTTGCGTCCGGCGCAGGCCTGGGCGCATCCCGGGACCCAGGATGAGGCTCGGCCGTTGCCCTGGGCAACATGAGGATCGCGATGCTGTTCGGTTGGTGGATGACGGGCATGGACATGGCCATGCTGGGGCTGGAGGCGCAGGGCGTCATCGCGCAGCGCATGGCGATGTTCGCCCTCGGCGGCCCCGCGGCCCAGGCCGAGGCGCAGCTCATGGTGACCGAGAAGATGCTGGCCGCCGGCGAGGCGGCGCTCATGCTCGCCGCGGGCGCCTCGAACGGCAAGGTGATCCGCAGCTACCGGCGGAAGGTCCAGGCCAACGCCCGGCGGCTGAGCCGGGGGTGAGGCCCGTGCCCGCCGGGTCTCGGCACGCCGGCATCGCGAGCGCAGCGAAGCGATCCGGCGGCGCCGCAGCCGCCGATGCCGCGCTACCCCGGGGTCGCTTCGCTGCGCTCGCGATGACGGGGTCGGCTCCTGAAGCCGAGGCCCGTCCTCAGTTGTTCGCCGTCCGGAACGTGTCGCAGGACTTGGTCTGGCCGCTCTTGTAGCCGGCCATGAACCAGCGCTGGCGCTGGGCCGAGGAGCCGTGGGTGAAGGAATCCGGCACCACGTAGCCCCGCGAGCGCTGCTGGAGCGCGTCGTCGCCGATCTGCGCGGCGGCGTTCAGCGCCTCGTCGATGTCGCCCTTGTCGAGCTCGGCGTACTTGTCGTTGGAGTTCTTGGCCCAGACGCCGGCGAGGCAGTCGGCCATCAGCTCGATCCGCACCGAGAGGGCGTTCGCCTCGGTCTTGCTGGAGGCCTGCTGCTGGCGCTGCTGGACCTTGCCGAGGATGCCGAGCACGTCCTGGACGTGGTGGCCGACCTCGTGGGCGATCACGTACGCGTAGGCGAAGTCGCCCTTCACGCCGAACTTCGAGGCCATCTCCTTGAAGAAGCCCGTGTCGAGATAGACCTTCTTGTCCAGCGGGCAGTAGAACGGGCCCATCGCGGCCTGGGCCGAGCCGCAGCCGGAGCGCGTGCCGCCGGTGTAGAGCACCAGCGTCGTCGGGGTGTACTGCTTGCCGGTCTGCTGCGGCAGGATCTGGCTCCACACGTCCTCGGTGTTGCCGAGGATCTTCGAGGCGAACCGGCCGCTCTCGTCGGTGGGCGCCTGGCGCCGCTTGGCCTGGGTCTGCGGGTCGGCCTGCTGCTCCTGCTGGCCGCGGCCGCCGCCGATCTGCTGGGCGCCGCCGATCAGGATCGCCGGGTTGATGCCCGTGAAGTAGCTGATGATCAGCAGCACCACGATGGTGCCGATGCCGAGCCCGCCGGCGCCGCCGCCGGGAAAGCCCATGCCGCCCCCGCCGCCGCCTTCACCGCGCCGATCCTCGACGTTGTCCGAGCTGCGTAGATCTTCCCAGCGCATGGTTGGGTCCCGCCATCGATGCTGCGCCGGCCGCCTCGGGCGGGCCGGATTTGGCTGTGCGTCGTCGTGTCCGGCCGCCGGAGCACCGGCAGCGGGAACGAAGCTCTAATGGCGGGAGGGGAGAGCCGGTTCCGCCCGCGCGGTCAAGCTTTCCCGTCGAGGAGGGCGCGCAGGGACCGGAAATCCCGCCACGCGAGGCGCTTCTGGACCGGCTGGCGCAGCAGGAAGGCCGGGTGGAGGGTGGCGAGCAGCTTCACCTCGCGGTTCGGCAACTTGTACGGGAATAGCCGGCCGCGGGTTCGCAGGATGCCGTCCTTGGTGCCGGTCAGCGTCTGGGTCGCGGGCGCGCCGAGGCAGACGATGATGTCCGGGTCGACGAGCTCGATCTGGCGCTCCACGAACGGCCGGCACACCGCCACCTCCTGGGGCGTCGGGTTGCGGTTGCCCGGCGGCCGCCAGGGCACGATGTTGCCGATATAGGCGCTGGTCCGGTCGAGCCCGACCGCCTTCATCATCTTGTCGAGGAGCTGGCCCGAGCGGCCCATGAACGGCTTGCCGATCCGGTCCTCGTCGGCGCCGGGCGCCTCGCCGAGAAACATCACGCGCGCCTCGGGATTGCCGTCGGCGAAGACGAGGTTCTTGGCGGTGAAGCGCAGCGGGCAGGCGTCGAAATCCGCCAGGATCTTCTCCAGCTCGTCGAGACTCCCGGCCTGCCGCGCCCGGGCGCGGGCGTCGCTCGCGGCCTCGTCGGGCTGGGCGCTGGCGGCGCGGCCGAAGGTGCGCGGCGCCGCGGCCGGCGGGGCCGAGCCCGGGGGCGGCACGAGCGTGTTGGCGACCGGGCTGGCGGGCGGCTCGGCGGGCTGCGCGGTGCCCCGCGGGGCGGCCCGGCGCGGCGCGCGCAGGGTCGGTGCGGGCGCGTCCGCCTCGGTGAAGCGGTCGTGCGGGCGCTCGTCGAGCGCCGCGTCGGCTCCGGCCTCCACGTGGAAGTCGAGATAGGCGATCAGGTCGGCTTGCGCGTCGGTGGGGCTCGGCATCGGAGGTATCATGTGGGCGTGCCGGGTCCTGTGGACAACTCTCGAAACCTTCCGGGCGGGCAAGGCCTTGCGTGACGGAACAGCGCGGTGCCGAGGGGCGGGTACGGATCGTCCTACCCGCCCCCTCAGCCTGGAGTGCCGGAGCGCAGCCGAGGTCTCGGAGAAGGGAGGAGGCGGGATCACACCGACAGCCTCCCGTGCGGCAAAGGGAACTTTGCCATAACCCTGGGCGTCGGCAACTTGCCTTTCTAGCTTGGAATCGCTTGAGACGGCATCAGGAAGGCCGGCCCGGCGACGAACCGGGCGCCGGAACAAGAAAAGGAACCCGAGGATGGCGCTGCCCGAACGCGAGAGCATGGATTTCGACGTGGTCGTGGTGGGCGCCGGCCCGGCCGGCCTCGCCGCCGCGATCCGCCTGAAGCAGCGCGCCGCCGAGATCGGCGAGGAGATCTCGGTCGTCGTCGTCGAGAAGGGCTCGGAGGTCGGCGCCCACATCCTGTCGGGGGCGGTGATCGATCCGATCGGCTTGGATCGCCTGCTGCCCGAGTGGCGCACCGACCCGGAGCGCCCGCTCAAGACCGAGGTGCAGCGCGACGAGTTCATGATGCTCACCAAGAACAGCGGCATCACCCTGCCGAACGTGTTCTTCCCCAAGCTCATGTCGAACCACGGCAACTTCGTCGGCTCGCTGTCGAACACGTGCAAGTACCTGGGCGCCCAGGCCGAGGCGCTCGGCGTCGAGATCTACCCGGGCTTCCCGGCCTCCGAGGTGCTGTTCGACGACAGCGGCGCCGTGGCGGGCGTCGCCACGGGCGATCTCGGCATCGGCCGGTCCGGCGAGCCGCGCGAGGACTACACCCGCGGCATGGAGCTGCGCGCCAAGTACACGGTGTTCGGCGAGGGCGCCCGGGGCAACCTGACCAAGGGCCTGATCCAGCGCTTCGCGCTCAACCGGCACAGCGACCACTTCAAGTACGGGCTCGGCGTGAAGGAGCTCTGGCAGCTCGCGCCCGGCAAGTTCGAGCCCGGCCTCGTGCAGCACACGATGGGCTGGCCGCTGCCCAACAAGGCCGGCGGCGGTTCCTGGCTCTACCATTTCGACGACAACCTGCTGTCGGTCGGCTTCGTCACGCACCTGAACTACGAGAACCCGACCCTGTCGCCGTTCGAGGAGTTCCAGCGCTTCAAGACCCATCCGATGATCGCCGAGACCTTCGAGGGCGCCAAGCGCATCGGCTACGGCGCGCGGGCGATCATGGAGGGCGGCTGGCAGTCGGTGCCGAAGCTGGTCTTCCCCGGCGGCTGCCTGGTCGGCTGCTCGGCCGGCTTCGTGAACGTGCCGCGGATCAAGGGCTCGCACAACGCGATCCTGTCCGGCATGCAGGCGGCCGACGCCATCGCGGACGCCCTGAAGGCGGGCCGCGCCGGCGACGAGCTGACCGCCTACGAGGCCGGCTGGCGCGACAGCCCGATCGGGCAGGACCTGAAGGCGGTGCGCAACGTCAAGCCGCTCTGGTCCAAGTACGGCACGCTGGTCGGCGTCGGCCTGGGCGGGATCGACATGTGGGCGACCAGCATCCTCGGCGCCTCGCCGTTCGGGACGCTCTCGCACGGCAAGCCCGACCACGCCTGCCTCAAGCCGCTCTCGGAGGTGACGCCGATCGTCTACCCGAAGCCGGACGGCAAGCTGACTTTCGACCGGCTCTCCTCGGTCTACCTGTCGAACACCAACCACGAGGAGGACCAGCCGCCCCACCTGAAGGTCCGCGACCTGGAGCTGCAGAAGCGCTCCGAGCACGACGTCTACGGCGGGCCGTCGGGCCGCTACTGCCCGGCGGGCGTCTACGAGTGGGTAGAGGACGCCTCCGCCAGCGACGGCGTGCGCTACCAGATCAACGCGCAGAACTGCGTCCACTGCAAGACCTGCGACATCAAGGATCCGAACCAGAACATCGACTGGGTGACGCCGGAGGGGCCGGGCGGGCCGAACTACCCGAACATGTGAGGTCAGCCCTCGGCTGAGGAGCCGAGGTACCCGTCTTCGCGAGCGGAGCGAAGCGATCCAGCGGCGCCACGCTTGCCGCGGTCCCGCCGCCCTGGGTCGCTTCGCTGCGCTCGCGATGACGGGAAGGCGGACGACCCGGGCATCCGCCCCCGCGCCATCCTTTCGCCTTGCGGGGCTGGCGGGATGGGTTCAGTGTCCCCAACGTTTTTTCGGGGATGCCCCGCCATTCTCGCGCCCGGCCCTCTTGTGAGCCGGCGCCCAGGAGCCGCGATCGGTTCATGATGATGACACGCGCCCGCCGGAGCGTTTCGGCGCTCGCCCTGCTGCTCGCCGCCGGGCTTCCGCAGACCGTGCTCGCGGCGCAGCCGAAGGAATCGACCCCGGTGCTCGACTACGAGCCCGCGGACTCGCTCGAGGGCAACTTCCTCTCCGCCTACATCGCGGGCGCGTCGCGGGACACGGCGGCGGCGGCGACCTTCTACCGCGAGGCGGTGAAGGCCGACCCGCGCAACGCGGAACTCGTCGAGCGCGCCTTCATCTCGCTGCTCGCCGACGGCGCCCTGCCGGACGCGTTCCGCACCGCCGAGAAGCTGATCGCCCGCGATCCGACCAACGGCCTCGCCAACCTCTCCCTCGGGGTGCGCCAGATCAAGGCCGGCCAGTGGGCGGCCGCCCGCCAGAATTTCTCGAGGAGCGGCCGCGGGGCGGCGACCGATCTGACCGCCACGCTGCTGACCGCCTGGTCCTACGCGGGCGCGGGCGACAGTAAGAAGGCGCTGGAGACGGTCAACAAGCTCCGGGGCGAGCGCTACTACAACACCTTCCGGGACTACCATGCCGGCCTGATCGCGTCGGTGACCGGCGACAACGCCGAGGCCGAGCGCCGCCTCAAGGCCGCCTACGACGCCGACCACAACACCCTGCGCATCGTCGACGCCTACGCCCGGATGGAGGCCAGCCTCGGCCGCACCGACCTGGCGATCCAGGCCTATTCCGACTTCGACCAGCTCTCGCCGCGCCACCCGCTGGTGCGCGATGCCCTCGAGAAGCTGAAGGAGGGCAAGCCGCTCACGCGGCTGATCGGCACCGCCCAGGAGGGCGCCGCCGAGGTGCTGTACGGCCTCGGCTCGGCCGGCTCGACCCAGGGCGACGAGCTGCCCGCGGTGATCTACCTGCGGCTGGCGCTCTACCTCGCCCCCGACCACGCCCTCGCGCGGCTGACGCTCGCCGACACGCTGGACCGGATGAAGCAGCCCGAGCGCGCCAACGAGGCCTACGCGCAGATCCCGGCCAATTCCCCGCTCAAGCTCAACGCCGACATCCAGGTCGGCCTGAACCTGGAGCAGATGGGCAAGGGCGACGAGGCGCTGGCCCATCTCGACGCGGCGATGAAGGCCCACCCGGACGACATCGACGTCATCACGGCGCTGGGCAACGTCCAGCGCGCCCGCAAGAAGTACGAGGAGGCGGCGGCCACCTACACCCGCGCCATCGACCTGATCGGCGACCGGCCGCAATCCAACTACTGGACGACCTACTATTTCCGCGGCACCGCCTACGAGCGCGCCAAGCAGTGGCCGAAGGCCGAGGCCGACCTGAAGAAGGCCCTGTCGCTGGTGCCGGCCAACCAGCCCGCCGCCAAGGCGCAGGTGATGAACTACCTCGGCTATTCCTGGGTCGATCAGAACATCAACATCGACGAGGCGTTCAAGCTGCTGCAGCAGGCCGCGGACGCCAGCCCGCGGGACGGCATGATCGTCGACAGCCTCGGCTGGGCCTACTACCGCCTCGGCCGCTGGGACGACGCGGTGCGCGAGCTGGAGAAGGCGGTCGAGCTGAAGCCCGGCGATCCGACCATCAACGACCACCTCGGCGACGGCTACTGGCGCGCGGGCCGGCGCCTCGAGGGCAAGTTCCAGTGGCAGCACGCCAAGGACCTGAACCCCGAGCCGGACGACCTCACGCAGATCAACGCGAAGCTGAAGGACGGGCTGCCCGACATCGAGAAGCCCACCGCCACCGCCGAGACGGTGCCGGCCCCGGTCGCCGCCCCGCACAATCCCGACAACCCGGAACTCCCGAAGGGCGCGCCCCAGCCGCACGAGGCGCCGGGCTCCGCCGACAAGGCCAAGAAGTCGGGGGGCTAGGGCTCCCGCCCGGCCCCGGCCGCGCCGGGAGATCCGGCCGGGGCGCGTGTCGGCCTGACCAGGCTCCGGGCGCCCGCGTCGGTCCCCCGCGATCGCGCGCGCTGTTCCCGGAGGCCGTAGGTCGAGCGACCTAATTGCCTGCCGATCCGCGCCCGCTATCGTCGCGCCTCCGAAACGTCCGGAGTGCGTCGTGAGAGCGCTGAAGCCTGTCGGGATCCTGCTGGCCCTCGCCTGCGCGGCGTCGGGGATCGGGGCCGCGCCCGCGCGGGCGCAGGACCCGGCGGCCGCGCCGCCGGCCTTCGCGCCCGACGCCGTTCCCGTCTCTGAGGCGCCGCTCGGCCGCTTCCCCTACTTCGCGCTGCCCGACGGCTACCAGCCGCTGAACCCGCCCGAGACGCGGGAATTCGGGCATTTCCTGTTCTGGACCGGGACGGCGCTGCACGAGGTCGAGGGCAGGGTCTTCCTGTCCCTGATCGGTCCCCGGGACGGCAAGACCTTCTCCGCCTACGAGCTGAGGAAGAACGTCGAGGCCGTGCTGACCCAGGCCGGCGGCCGGAAGATCGCGGACGGCCAGATCCCCGCCTCCGTGACCGAGACGCTGCCGGAGGACATCCGGGTCGGCATGTACGAGGGTCTGGGCAACGTCTACGGCGCGCCGGCGCAGACCTGGGTGATCCGCCGGCCGGACCGGCAGATCTGGGTGCATTTCGTGCCCGACAGCAACGGCGCGGCCTGGACGATCCTCGAGACGCGGCCGTTCGTCCAGACCGCCGCCCTCCTGCCCGCCGAGCAGCTGAAGCAGGATCTCGACAGGACGGGTAAGGCGGTGATCCGGGTCAACTTCGCCACCGACAGGACCGAGATCCTGCCGGCCTCCGCCCCGCAGATCGACGCGGTGGCGGCCCTGCTGCGGACGGATCCCGGCCTGCGGCTCGCGATCAACGGCCACACGGACGGGACCGGGGCCGCCGCGCACAACCGGACCCTGTCCGACGGGCGCGCCAAGGCGGTCATGGCGAAGCTCGTCGCGGCCGGGATCGCCAGGGACCGGTTGAGGGCCCAGGGCTTCGGCGCCGCCAGCCCGGTCGCCGCCAACGACGGTGAGGCGGGGCGGGCGCAGAACCGGCGCGTCGAGCTGGTCAGGTTCTGAGCGGCGCGGGCGCGCGGCGGCTGCCCGGCGCTCGGCGTTGCGCAGCTGACTCGGGACCGCTCCGCGCCTGAGCAGGGGGCAGCGGACTCGACAAGAGTATTTTGTCCGCCAGCTCATAAAAATCGACGCGCATTTTCGCGGGCTTTGACGCACAGTGCGTGGCCGTTCGCGGGCGGCCAAGCCGCGGCCCGCACGGCAGGAGAGTCGCACGGCAAGAGCCGGCGGGCGGGCAGCGTGCCCGCGACCCAGGGAAGGAAGGCCCATGCCGTCAGACATCGAGATCGCCCGCGCCGCGACCCTGAAGCCGATCGCGCAGGTCGCCGAGAAGCTCGGCATCCCGGATGACGCGCTCCACAATTACGGCAAGCACATCGCCAAGATCGACCACGGCTACATCGCCGGGCTGGAGAGCCGGAAGCCCGGCAAGCTCGTGCTGGTCACCGCGATCTCCCCGACCCCGGCGGGCGAGGGCAAGACCACCACCACGGTGGGCCTGGGCGATGCCCTGAACCGCATCGGCGAGAAGACCATGATCTGCCTGCGCGAGCCCTCGCTCGGGCCGTGCTTCGGCATGAAGGGCGGCGCGGCCGGCGGCGGCAAGGCGCAGGTCGTGCCGATGGAGCAGATCAACCTGCACTTCACCGGCGACTTCCACGCCATCACGTCGGCCCACAGCCTCGCGGCCGCGCTGATCGACAACCACGTCTACTGGGCGAACGAGCTCAACATCGACGTCCGCCGCATCCACTGGCGCCGCGTCGTCGACATGAACGACCGGGCGCTGCGCCAGATCAACCAGTCGCTGGGCGGCGTCGCCAACGGCTTCCCCCGCGAGGACGGGTTCGACATCACGGTGGCGTCCGAGGTGATGGCGGTGTTCTGCCTCGCCAAGGACCTCGCCGACCTGGAGGAGCGCCTCGGCCGGATCGTCATCGCCGAGACCCGCGACCGCAAGCTCGTCACCCTCAAGGACGTCAAGGCGACCGGCGCCATGACGGTGCTGCTCAAGGACGCCCTGCAGCCGAACCTCGTGCAGACGCTCGAGGGCAACCCGGCGCTGATCCACGGCGGCCCCTTCGCCAACATCGCCCACGGCTGCAACTCGGTGATCGCCACCCGGGCCGGCCTGCGGCTCGCCGACTACACGGTGACGGAGGCCGGCTTCGGCGCCGATCTCGGCGCCGAGAAGTTTTTGGACATCAAGTGCCGGCAGGCGGGCCTGACCCCCTCGGCCGTGGTGGTGGTGGCGACGATCCGCGCCCTCAAGATGCACGGCGGCGTCGACAAGAAGAACCTCGGGGCCGAGAACATCGACGCCCTGGAGAAGGGCTTCGCGAACCTCGCCCGGCACGTGACCAACCTGCGCGGCTTCGGCCTGCCGGTGGTGGTCGGCGTCAACCACTTCCACGCCGACACCGACGCCGAGCACGCCAAGCTCAAGGAGTTGTGCCGCGAGCGGCTCGACGTGGAGGCGATCACCTGCCGCCACTGGGCGGAGGGCGGCGCCGGCGCCGAGGAACTGGCCCGCGCGGTGGTCAAGCTCAGCCAGGCCGAGCCGGCGCCGATCCGGCACGCCTACGAGACCGAGAGCCGCCTCACCGACAAGATCCGGGCGATCGCCACCAAGCTGTACGGCGCCGCCGACATCCAGATCGAGACCAAGGCCGCCGGCAAGCTCGCCACCTTCGAGAAGGACGGCTACGGCCACCTGCCGATCTGCATGGCCAAGACCCAGTACTCGTTCTCCACCGACCCGACCCTGATGGGCGCCCCCGAGGGCCACATCGTCGGCGTGCGCGACGTCCGGCTCTCGGCCGGCGCGGGCTTCGTGGTGGCGATCTGCGGGGAGATCATGACCATGCCGGGCCTGCCCCGGGTGCCCGCCGCCGACACGATCCGGCTCGACGCCAACGGGCAGATCGACGGGCTGTTCTGAGGAACGCGCACGGGGCTCGCCCACGGGCGAGCCCCGCGCCTCGTCATCGCGAGCGCAGCGAAGCGACCCAGGGACACACCGCGTCCGGAGATCGCGCGCTGCCCTGGGTCGCTTCGCTTCGCTGCGCTCGCGATGACGGAGCGGGTCGGATCATGGGCCGCCCCTACGCGTCCCCGAACAAGTCCACCGCCAGCCGGGAATGCGCCTCGCGCAGCATCCCGGTATCGACCCCGAGCGGCTGCCCGTCGATCACCCGCCAGCGCCCCGCCACCATCACCCGGTCGGCCCGGGTGGCGCCGCACAGGACCAGGGCCGCCAGCGGGTCGTGGGCGCCGGAGAAGCGCAGCTCGTCCAGGGTGAACAGGGCGAGGTCGGCCTCGCGGCCCGGCGCGATCTGCCCGATATCGGAGCGGCCGAGGCAGGCGGCCGAGCCCTCGGTCGCCCAGCGCAGGGCGTCCAGGTGCGTCACGGCCTCCGCCCCGTAGCTGAGCCGGTTGATCAGCAGGGCGTGGCGCACGCCCTCCATCAGGTTCGAGCTGTCGTTCGAGGCCGAGCCGTCGACGCCGAGGCCGATGGGCGCGCCCGCCGCCTCCAGCTCGCAGGTGCGGCAGCGCCCAGAGGCCAGGGTCATGTTCGAGGTCGGGCAGTGGCAGACGCCGACGCCCGCGGCGCCCAGCCGCGCGACCTCGGCGTCGGTGAAGTGGATGCCGTGGGCGAGCCAGACCCGGTCGCTCAGCCAGCCGACCGCCTCGAGGTACTCCACCGGGCGGCAGCCGAACGTCGCCCGGCAATAGGCCTCCTCGTCCCGCGTCTCGCCGAGATGGGTGTGCAGCCGGCAGCCGCGCCGGGCGGCGAGCTCCGCACTCGCGCGCATCAGGCGCTCGGTCACCGAGAACGGCGAGCAGGGCGCGAGGGCGATCTGCACCATCGCGCCGGGGGCGGGGTCGTGGAACAGGTCCAGCACCCGCTCGCAGTCCGAGAGGATCGCGTCGTCGTCCTGGGTCAGGTCCGCGGGCGACAGGCCGCCCTCCCGGTCGGACAGGCTCAGGGAGCCGCGGCTGAGCGCGGCCCGGATCCCGAGGTCGCGGGCCTCGGCGACCTGGATGTCCATCGACGCTTCCAGGCCCTTCGGGAACAGGTAGTGGTGGTCGCCCGCCGTGGTGCAGCCCGAGAGCAGCAGCTCGGTGAAGGCGACCCGCGTGGCGAGCCGGAACGCCTCCGGGGTGATCCGCCCCCAGACCGTGTAGAGCGCCTCCAGCCAGGGGAAGAGCGGCTTGTTGAGCGCCAGCGGATGGGCGCGGGTCAGCGTCTGGAAGGCGTGGTGGTGGGTGTTGATCAGCCCCGGGATGACCACGTGGCGCGACGCGTCGAAGGTCGCGTCCACGGGGCCGGCGGGCCGCGCGCCCGCCGGCACGCACTCGACGATCCGGGTGCCGGCCACGACGAGCCCGCCGCCGGCGCCCTCGGCCAGGACGGCGCGCGGATCGCGGATCCAGAGGCGCCCCGGTCCCGGTTCCCCTGCCTCGGCCATGCGCGTCCGCTCCCGTCGCCCGAGGGGCCTGCGTAGCGGAGGCGTCGGGCCGGCGGCAATCCCGCGTGATCCCGCGTCGCCGTGCTTGAGGATCCGCGTCGGTCGGCGCCCCGGCCGGCCCGGCCAGGGTTGACGGGCCCGGGCCGCCTTGAGAAACGTCATGGGGACTGACCTATCACCCGTTGGGAGCGGCCGCGCCGTGACACGGACAGCCCCGCGCGAGGAGATGTTCGCGCCGAAACCCGTCCCGGGCGCCGCGCCGGCCGCCCTCGGCAGCGACGACCTGATCGAGCTCCTGTTCTTCGCCTACCGGGATTTCGTCGGCGATCCGGACCGGATCCTGGCCGCCTACGGATTCGGCCGCGCCCACCACCGGGTGCTGCACTTCGTCGACCGGTACCCGGGCCTGACCATCGCCGAGCTCCTCGATATCCTGCGCATCACCAAGCAGAGCCTGAACCGGGTGCTCAAGGACCTGATCGGGCAGGGCTACGTCGCGCAGAAGCCCGGTTCCAGCGACCGGCGCCAGCGCCTCCTGTACTGCACCGAGGCCGGTGCCGGCCTCGCGGCCGACCTGACGCGGGTCCAGGCCCGGCGCCTCGCCCGGGCGCTCGCGGCACCGGATGCCCGGGGCTCCCCGGAGGACTTCCTGATGGCGATGATCGAGCCGGAGGACCGGCCGGCGGTCCAGCGCCTGATGGCGCGGCGCGGGGGCGGGGCCGAGGGGCGCGTCGGCGCGGAGGAGCCCGCGTGAGCCACGCTGCCCGGTCCGACCTGCCCGACGAGGCCCCTCACGTCCTCGTGGTCGACGACGACCGTCGCCTGCGCGAGCTGCTCGCCCGCTACCTCACCGACCAGGGCTTCCGGGTCACCGCGGCGGCGAGCGCCGCGGAGGCGCGGGCCCGGGCCCAGAGCGTCGTGTTCGACGCCATGGTGCTCGACGTGATGATGCCCGGCGAGAACGGCTTCGACTACGCCCGCAGCGTGCGCGAGACCTCCCGGGTGCCGATCCTGATGCTCACGGCCCGCTCCAACCCGAACGACCGGGTGATGGGGCTGGAGATCGGCGCGGACGACTACCTGCCGAAGCCGTTCGAGCCGCGGGAGCTGACGCTGCGGCTCAACAACATCATCAAGCGCAGCGCGCGGCCCCGCGCGCCGTCCGCCGAGGCGGTGACCTTCGGGCCGTTCGCGTTCCGGATCGACCGGGGCGAGCTGCGCCGGGACGACGAGCTGATCCGCATCACCGAGCGCGAGCGCGAGATCCTGACGATCCTGGCGTCGGCGGGCGGCGCCAATGTCGAGCGCGAGCAGCTCGCCGGGCCGGGCGGCGCCGCGGCGGAGCGCACCGTCGACGTGCAGATCAACCGCCTGCGCCGCAAGACCGAGGTCGATCCCGCCAACCCGGTCTTCCTGCAGACCGTGCGGGGCGTCGGCTACCGGCTGGCGGTCGATTGAGCCGCGCGGGCCGGCACCGGGCGGCTCAGACCACCCGCGGCGCGTCGGGCTTCAGCTTGAGCGCCTTGGCGATCCGGGTGGACAGGCTGCCCACGATGGCGAGGCTGGCCGACGAACCGGCGAGGGCGCGGACGGCCTCCAGCGCCTCCTCGGCGCTGGGCTTCATCACCGCGTAGACCGTGGCGCCGGGCGTTGCGCCCCCGCCCTCCGCGGTGACGGAGACGAGGAAGGTCGTGTGGCGTCGCCGCAGGCGTCCAGGCATGGTCCAGCATTTGGCATGTCGGCTAACCATCACCAATGCCCGAGTCCCGGAGCCGGCCGGGAAACGGCACGATCCCGGCACGAGAACGCGTGCCGGGTCTCTCAGCTCAGGGCAAGGTCGATGCCGGGAAGCCGCAGCCCGTCGAGCCGCGTGCGCCAGAGCTGACCGGGGGCGACGGGAAGCGCGTCCGTCAGCGTGCCGGTGGTGACGACAGCCCCGGCCGCGAGCGGCGGGGCCGCCGGATCCTTAGCCAGCACATCGACGAGGTGCGAGAGAGCGGCGAGCGGCCCCGTCCCGAGCACGCAGCGGCCGCCGCCGCGGTCGGCGACGACCCCGTCCCGCAGCAGGTCGACGGTGAAGCCCGCGAGGTCGTCGATCCAGGCCGATCGCGCGTCCGGGGAGATCCGCACCCGTTCGCCCACCACCAGCAGCCCGTGCAGGCCGAAGGCCGCGACGGTGTCGGGCGCGGCGAAGCGCCAGCCGGGATAGAGCGACTGCACGATCTCGAAGCCGCTCGCCGCCCAGTCGAGGCAGGCGATCAGCGCCGCGGCATCCATGCCGGGCTCCGGCGCGCGCGCCAGCCCGAACACGATCTCCGGCTCGATCCGCGGCTCGACGAAGGCGGCGAGCGGGACCGGCCCCGACAGCGCGGCCCGGTCGCGCAGGGTCGTGTCGTAGACGTGCCCCCAGATCGGCGCCCGGACGCCGTAGCGCTCCCACAGGGTCGTGTTGGTGAAGCCGATCTTGTAGCCGACGGGTCGCTCGCCGCGCGCGGCGCGCAGGGCCCGGACCGCCTCGGCGACCCGGTAGGCCGCCGGCAGGTCGAGGGCCGGATCCCAGTCGGTCAGCGGCGCGATCGGGCGACGATGCTCGTGCGCGGCCAGGATCGTGCGGGCATGGGCCGCGGCGGAGATCGGCTGGGTCATCGGCGAACGGTGTGAGGGCCGACGGGGTGACATCCGCGCCGGGCCGCGTCGATCGCGGCGCCGTCGATCTTACGCAGGGTCCTCATCGCCGGGAACGCGCGATTTGTCCCCGCGCCGCCGGCCGCCGGGACTGTCCGACCCGTCGCGGCCGAGGACGGCGCCCCCGCGGCGGCGCCCCCGCCCGATCGTCCCGGGCGTTCCGGACCGGGACGGCGGCGCCGTACGGAAGGAAGGGGTCGTCGGTCAGCCGGGATCCGGGCTCCCGGTCCGGCCGCATATTTTCATTAGATCAATACCAAAATACGTTTCTCGCAGATGTGTCGTCAGGGGCACATACTGCTCACGGATCCGTGATAGCTGGACATCGGCGCCAATCTTCGCCCAGTAGTTCTTGTTTAGAGTCGGTGTAATGTCGAGATCTGTTGAGGGGCGGACCGCGTCGCGCGCGTTCGATCATGCGGAGAAGCTGCTCCGGATCGGGTTTGTATCGTCGACATCTATACTCGCGCTCGGGACGGCCGCGCTCGCGCAGCCCGCGCCCGTCCAGCCGGCGCCCGCCACGGAGATCGAGCTGTCCGAACTCAGCGTGATGGGCGAGGGGCGCGGGCGCAGCCTGAACAGCGATCTGTACGGGCGCGGCGGAGCGACCGGGCCGGTGCCCGGCTACGTCGCCAGCCGCAGCACGGTCGGCACGAAGACCGACACGCCCATCCTGGAGACGGCCCAGTCGGTCTCGGTCATCGGGCGCCAGCAGATCGAGGACCAGAACGCCCTGACCATCAACCAGGCGCTGCGCTTCACCCCGAGCGTCACCACCGAGCAGCGGGGCGGCGCCGGCTCGACGCGCCTGGAGCAGTTCTACATCCGCGGCTTCACCGCGCCGATCTTCCTCGACAACATGGCGCTGCCGGGGAACCGCGACGCCTTCCCCAGCGTCGATCCCTACCGCCTGGAGCGGGTCGACATCATCAAGGGGCCGGCCTCGGTCCTCTACGGGCAGTCCGGTCCGGGCGGCCTCGTCAACCTCGTCTCGAAGGTCCCGCAATTCGTCCGCCACGGCGAGATCTTCGTCCAGGGCGGCGGCTTCAGCGAGGTCCGCGGCGGTTTCGACGTCGGCGGCCCGATCGCGTCCGACATCCCGGGGCTCGCCGATCAGTTCGCCTACCGGGTCATCGGCCTCGGCTGGAACGGCGACGGGCCGGCCGTGACCACGAAGGTCGAGCGCGCCTTCATCAACCCGAGCCTCACGTGGCGGCCCTCCGCCGACACCTCGCTCACGATCATCGCCAACTACCAGCGCGACCCGTTCTCGGGCTTCTACGGCGGCTTCCCGGCCGTCGGCACGGTGTTCCCGCGCAACTTCGGCAACGGCGTCTTCGGCCGGCTGCCGGTGAACTTCTACGACGGCGACCGCAACATCGAGCGCTCCGACCGCACCCAGGCCTCCGTCGAGTACCTGTTCGACCACCGGATCACCGAGAACCTGCGCTTCCACTCGGCGGGTCGCTACCTGCGCTCGAACGGTGACTACCGCAGCGTGTTCACGACCTTCGGCGACGTCAACGGCCCGTACACGAGCGGCCCGATCATCGGCCGCTCGGTCGGCGGCACTCAGGTCGACATCGAAGCCTACACGATGGACAACAACTTCATCGCCAATTTCGACACCGGCCCGATCGCCCACACGGCGCTGCTCGGCGTCGACCACCGGACCTTCAGCACGCGGTCGGTCACCGGCCCGTTCCCGGCAACCACGAGCCTGAACGCCCTCGCCCCCGACCACGACCTGCCGATCCGGTTCCCCGCCTTCACGTCGACCTCGCGGATCGACGCGCAGCAGACCGGCGTGTACTTCCAGGATCAGGCGAAGTTCGACCGCTTCATCCTGACGCTCGGCGGCCGCTACGACACCGCCCGGCAGACCGGCCCGACCCGCACCTTCGCGCCGAACGGGCTGACCATCCAGGACGTGCCGGCCGAGGCCTTCACCGGCCGCGCCAGCCTGCTCTACCTGTTCGACAGCGGCGTCGCCCCGTACGTCTCCTACAGCGAGGCGTTCGAGCCGATCGTCAACGGGCGGATCTTCGACACGGCGTTCGGCTCGGCCGGGCGCATCCCCGTCCCGATCGCCAGCAACCAGTACGAGGCCGGCATCAAGTACCAGCCCCCCGGCACCGACATCCTGCTGACCACCGCGTTCTTCGACATCCGCCGCTCGAACGCGACCACCACCGACCCGGTCAATCCCGGCTTCGTCGTGCAGACCGGCGAGGTCGGCGTGCAGGGCGTCGAGTTCGAGGCGCGGGCCACCCTCGCCGAGGGCCTCAGCCTGATCGGCGGCTTCTCGCTCCTCGACATCCGCAACGTCCGCGACACCGGCTTCACCACGAACGACCTCACCCGCCGGCAGGTGCCGCTCCAGGGCTTGCGGCCGGTGCTGGTGCCGGACACGACCGCTTCCCTGTTCGTCGACTACCGCTTCACCGATGGCCCGCTGCTCGGCCTCGGCCTCGGCGGCGGCGTGCGCTATCTCGGTCCATCCTGGGGCGATCCCGCCAACACCTTCAAGGTCCCCGAGAGCGTGCTGCTCGACGCCGTCGCCTCCTACGACATGAAGCATCTCGACCCGCGACTGACGGGGCTCACGGCCCAGATCAACGTGCAGAACCTGCTCGACGAGCGCTACGTGACCGGCTGCTTCACCTATTCGGGCTGCTACTACGGCCTGCCGCGCACGGTCTACGCGACCCTGCGCTACCGCTGGTGAGGCGGTCGCCGTGCGCAAGACTTTCCGGCAGTCGATGGCGTGGCTCCATGCCTGGTCGGGCCTCGTCGTCGGCTGGGTGCTGTTCGCCGTCTTCGTGACGGGCACGGCGAGCTACTACCGGCCGGAGATCTCGCAGTGGATGCGGCCCGAGCTCCGCACCGACCGGTCCTTCGGGCCGGCGGAGCTCGCGGCGGCGGCCGAGCGCGGCGTCGCCTACCTGCAGGCCCACGCGGGCGGCGCGCGGACGTGGTTCCTCGCGCTGCCGCGGCCGGACCGGCCGGTGATGGAGCTGTTCTGGCGGACGGGCCCGGGCCGCCCGCCCGGCCACGTCCTCCTGGATCCCGACAGCGGCGCGCCGGCTGCGGTGCGGGCGACGCGGGGCGGCGACTTCCTCTACCGATTCCATTTCGAGCTGAACCTGCCGCCGCTCTGGGGCCGATGGATCGTCGGCGCCTGCGCGATGATCATGCTGGTGGCACTGATCTCGGGCATCGTCACGCACCGGCGCATCTTCGCCGACTTCTTCACCTTCCGCCGGGACAAGTCGGCCCAGCGGGGCTGGCTCGACGCGCACAACGTCACGGGCGTCCTCGCCCTGCCGTTCCACCTGATGATCACCTATACCGGGCTCGCCACCCTCATGCTGATGTACGTCCCCTGGGGGCTGAGCACGGCCTATCGCGGCGACAGCCAGCGCTACTTCGCCGAATCCGGCCAGATCACCGCGCCGCGCCCGCCCGCCGGCCAGCCCGGCACGCTGGCGCCGGTCGGCCCGCTGGTGGTCCGCGCCCTGGCGATGCGGCCGGAGCCCCTGGAGCGGATCACCGTCGTCAACCCGGCGGACGCGCGGGCCACCGTGGTGGCGGTGTTCGAGGAGCCGCACGGCCTCTCCCACGAGCACCCGCAGATCGCCTTCGACGGCGTGACGGGCGCGGTCCTGGAGGTGCGCGCGGGCGGCCTGCGGCCGGCGACCAAGACCTTCACCGCGATGGTCGGCCTGCACGAGGCGCACTTCGCCGGCCCGGCCCTGCGGGTGCTGTTCTTCCTGTGCGGTGTCGCCGGCAGCGCCATGGTGGCGACCGGGCTGCTGCTCTGGGCTGTGGCGCGCCTGCCCAAGGGGGAGGCGTCCCGGGGCTTCGGCCTGCGCCTCGTCCAGGGCCTGAACGTCGCGACGATCGCCGGCCTGCCCGCGGCCGTCGCCGCCTATTTCCTGGCCAACCGGCTCCTGCCCGCCGCGCTGCCCGCGCGGGCGGACTGGGAGGTCGGGGCCTTCTTCGCCGTCTGGCTGCTCGTCGCCCTGGCGGCGTTCCTGCGCCCGGCCGGGCGGGTCTGGCCGGAGACGCTGACGGCGGCGGCCGGGCTGTACGGCGCCGTCGCGGCCGCGGATGTCGGACGCCTCGTCGCGCACCGCATCGGCGGGGACGCGCCGGTCGAGCCGGTCTTCCTCGCCTTCGACGGCGCGATGCTGGCCCTCGCCGCCCTCATCCTGATCGCGGTCCGCACGCTCGCGCGGCGCGGCGGAGCGTCCCGCGGCCCCGCGAAGGCCGCCGGGCTCTCGATCGCGGGGCCCGCGCGGCAGGACTAGGCCCAGCCCGGCATTCCGGTACCGGGAGATCGAGGGTCGATATGATAAAATTGAACTGGTATCCTGAACCGGGTTCGACGAATAAATTCAAAATACTTCCTCGGGACTGACATATATCGGATGCGCATCGACTGTATCTGTGCAGAATGGAGCGGCCGGCATGCCAGCCGGTCGCGCCTGTGTCGTCGATTTTCACGCCCTTGATCCTTCGGCCCAGGCGTTCCAGCGCGGTCCATCCCAAGCGCACGCTGGACATGTCCCCGAGACCCAGAACTTGAGCCTCGAGGCGCGGCCCTCGGGGCTCTTTTTCTGCCGCGCCGGACGACGGGGCCCCGGCTGCCGTTCACGGACCCCGCGTGCCCGTACCAGAGGGCCACGGGAGCGGCAGGACGGGCATGCAGCGCATCACCATCGACGACGCCCTGGCGCCGCCCGCGCCGCGGAGACCGGAGGATCGGGGGCCCGCTACGGGGCCCTGAGCTACGTCTAGAGCCTTCACCCGCGACCTGGCTCGCCGGCCGACCGGCGAGGGGCATGAGCACGGCGTCTCCATCGCCAGCCTGCACGTGCACCGGAACCGCGACGCGTGCCTCGACGTGGCGGTCCTGCGCGGGCCGGTGGCCCGGATGCAGAGCTACGCCGACGCCGTCGTCACGCAGCGCGGCGTTCGCTACGGCCACCTGCACCTCATTCCCGAGCTCGTCGGCGCGGTTGAGTTCCACAAGGGGCCGTACTTCGTGCGCGACGGCGACCTTCGCCTCCGCGGGCCCGGTCGCATCGACTCTCTCGACAGCGTGCCGAAGAACCTCGCGCTGACCACGGTCGGCAGCTTCGGCGACGAGCGGGGCCCGTCGATCGCCTCGCTCCCGCTGGGCGAGGGCACCCTGCTCGTGGCCGGCGCGGCGCGGTTCTACGACGGGCCCTGGGCCGTCCCGGACGCGCTGCGCAAGCTCCAACATCGGCTACCCGGTCGACACCGGCGCGCTTCTTGGCGTCCCGCGCGTCGACCCGGCCTCCGGGCCGCGATCTCCGCGACGGCGGTGCATGGTCTGCACGGGCATCGCTTCGGTCTTCCGGCAGCCCTCGTCCCGGAAAGACCTTCCCGCCGGTAAGAGAACTACGAAAGCTCATTCTGCCGGCCGCGCGCTATCCTGGGATTGTCTCGGGAAAGTCCCGGATGTCCTGCCGCGCCGGATCGTAACGCATGTCCACCCTCGATGCCTATCTCGACGACAAGAGGCGCGCGCTGGCGGACCGCGCGGCGCGGATCCGGCGCGGCGCGGTCTCGCCCGTCCCGCTGTCGGCGCGGGCCACCGTGGAGGGGCGCAGCGGCGCGCGCCGGATCAGCATCCGCCGGCACGCGGTCGTCACCGACAGCCTGCCGGACTTCGCGGGCTCCGATCTCGGGCCGGGCTCGCCCGAGCTGCAGCTCGGCGTCCTGGGCTCGTGCCTCGCCCACACCGTGCTGATCCAGGCCGCGCTGCAGGACCTGCCGATCGCCTCCCTGGAGGTCGAGGTGACCGGCACCTTCGATCCGCGGGCCGGCGCGGAGGGGTTCGCCGACATCCCGGTTCACCCGCAGGACCTCGCCTACGCGGTCCGGATCGGGTCGGAGGCGGATCCCGCGCGGATCGAGGCGCTCCAGGCCCGCGTGGAGGCGGTCTGCCCGATCCTCAACCTGCTGCGTCTTCCGCAAGCCGTGACCGGCCGGTTCGAGCCGGTCGAGGCGCCCGCCCACCCCGCGACGGAGATCCCCGCGTGACGACCACACGACGCCGCGCCGCGGCCCTGATCCTCGCCCTCGGGGCCGGTCTCGCCACCGGCGCGGCCGCGGGGGACGCGGCGCCGAAGGAGTTCCGGATCGGCTACCAGAAGGTCGGCGTGGTCGTGGTGGCGCGCCGGCAGGGCGTCATCGAGACGCGCCTCGCGCCGCAGGGCGTCGCTGTCCGCTGGGTCGAGTTCCAGGCCGGGCCGCCGCTGCTGGAGGCCCTCAACGCGGGCAGCATCGATTTCGGCTTCGCCGGGGACACGCCGCCGATCTTCGCGCAGGCGGCCGGCAACGACCTCGTCTATGTCGGCGCCTCGGTGCTGTCCGGCGACGGCGAGGCCGTCGTGGTGAAGGCAGGCTCGCCGATCCGCACCGTCGCCGACCTCAAGGGCCGGGCCGTCGCGGTGGCGCGGGGCACCAGTTCGCACAACCTGCTGGTGACGGCCCTGGAGAAGGCGGGCCTCGCCTTCTCCGACATCCGGCCCGCCTACCTGCTGCCCTCCGACGCCGGCCCTGCCTTCACGAACGGCAGCGTCGACGCCTGGGTGATCTGGGATCCCTACCTCGCCCTGGCGCAGGCGCACGACGACACGCGGGTCCTCACCACCTCGCGGCAGATCCACGCCGTGTCGGACTTCTTCCTGGCGCGCCGGGACTTCGCCGACCGGTATCCGGGCGTCGTCACGGCGACGGTGGCGGCTCTGGCGGACTCGGCCGCCTGGGCAGAGGCCCACCGGGATCAGGTCGCGCAGGCGCTGTCGAGCGTGACCGGCGTCCCGTACCCGATCGAGACGACCGTCGCCGCGCGCTCCGAGTTCGGCGTCGGCCCGGTCACGGACGCGCTCCTGGCCAAGCAGCAATCGACCGCCGACCGGTTCCATCGGCTCGGGCTCCTCCCGCGGCCGATCCAGGTCCGGGACGCGGTCTGGACGCCGCGGACCTGACGGACCGGCCGCGCCGCGGCGAGGGACCGGCGGGCGGAAGGTTCCCCCGCGGATCGATCCGGCTTCCCGTGCTTGCCGGCGACCCGTATGGAGAATCCCGCCTCGCTGATCGCACCGGAGCCGTCATGGCGCGCACCCCCTCGTTGAAATCCTGCCTCGGCGCGCTCGCGCTGGCGTCGCTGAGTCTGGTCGTGGGGACGGCGGCCCGCGCGGACGCGACCCTCGACCGGATCAAGGGCCGCCAGAAGCTCACGGTCGGCATCATCCTGTCGGGGGCCCCGTTCGGGTACATCGACCCGCAGACCCGCGCCGAGAAGGGCTTCAACATCGACCTCGCCCGGGCGCTCGCCGACAAGCTCGGCGTCAAGGTCGAGCTGGTGACCGTCACGCCGCCCAACCGCGTGCAGTTCCTGCAGCAGGGCAAGGTCGATATCCTGATCGCCAACATGCAGTACACGGCGGACCGCGCGAAGATCCTCGACCACGTGCCGACGCCCTACGACCGCGCCGGGGGCGCCGCGCTGGGCCGCAAGGACAGCGGCATCCACGACTGGGCGGACCTGAAGGGCAAGCCGGTCTGCATCTCGCAGGGCTCGAACTACGCGCAGCCGCTGGCCGACACCTACGGCGCCGTGGTGAAGGGGATCCCGAGCCAGCCCGAGTCGATGCTGGCGCTCCAGGGCGGCAACTGCGTGGTGGCGGTCCACGTGGCGCCGACGATCAAGCTCCTGCTCGCCGACCGTCCGGACGCGTGGAAGGACTACGCCATCGTCATCCCCACCGAGCTGGAGCCGGCCGATTCCGTGATCTGGCTGCGCAAGGGCGAGCACGACACGAGCGCGGCCCTCGACGCGGCGGTGCGGGACCTGCACGGCTCGGGGGCCATGCTGGCCATGGCCAAGGCGAACCGGCTGGTCGACCCGACCTTCCTGGAGGAGGAGCAGCGCAAGTTCGCCGCGCAGGCCAAGCCGTGATCGATGCCGTGATCGATGCCGTGATCCGGACGCGGCCGGCGGCACGGGCGGCGGCACGGCCGGCATGATCGACGCGGTCCTGCAGCGCTTCATCGCCGGCGCGGCCACCCTGGGGCTGCACTACGACTTCCTGCTGAGCGGCGGCGAGGTTCGCTCCTGGCTGGCTGGCATGGCCATGACGCTGCTGCTCGTCGTCCTGGCGATCCCGCTGAGCCTCGCGGCCGGGACCGCCTTCGCGGCGGCCCTGACCTCCGGCCGCCCGTGGCTCGCCGGGCCGGTGCGGGCCTATGTCGAGCTGACGCGCAACACGCCGACGCTGGTCCAGCTCATGTTCGCGTTCTTCGCGCTGAACATGCTCCTGTCCCGGGCGCTGGGCGGCGCGGCGCACAACCCGTTCAGCCCCGTCTTCTGGGTGGTGGCGGTGACGGGCCTGCACGTCGCGGCCTTCCACGCGGAGGCCCTGCGCGGCGGGATCGAGGCCGTGCCGGCGCCGCTCGTCGAGGCCGCCCAGGCGACCGGCTTCTCGGGCCTGGAGATCCTGCGCTACGTGACGCTGCCGCTGGCGCTCCGCACGGCGCTGCCGGCGCTCGTGAACAACCTCGTCAACCTCGTGAAGCTCACCACCATCGGCTCGGCGATCGCCGTCAACGAGGTCACCTACGCGTCGATCATGATCTGGACGCAGCGCGACAACGTGCTCGAATTGATGATCGTGATCCTGCTGTTCTTCGGGCTCATCAACCTGACCGTGTCGCGGATCGGCCGCCTCGTGGAGCGCCGCCTCGCCGTGCCGGGATACGGCGCGTGAGCGCCGCCGCGCTTCCCGTCCGCTTCGCCCTGCGCGCGGCCTGGCCCTGGCTCGCCGCGGCCGGCCTGCTCGGGTGGCTCCTCGACGCGCGGCTCACCCGCGACCTGCTGGACTGGCTGCCCTATCTCGCCTCGGGCTTCGTCATGAACGTCGTGATCAGCGTGCTGGCCATGACGCTGGGGACGCTCGGCGGCGTCGTCCTCGGCGCCATGGAGCTGTCGGCCGCGCGGCTCGTGCGCGCCCCGGCCGTGGCCTACGTGCAGGTCTTCCGCAACGCCCCGCACCTCGTGCTGATCTTCGCCACCACCTACATCTTCCCGTTCGAGATCGTGGTGGCCGGCAACTACCTGCCGTTTCCCGACTGGCTGAAGGCGGTGCTCGGCCTCGCGGTTCCCGCCGCGGCCTACGTCGCCGAGATCGCGCGCGGCGCGATCCAGTCCGTGCCGACGACGCAGTGGGACGCCGCCAAGGGCATCGGCCTGTCGCGGGGGCAGACCCTGCGCTGGATCATCCTGCCCCAGTGCCTGCGCCGGGCGCTGCCGCCCTGGATGAACCTCTACGCGTCGATCACCATGAGCACGGCGCTCGCCTCCCTGGTCGGCGTCCACGAGCTGCTCCACGCCGCGACCGATGCCAGCACGGCCGTGCGCCGCGACGACTTCACCGTCGCGATCTACCTGACGGTGCTGCTCGCCTTCTTCCTGTTCTGCTACCCGATCTCGCGTCTGACCCGGCGGCTCGAACGCCGCCTCGCCCGCCGCTGACCGCCGGACCTTATGGCTCAAGACCCCGCAAACCGGCCGATCCTCGTGGACCTCCAGGATGTCCACCTGTCCTTCGGCGCCGTCGAGGTGCTCAAGGGCATCGACCTCACCGTGGCCAAGGGCGACGCGGTCTCGATCATCGGCCCGTCCGGATCGGGCAAGTCCACGATCCTGCGCTGCATCAACGGGCTCGCACAGCCGCAGGCGGGCCGGATCACCGTGGCGGGTGTGCGGGTCGACGCCCTGAGAACCGAGGCCGAGCGGATCGCCCTGCGCAAGCGCATCGGGGTCGTGTTCCAGCAGTACAACCTGTTCCCGCACCTCACGGTGCTGGAGAACATCACCCTGGCGCCGGTCCGGATCCTCAAGGTGCCGCGGGACGAGGCGGAGGGCCACGCCCGGGACCTCCTCGCCCGGGTCCGCCTCGCCGACAAGGTATCGGCCTATCCGGGCGCGCTGTCCGGCGGCCAGCAGCAGCGCGTCGCCATCGCCCGCGCGCTCGCCATGCGGCCGGAGCTCGTGCTGTTCGACGAGGTGACCTCGGCCCTCGATCCCGAGATGGTCGGCGAGGTGCTGGCCGTGATCCGCGAGCTCGTCCGCGAGGGGCTGACCAGCATCTTGGTCACCCACGAGATGCGCTTCGCCGAGGAGATCAGCGACACGATCGCGTTCACCGAGAACGGCCGCATCGTCGCGCAGGCGCCGCCCGCGGAGCTGTTCTACCGGTCCGACAACCCGCGCATCCGCCAGTTCATCGGCGGCTTCCAGGGATTCCGGGACGCGGTGCAGGACCGGGAGGGCATCTGATGCCGGACTCGCTCACCGCCGCGCTGGCGGATTCCATCGCGGGGTCCCGTCCGGACGCCGATACCGCCGCGATGGCGGCGGCGCGCCTCGCCCTGGTGGACTTCCTCGCCTGCGCCCTCGCGGGCAGCCGGGACCACACCGTCGTGACCGTGCGGACCGCGATGGGCGACACGCCCGGCCGGTCCCCGGTCATCGGCTCGACCCGGCCCGCGGACCCGCTCCTCGCCGCCGTCCTCAACGGCTATGCCGGCCACGTGCTCGACTACGACGACGTCCACGCGAGCGTGCGCGGGCATCCCACCACGGTGATCGTGCCGGCGCTCCTGGCGGCCCTCGACCCGGAGGCGCCGCCCTCCGCCGAAGCGTTCCTCGCGGCCTACCTGGTCGGCCTGGAGACGATGGCCCATCTCGGCCGCGCCATCGGTCCCACCCACTACGAGCGCGGCTTCCACGCCACCGCGACGCTGGGGCCCCTCGGCGCGGCCGCCGCGATCGCGCATCTGCGCGGGTTCTCGGCCGAGACGACCGCGATCGCTCTCGGTCTCGGCGCCACGCAGGCCGCCGGGCTGCGGCTGCAGTTCGGGTTCGACGCCAAGCCGCTCCATGCCGGGCTCGCCGCCCGCAACGGCCTGATCGCGGCCCGCCTCGCCGAGGCCGGCCTGTCCGGCGCCCCCGAGAGCCTCGACGGCGCCAACGGCTTCCTGCAGGTCTACGGCTTCGGCGAGGCGCGGCCCGAGCGCGTCCGCGAGGGCTGGGGGGCGCCCTGGCAGATCCTCCGCCCTGGCCTGACCCTGAAGGCGTTCCCCTGCTGCACGGCGGCCCATCCGGTGGCGGTGGCCGGCCTCGCCTTCCATCGCGAGGGGTTTCGCGACGCCGCGCGGGCGACCATCACCTTCCCGCCGGGGGGCGACGCCGCCCTGGTGATCCGCGCGCCGGGCACCGGCATCGAGGCCCGCTTCAGCCCCGAATACATCCTGGCCGCCGCCCTGGTGGACGGCGCGGTGCGCCTCGACCACTTCGACGCGCGCCCGGTCCGCCCCGACCTCGCGGCGCTCGCCGCGCGGGTCGAGCGCCGGCACGACGAATCCGCGCCCCGCCTGTCCGCCGATCCGGCGACGCGGTTCGTGGTGGTGGAGATCGCCGACGCGCAGGGCCGCACCGCGCGGCGGCGCGTCGACGGCCTGCCCGGGCTCGACGATGCCGACGCCAAGTTCCGGGACGCCACCGCGGGATCCGACGCGCTGAGCGCGGTGCCGGATCTCGTCCGCACCATGCGCGATGCCGGCGATCTCGCGCGCCTCCTCCAGCTCCTCGCCCAGCCGTGAGCCGCCCCATGACGACCGACCGGACCGCCGCCGCGCCGCGCCAGATGCATCTGGGCCTGTTCCTCCAGGGGGCCGGCCACCACGTCTCGGGCTGGCGCCACCCGAGCGCGGAGGCGGGCAGCGAGAATTTCGACCTCCTGCGCCGCGTCACCCAGATGGCCGAGGCCGCCAAGTTCGACATGGTCTTCCTGGCGGACGGCCTCACCAGCGCTGTCGACGCCCACCCGTCCATGATCGCCCGGTTCGAGCCGCTGACGCTGCTCAGCGCGCTCAGCATGGTGACGGACCGGATCGGCCTCGCGGCGACGGCCTCGACCACCTACGGCGAGCCCTACCACGTGGCCCGCGCCTTCGCGTCGCTCGATCATCTCAGCGGCGGCCGGGCGGCCTGGAACGTCGTCACCACCTCGTACGCCCGCACCGCCAACAACTTCTCCAAGGAGCACCCGGCGCACGACGAGCGCTACGCGGTCGCCGAGGAGTTCGTGGACGTGGTCTGCGGTCTCTGGGACAGCTGGGACGACGACGCCTTCGTCAAGGACAAGGCCCGCGGGGTCTACGCCGACCCCGCCAAGGTGCGGATCCTCGACCATGCGGGCCGCTATTTCCGCGTGAAGGGGCCGCTCAACATCCCGCGCGCGCCGCAGGGCCATCCGATCCTGATCCAGGCCGGCTCGTCCGGCCCCGGGCAGGACCTCGCGGCGCGCCGGGCGGACGTGGTGTTCACCGCCCAGCAGGACATCGCGGAGGCCCGGAGCTTCTACGCGAGCCTCAAGCAGCGGGTCGCCGGCTTCGGGCGCGATCCGGCGACGGTGGCGGTGATGCCGGGCTTCCTGCCGGTGATCGGCCGCACGCTGGCGGAGGCGAGCGCGAAGCTGATCGAGCTCGACCAGTGGACCCCCATCGCCAGCGCGATGCCGCTCCTGGAGGAGCGCGTCGGCCACTCGCTCGCATCCTACGACCTCGACGGACCCCTGCCCGACCTGCCGGTCTCGGACCAGCTCCGCAGCCGCGCCGAGCTTCTCACCGCCCTGGCACGCCGGGAGGGCCTGACCATCCGCCAGCTCGCCCTGCGGGTGGCGGCGGGGCGCGGCCACCACATGATCGTCGGCACCGCCGCGGACGTGGCCGACCGCATGCAGGCCTGGTTCGAGGGGGGCGCGGCCGACGGCTTCAACGTCATGCCGCCCTTCTTCCCCGACGGCCTCAGCGACTTCGTGCGCGAAGTCGTGCCGCTGCTGCAGGAGCGCGGCCTGTTCCGGACGGAGTATGCGGGCACGACCCTGCGCGCGCATCTCGGCCTGTCGCGCCCGGAGCCGGAATAGGGCGCCGCACAGGGGGCTGTCGCGCATCGTCGGCCAGACCAACCTGCTGGCGCTCAACGCCACGATCGAGGCGGCGCGGGCGGGTGCGGCGGGGCGGGGCTTCGCGGTGGTGGCCTCCGAGGTGAAGGCGCTGGCCGAGCAGACCGCCAAGGCGACCGAGGAGATCGCCCGCCAGATCGGCGAGGTTCAGGGGGTGACCGCGCAGGCGGTGACGGCGATCGGCGGGATCACGGGGCGGATCCGGGAGATCGACACCGTGGCGACGTCGATCGCGGCGGCGGTGGAGCAGCAGGGCGCGGCCACGCAGGAGATCGTGCGCAACGTCGCGCAGGCCTCGGAGGAGACGGGGGCGGCGGCCAGCCAGGTCCTGTCGGCGGCCTCCGAGCTGTCGCGGCAATCCGAGCATCTCGGTGCCGAGGTCGGCCGCTTCCTCGCGACGGTTCGCGCCGCCTGAGCGCGTCAGCGCCGGGTGCGCGACGGCGCATCCGGGCCCGTCGACGGGGCGGCCCGGGCCGCGAGCTTCAGCGCGTGGTTCCGGACGTCGGGGGGCCACGCCGCCATGCGGTCGGCGAAGCCCGCGCCGTCGCCGGCGAAGAGCGCCCGGATCACCTCCTCGAAGCCGGGCAGATCGCCCGCCACGGCGGCGAGGAAGCGGTAGGCGGCCTCACGGGCAGCCTTCACCCGGCCCTGCCCGCCTTCCGTCCGCCGCGCGTCGTCGACGAGCCGCCGCAGCGCCTGCGAGGCGCCACCGGGCTGCGCCGCGAGCCACTCCCACTGACGGGGGAGCAGCGTCACCTCGCGGGCGATCACGCCCAGCTTGGGGCGACCGCGGCCCCGCGCGGCGCCCTCGAGGTCCGGCCGGCTCCCGCGACCGTTCGCGGCGGCGTCCGCGGTTTCACGCCGGGCGAGCCGGGCGACGACGTCCGCCTCGGTGCCGCGCAGGTCGAGGTCGACGACGGCACCGGACCGATCGTCGAAGGTCAGGGCGGGGTCGCCGCCCTTCGCGGCCCATGCCTTCACGGCGAGCGCCACGTCGCGCAGGGCGCCGCCGGCGAGCCGCCGCGGGCCCACGAAGGCGGTGTAGGTCGGCGGTGCCTCATCCGACTTGGCAGGTCCGTCCGAATCCCGGCCGGGGCTGTCCTGGTCCATAATTTTACCCGGGTAATATTGCCTGCGTCCGGCCCCTTCGATAGCATCGCTGCCGAAGTGAGAGGACGTCCAATGCCGAAGGAAGCCCGGAAGGCGGCCGTGAACGCCTACAAGGAGCGCACGGTCGAGGCCGGTATCTACGCGATCCGCTGCGCGGCCACCGGCGAGACCTGGGTCGGCGGGGCCCCCGACCTGTCGACCATCGGGAACCGCCTCTGGTTCACCCTGCGCCTGGGCACGAACCCGCACCGCGCGCTCCAGGACGCCTGGAACCGGCACGGCGCGGAGGCCTTCGCGTTCGAGATCGTCGAGCGGCTGGACGAGGAGGCGAGCGGCTACGTCAGGGACCGGGTGATGAGGGAGCACCTGACCCGATGGGCGGAACGCCTCCGGGCCACCCGGATATGAGCGCGCCGGACGTGTCGGGCCGCCTGTCGGCCAACGGCATCACCCTGGCCTATGACAGCTTCGGCGACGCGGCCGCCGAGACGATCCTCCTGATCGCCGGTCTCGGGACGCAGATGATCCGCTGGACCGAGACCTTCTGCCGGGCGCTGGTGGACCGCGGCTTCCGGGTCGTGCGGTTCGACAACCGCGACTCGGGGCGCTCGACCGCCTTCACCGCGCACGGCGCCATGGACTTCGCGACCTTGTCGGCGGCGCTGGCCGAAGGCCGGCGGCCGGACCTCGCCTACACGCTGGCCGACATGGCGCTGGATGCGGTCGGGCTGCTCGATGCCCTGTCGGTCCGCCGCGCCCATGTCGTCGGCCGCTCCATGGGCGGCATGATCGCCCAGATCCTGGCGAGCGAGCATCCCGCGCGTGTGGGATCCCTCACCGCGATCATGTCGAGCACGGGCAATCCGGACCTGCCCGCGGCGGCGCCCGACGCGATGGCCCTGATGATGCGGCCCGCCCCCGACCCGTCACTGGACGCGGCGGGCTTCGTCGCGCAGGCCGTCGCCGTCGCCCGACGGCTCGCCGGCCGGTCCGACCCTCTGGACGAGGCGGCGTACCGGGCGCTCGTCGACGCGGAGCTGAGCCGCGGCTACGTCCCCGACGGCTTCGGACGGCAGCTCGCCGCGATGGTCCTCGCGGGCGACCGACGCGCCCGATTGGCGGCGATCCGCGCGCCGACCCTCGTGGTGCACGGGACGGAGGATCCCCTGTTCCCGCTCGCCTGCGGGCAGGACATCGCCGACGCGATCCCCGGCGCGGCGTGGCTGCCGATCCAGGGGATGGGACACGACCTGTCGCCGTCGCTGCACGGCCCCATCGCCGACGCGATCGCGCGAACCGCGCGGCGCGCGACCCTGTCGGTGGCCGGAGAACCGCCGGCCATCGATCCGGAGCGCGGCGCGTGACGGTTCGTCCGCGGCGGTCCCGGTCGCGTCAGCCGCCGCTGCGGGAGGCCCGGTAGTCGCGCGGAGTCAGGCCGTAGGTCTCCCGGAACGCACGACTGAGCTGGGCGCTGCTCCCGAAGCCGTACGCCTCCCCGATCTCCCCGATCGACCGCGGCTCCAGCGGATTGTCGAGGGCGGCCCGCACGGCCGCGAGGCGCTGCCGCGCGCGGTAGCGCGCCACTCCGCCTTCCGGTTCGAACAGGCGGTAGAGCTGGGAGCGCGACATGCCGAGCGCCCGCGCCACGGCGTCGATCCGGGGCGGCGTGTCGAGCTGGCCGCGGATGAGCCGCTTCGCGGCCCTGAGCCGGGCGGCCTCGAGCGGTGCGGCCGCGCGGGCCGCCCCGTCCAGGCTCGGGCGCGCGCAGGCCGCGACCATGTGGAGCGTGGCCTGGGCGATATGGGCGGCGTCGGTCGTGGTGATCGCTTCGCTGTGCGCGGCCAGGCTCCGGATGTGATCGGCGAGGAGGCAACCCGCGCCGCCGGCCAGGATCAGCCCGTGCATCGCGTCCTCGTCCGGCAGCACGGTGGCGATGGCGGCGCGCGAGACCGCCAGGATCAGCGAGTCCGTCTCCGGCACCCGGCTGCGGCGGTACGGCTGCGACAGGTCGTTGAGGCTGACCGCGCCCGCCGGAACCTCCACCACACCCCGTTCGGTCTCGACGCTGTAGGCGTGCCGGCTCAGGTGCAGGACGAAGCCGTCCTGTCCGTCGCGCCGGATCTGGGACCGGGACCGCGCGGGCCCCTGCGGTGCGGCGTTCATCACGCGCAGGGCCATCGGGCCGATCAGCGTCGTCTCGATCCGGCCCGTGAAGCCGTGCGGATCGGCATCGAGGTCGTGGGCGGAGAACAGCGCCCGCCATGCGGCGAAGCGGTCGCGTTCCGGAAGGGCGTCCGTGGTGAAGAGAGACCGGGGTACGAAGTTCACGGCGGGACCAACGACCGAGGGTGGGCGATTTTACCTTACGTTGCGCATTCGGCCAGTGCCAACGGGACACAATCTACGATCGGCGGCGGCCGGTCCTGCGGTGTGATGGCCGGTGACCTCTGATCCACCGTCTGGCCGAGGCCACGCCCGCGCTGGCTCCTGAGGCGCGTAGGCTTGCACGAAACATAACGTGTTATATGATGCGAGTCTGGGAGGACGACATGCCTGCAGACATCCTCGACGATCTCGGACCGCTGTTCCTGGGCAGCCGCCTCAAGCGCCTCGCCGACCGCTTCCAGGCCGACGCAGGCCGCATCCTCCAGGACGAGGGGCTCGGCATCCAGCCGGCCCAGTTCCCGCTCCTCGCCGCCATCGACCGCTACGGTCCGCTGACCATCGGCGCCGCCGCCGCCGCCCTCGGTGTCAGCCAGCCGGCGGCCACGCGCACGGCGGCCAGCCTCGTCGAACTCGGATTGCTCGACGAGGCGCGGTCGGGCGCGGACCTTCGCCAGAAGGCCCTGTCACTCAGCGGTGCGGGCGAGGCCCTGATGGCGCACGCCAAGGGCGCGCTCTGGCCGCGCGTCGACAGGGCCGTCGCGGGCCTGTGCGCCGGGCTGTCGGGCTCCCTGCTGGATCAGATCGCCGTGCTGGAGCGCAGGCTCGACGCCGTCCCGTTCGCGGCCCGCATCCGCCAGGACACCGCGGCCGGCGGCGCCGCGACGGGCCTGACGATCCGGGACTACACGGACGCGCTGGCGGGCCGCTTCCGCGACATCAACGCCGAGTGGATCGAGGCGATGTTCGCGCTGGAGGAGAACGACCGCCGGATCCTGTCCGATCCCCGCGGCCAGATCCTGGACCGCGGCGGGCTGATCCTCTTCGTGGAGGCGGAGGATCTCGGAATCGTCGGCACCTGCGCGCTGATGCGGACGGATACGGGCTGCTACGAGCTGACCAAGATGGCCGTGTCCGCGCGGGCCCGGGGCCGCAAAGCCGGCGAGCACCTGCTGCGGGCTGTGCTGGCCCGGGCCGCTGCCATGGAGATCGAGACGCTCTATCTGCTGACCAACACCGAGTGCGAAGCCGCCGTGCACCTGTACGAGAAGGTCGGGTTCCGGCACGACCCCGAGATCATGGACCGGTTCGGCCGGCGCTACGCGCGCTGCAACGTGGCCATGCGCTATCCCCTGTGACGCCGCCGGCCCGGCGGTTCGCGATCGACCGCGTTCCCCATGGCGCCGTCCGGCGCGGCGACGGAGGATCCGCAAGATGTCGTGGTTCGCCGACGGTGCGGCGTCGCCGCGGGCCCGCGCGTCAGAGGGCGGCCTCCGGGACCGGCGCGCCCGCCGCGCGGTCCGACGCCAGGCGGATAACCTGATCGCCGTCGCGGACCGAGGCCATCCGGTGCGTGACCGCCACGATCGTCAGCCGGTCGGCCTGCCGACGCAGGCCGTCCATGATCTGGCGCTCCGTCTCCGCGTCCAGCGCCGAGCTGGCCTCGTCCAGGATGAGGATGCTCGGGTCCGCGTAGAGGGCGCGGGCGATCGCGATCCTCTGCCGCTCCCCGCCCGACAGCTTCAGGCCGCGCTCGCCCACCACCGTCTCGAAACCCTCCGGCATGGCCTCGACGCGCGCCAGGATCGACGCCCGCTCGGCGGCCGCCCGCAGGCGCGCGGGATCGGAGGGACGCCCCAGCACGATGTTGACCGCCAGGGTGTCGTTGAGGAGCATCACGTCCTGCGGCACGACGCCGACATGGGCGAACCAGTCGTGGCTGCGCACGCGGGCGAGGTCGACGCCGTCGACCAGAATCCGGCCCTCGGTCGGGGCGAGCCCCTTGAGCAGCATCTTCAGGACTGTGGATTTGCCCGATCCGGTCTCGCCGACGAGGAAAGTGGGCCGGCCGCGCCGGGCGGTGAAGCTCAAGTCGGCGACGCCGCGCCCGTTCGGGTAGCGGAAGCCGACCGCCTCGAACGCGATCCTCCCCTCGGCCCCCCGATAGGGGAGCGGATCGGACGGTTCGGCCTCCTCGGGCGCGGCCCACATCCGGACCAGCGGGCGGAAACGGGCGGCGGCCTCCGCGGTCTCCTTGATCGCCATGCCGACGAGGTGGAACGGTTCGCTGAGCTGGATCAGCATCGTGTTGAACAGCACGATGTCGCCGACCGACAGCTGCCCGGCCTCGTAGCGCGGGAGGAGCATCAGGAACGTCACGGCCAGCTGCAGCGCGGCCGCGGCCCCCAGGGCGCCGCTGAACACGCCGCTCGCCAGCGCGAACCGGCGCCAGTTCGCGTACGCGTCCGCGGCCCCGGCCGCGAAGCGCGCGCTGATCCAGGCCTCGCCGCGGGTCTGGCGGAGCGTGTCGATGAGGGTGATGGCGTTGCCGACGAGCCGCGCGTTCTCCTGGCCGCGCTCCATGGCGGCGTCCAGGAAGGGCCGCACGCGACCGATGCGGAGGTAGTCCAGGCCGATCACGACGGCCCCGTAGACGAGCACGATCGCGGCCGTCTCCCAGCTCAGAAGGCTGCCGAGAAGTGCGGCCCCGACGCCGATCTGCACGGCGCCCGGCAGGAGTCCGCCGATTCCCAGCTGCGTGACGACGTTGAGGGTCCGGGCGCCTTCCTGTCGGGCGCTGCCGACCTCCGCGGGGTTGTGGTCCAGGAAGAAGGCCGGGGTCTTGCGCAGCAGGCGGGCGAAGAATGCGGCGTTGGCGATGACGCTGAGGCGCTCGGCGGACAGGAAGGCCATGAAGCGCGCGGCCTGACCGCACGCTCTCGCGACCCCGTAGACGATCGCGTAGAGCAGCAGCAGATGCAGGGCCGCCGCCGTGTCCGGCCCGCGCGCGAGCGCGTCGACGGCGCGGGAGAAGAGGTAAGGGGCGGACACCGCCGCCACGGCGCCCGCGAGGGTGGCGGCGAGGACCAGCAGGATCGTCCAGCGCGCCTCGTGCCAGTAGGCGCGGAGGAGGGAGCGGAGAATCGGCGCCATCGCTGCAGGGGTTCGCTTCCGACGCCGGACAGGATCGTCGGTGCGCGCGGCCGCGTCTACCCGGACGTCACGCATCTGCCCGGCCCGGCATGACCGACGACGGCGGATCTCGGGCCGCGGACCCGGTCGGCGCATCGGCGACGGGGCCGGAGCCCGGACGAGGTGCGGAGCGCTCCGAGCCGCTCCAGTCCGGGACGGCTCATGGCACCGTACGCGTCAGGTCTCGCGCAACAGTGGAGATGCGCGGGCAGACGAGACACCGGACACGAAGAATTCAACTGAAAATTGATTTGAGCGCTTTGTTTGTGAGCGCATCGGAAGCAGATCCTGTAACGGAATATTATCGTCGCGCTTCCAAGTTAGTGGCTTCGATCTGGAGCTGCGCTCGGACTATGAAAGCTTGGTTCGCGAAACTCTCGATCAAGCACCGGCTCGTCGGCGCACTCGGTCTGCTCATCGTTTGTCTGCTTCTCGTCGACGGCGTGGGCCTGCGCGCCGTCGGCAATCTCGCCGAGGACCAGGGCCGCCTCGGCGACAACACGCTGCCCAGCGTGCGGTACGCCGGCGAGCTGCGCGGCAACGTGATCGATGTGCGCGTCAGCGTCGTGAACCACATCCTCTACCCCGAGGCCGCCCACATGCGGGCCGAGGAGGCGGCCCTGTCGAAGAAGACGGAGGCCGTGGCCGCCGCGATGCGCCACTACGCGCCGCTGATCGACGGCCCGAAGGAGCGCGCGCTCTTCGACGTGTTCGATCGGGAATGGAAGAGCTACCTCGCGGCGATTCCCGCCGTGCTGGAATACTCGCGGACGGGCCACAAGGATCTGGCGTTGCGCGAGAGCCTCGTCGGCGTCCGCCCCCACATCAAGGCGGCGTCCCAGGCGCTCGAGGAGATCGTGGCGCTCAACAACGCCAGCGGTGAGACGGCGATCGCCCAGGGGGCGGCCACCGCGTCCGGCGCGAAGCGGCTCATGCTGGCGATCGGCGCCGTGGCCCTCGCGCTCGCCATCGCGCTCGGAGCGCTGATCGTGCGGAGCATCGCCGCCAGTGTCCGCGCCGTGCTGGAACCGATGCGGCGGCTCGCGGCCGGGGACCTCGCGGTCGCGATCCCGCACCAGGGCGAGCGGAACGAGATCGGCCAGATCGCCGACGCCGTGCAGGTCTTCAAGGAGTCGGGGATCGAGGCACGGCGGCTGGCCGCCCTGCAGGCCGAGGCCGACGCCGCCAAGATGCGCCGCGCCGAGCTGCTCGACCGCATCACGCGCGGTTTCGAGCGGGAGGCCGGGGCGCTCACGGACGAGCTGACCGCCGCGGCGACCGAGATGGAGGCGACCGCCGCCTCGATGACCGAGATCGCCGCGCAGACCAACACCCTCGCGGCGAGCGTCTCGGTCGCCGCCGAGCAGACGTCCGGCAACGTCCAGCAGGTCGCGAGCGCGACCGAGGAGATGGCGGCCTCCGTGCAGGAGATCAGCGGGCAGGTGACCCATTCGGTGGAGATCGCCGCCTCGGCGATCGCGCGCGCGCAGGAGACCGGCAGCATCATCCGGGAGTTGTCCGACAGCGCCGACCGGATCGGCGCGGCGGCCGGCCTGATCTCGGGCGTGGCGAGCCAGACCAACCTGCTCGCCCTCAACGCCACCATCGAGGCGGCGCGCGCCGGCGAGGCCGGGCGCGGCTTCGCGGTGGTGGCCGCGGAGGTCAAGACGCTGGCCGAGCAGACGGCCCGGGCGACCCAGGAGATCTCCGCCCGTATCGGCGCGATTCAATCTGCCACGCGCGGCGCGGTGGAGGCTGTCCAGGGGGTGACCCGCACGATCGACGACATGTCCGGCATCGCCACCCACATCGCCTCGGCGATCGAGGAGCAGGGCGCGGCCACGCGCGAGATCGCGCGGAACGTTCAGGAGGCCGCGCGCGGGACCCGGCAGGTCACGGGCCATATCGGATCGGTGCGCGAGGGGGCCGGCGAGACGGGATCGGCCGCGACGCAGGTTCTCGGCGCCGCGCGCACCCTCGCGATGCGGTCCGACGGGCTCAGCCGGGCCGTCCGCAGCTTCCTGGACGAGGTCCGGGCCGCCTAGGGCCGGGGCCGCCGCGGTCGCGAGGCCGCGCGGGTCTGCGCGCCCGGGGATCGGGCAGCCCCGCCTCCGCTCAGTTGCAGCCGTCGCAGATGCTGCGCTCGATCTTGTTGAGCCGGGCGCGCTCGTGCTCCTGCACGGCGCGCGGCGGCACTTCGCCCGGGCCGAGCGAGGTGCCGGGGGGCTTGGTCACGCCGAGGCTGTTGGTGTTCGGCGCCGTGATCGTCGAGGCCGGGCCGCCGCCCGTGCCGGTCTGGTCGGGCGCCAGGCCCTGTGCCGCGAGCGTGGCGGGCACGGCCAGGCTCAGCAAGGCCAAGCCCGCGGAGCGGAAGAGGGTTCGGGTCATTGTGCCTCCCGTCGTCGAGCGCGCGTGAAACAACCTGGCAGTACCCGTCGCCTGCCGGAACCGCCTTCGTCCAGTCGTGAGCCGGATGGCTCCACTATCCACCGTAATCTGACCGACCGATAGAGTCCCGATGGCGCTCGGCATGGGCGGATCTCTGGCCAGGCCGACCACCGGCCCTGTCGATCTGAACTGGTCGTCTCGATCATCCCCCGAAATCTAAGCGGACGGACCTTAGTCAAACGCTAATAAATCTTAGCTAAACATTTACAAGAACGAGGTCAGGTCCCGTCGAGAGCTTGGCCGGGAATCGGGAGGCTTTCATGTGCGTCGCGTGTGATTGGGCGCCCCATTTCCAGGCCTTCGGGGGCGGGCGCGCCGTCAATCGGCGCGCGGTGCTGCGGTCGGGCGCCGCCATGACCGCGACCGCCATGACCGCGACGGCGATCACCGCGACGGCCCTGGCGCTGGACATCGTCCCGACGGACGCCCGCGCCGGACAGGGCGCGCCCCGCGCGACCACCGCGGGGCCGGCCGACGTCGTGTTCCACAACGGTCCCGTCTACACGGTGGCGGGACCGGCCCCCTGGGCCGAAGCCGTCGCGGTGCGCGGCAACACCATCGTCCATGTCGGTGACGCGGCCGGCGCGATGGCGCTGGGCGGCCCGGCCACGCAGATGGTGGATCTCGAGGGCCGGCTGCTGATGCCCGGCTTCGTCGAGGGCCACACCCACCCGTTCCTCGGCGCGTTCCTGACGTCCGGCGTCGACCTGCAGCTCGACAACCTCGCCCAGGTCCTCGCGGCCATCGAGGCCTACGCGCGGGCGCATCCGACCGGCCCGATCCGCGGCTTCGGGTGGCGCGTCGACATGTTCCCCCCGGAGGGCCCCAACCGGGCCGAACTCGACGCCATCCTGCCGGACCGGCCGGCCTTCTTCTTCGCCATCGACGGGCACAGCCTGTGGGCCAATTCCGAGGCGCTGGCCATGGCCGGCGTCGACCGGGACACGCCCGACCCGATCCCGCGCTTCAGCTACTACGCGCGCGACCAGAAGGGCGACCCCACCGGCTACGTGCTCGAGGTCAACGCGGTTCTCGGGCTGGTCAACGCCGTGGAGCCCATCAGCGTCGCCGCCATGGGCAGCCTGCTGGAGGGCTGGCTGCCCAAGGCCGCGGCCGCCGGCATCACCACGGTCTTCGACGCGGGCGTCCCGCCGGTCGGCAGCGATCAGGCCGCCATCATCGCGCTCTACGTGGAGGCCGAGAAGCGCGGCACGCTGCCGTTCCGCGTCTCCGCCTCCTACTCGGTGAAGTCGCTGCCGATCGACGACACGGTCGAGCAGTTCAACGCCGTGCGTCGGCAGGTCTCCGGCGAGCTCGTGCACGTCGACATCGTGAAGATCGTCGGCGACGGCTCGCAAGGTGGCTACACGGCGTGGCTGATCGAGCCCTACGCCGACCTGCCCGACTCGACCGGAGGGTCGCCCTTCACCGAGGCGCAGTGGCACGACCTCGTCGGCGCGGTCGACGCGGCGGGCTTCGACGTCCACGTCCACGCCTGCGGCGAGCGGACCGCCCGCGTCGCGCTCGACGCGATCGAGAAGGCCGTCGCGAACAATCCGGCCCGCGACCGGCGTCACGCCATCGCGCATCTGGTCTATGTCGAGGACAGCGACGCGCCCCGCTTCGCCCAGCTCGGCGTGACAGCGCAGTTCTCGGCCAACTGGTCGTCGGCCGATCCCGACACGCTGCAGAACATGATGGCGCGCTACGGCGCGCATCGCGCCGGCCGGATGTTACCGGACCAGGACGATCCTGAAGCAGGGCGGCCGCGTCTCCTTCGGGACGGACTGGCCGGCGGCCGGCTATGTCTCGACCTACGCGCCCCTCACGTCGATCCAGGTCGGCGTGACGCGGCAGCTGGTCGGGCGGCCGGACGCGCCCGTGCTGAGCCCGGCCGAGGAGCGCCTGACGGTCGCGGAGGCGATCCACGCCAACACGATGGGCGCCGCCTACCAGCTCCGCATGGACGACAGGATCGGGTCGGTCGAGGTGGGCAAGCGCGCCGACCTGATCGTCCTCGACCGCAACATCCTGGCGATCGACCCGCACGAGATCCACCGGACCCAGGTCGTCCTGACCATGATGGACGGCGTCGTGCGGCACCGGGCCTGAGGATCCGGCCGGCCGCTCAGGCGCTCGGTGCGGCGCCGGCGGCCGTCCCGCCCGAATCCGCGAGCCGGTCCGCCACCATCCGGCAGAACGCTTCGGCGGCCGGCGGCATCGTCCGACCCGCCTTCTTGATCAAGCAGACCGGGCGCTCGAACAGCGGGTCGTCGATCGCCCGCGAACGGAGCAGGGGCTCGGCCCGCATCTCCCGCGCCGCGCCCGGGAGGATCGTCAGGCCGAGGCCGGCCCGGACCATGCTGACGGCGGTCATCATGTAGGTGGCCTCGCAGGCCACACGGGGCAGCCGGCCCGAGCCGACGAAGGCGCGGTCGACCACCGCCCGCACGCTCGTGGCCGGATCCATCAGGATCAGGGGGTGCTCGGCGAGCGCCGCGATCGTGACCCGGGGCAGCGCGCCGATCGGGTGATCGGCGGGGTAGATCACGTGCAGGGCGTCGCGCGTCCCGTGCAGGACGCTGATCTCCGGATCGCGGACGTCGCCGCCGACGATGCCCAGATCGGCCTCCTCACCGCGCACGAGGTCGAGCACCCGCTGCGCGATGACGTCCTTGATCAGGAAGGTCACGGCGGGGTGCTCGGCGCGGAAGCACGCGATCGCGTCGGACAGCACGCTCGCCGCGAAGGACGGCAGCGTCGCGACGCGCACGACCCCGTGGCGCCGCGCCGCGAGGTCGCGGGTGTCGACCACCACGGCGTCGAGGTCGCGCAGCACCCGCTGGAACACGGGCAGCAACTCGCGGCCGAGCCGCGTCGGCGCGACGGTGCGGCTGGTCCGGTCGAGGAGCCGCGCGTCGAGCATCGCCTCCAGGCGCTGGATCTGAACCGTCAGGGCGGGCTGAGACAGGTTCAGCAGGGCGGCGGCGCGGGTGAAGCTGCCGGTCTGGACGACGGACACGAAGGCCCGCACCTGCCGCAGGTTGAGATCCATAGCCCCGGACTATCGCTGCGATCCGATCTTTTCAATTGTATCATGAAGTCTTCCGCCGTCTCCTGACCCGATACAGGCGCGGATTCGAACCGCGTCGGCGCCCAACGGGAGGAACGGATGCTGGCCCTGCTCGGCCTGTGCACCATCGCGCTGCTGCTCGCGGTCATCCTGACCAAGCGGATGTCGCCCCTCGTGGCGCTGATCGTCATCCCGGTCGCGGCCGCCCTGATCGGCGGGTTCGGGTTCGACACCGGCAAGTTCGTCCTCGCGGGCCTGCAGAGCCTCGCGGGCGTCGTCGGGATGTTCGTGTTCGCGATCCTGTTCTTCGGCATCGTCAGCGATGCCGGGATGCTCGACCCGATCATCGACCGGATCCTCGCCCGGGTCGGCACCCGCCCCACCCGGATCGTGCCCGGCACCACCCTGCTGGCGCTGCTGATCCACCTCGACGGGTCGGGCGCGGTGACCTTCCTGATCACCATCCCGGCGATGCTGCCGCTCTACGACCGCGTCGGCATCGACCGGCGCGTCCTGGCCTGCGCCGCCTCGATGGCGGCGGGCGTGAACTTCCTGCCCTGGACCGGGCCGATGATCCGCGCCTCGGCCGCCCTGAAGCTGCCGATCCCCGAGATCTTCTCGCCCCTCGTGCCGGTTCAGGCGGTCGGGCTGGTCTTCATCTTCGCCGTCTCGTACTGGCTCGGCCTGCGGGAGGAGCGCCGTCTGGCCCTCGTCCCCGGGGCGGCGGGGTCCGCGGGGTCCGCGCCCGGCCCGGCCCCGAGCGCCCGCACCCTGAGCGACGCGGAGCGGACCCTGCGCCGCCCCGAACGCTTCTGGATCAACATCGTCCTCACGGTCGCGGTCCTGGGGACGATGGTGTTCCTGGCCGAGAAGGTGCCGCCGGCGCTGATGTTCATGCTCGGCACGGCGCTCGCTCTGGTCATCAACTACCCGCAGGTCGACGCCCAGCGGCAGCGCATCGACGCGCACGCCAGGGCGGCGATCCTGATGGCCTCGATCCTCCTCGCCGCCGGCGTGTTCACCGGGATCATGCAGGGCACCGGCATGCTCAAGGCCATGGCCCAGACGGCCGTCACCTTCGTGCCTCCGGAGATGGGGCGCCACATCCCGTTCGCGCTCGGCCTCGTCTCGATGCCCCTGTCGATGCTGTTCGACCCGGACTCGTTCTACTTCGGCGTCCTGCCGGTGGTGGCGGAGGTGGCCCACCAGCTCGGCGTCCCGCCGGTCCAAGTCGCCCAGGGCGCGCTGCTCGGCCAGATGACGACGGGATTCCCCGTCAGCCCGCTGACGCCCGCGACCTTCCTGGTCTGCGGTCTGACCGGGGTCGACCTCGCCGACCACCAGAAGTTCACCTTCCCGTTCCTGCTGGCGGCCTCGGTGGTGATGACCCTCGCCTGCGTCGTCCTCGGCGTCTTCCCCCTTTGACTCGCCCTTTGACTTCCTCTGACAGCGGAGAGCGCGCCATGAGAACCGTCCGCCTCGGCGCCGGCGCCGGCTATGCCGGGGACCGCATCGAGCCCGCCGTCGAGCTCGCCGAGCGCGGCGACATCGACTACCTCGTGTTCGAGTGCCTCGCCGAGCGCACCATCGCGCTGGCGCAGCAGGCGAAGCTGCGCGACCCCGAGGGCGGCTACGATCCGCTGCTGGAGGCGCGGCTGCGGGCCGTGCTCGGCCCGTGCCGGGCCCGCGGCATCCGCATCGTCACCAACATGGGCGCGGCCAACCCGGTCGCCGCCGCCCGGAAGGCCGGGGCACTCGCGCGGGAGATGGGTCTCGCCGGCCTGCGGATCGCCGCGGTGACCGGCGACGACCTGCTCGACGCGGTGCGGGCGGGCGACTTCGTCCTGGAGGAGAGCGGCGAACCGGTCGCCAGCCTCGGCAACCGCATCGTCTCGGCGAACGCCTATCTCGGCGCGGCGCCGATCGTGGCCGCCCTCGCGGACGGCGCCGACGTGGTCATCACCGGCCGCGTCGGCGACCCGGCCCTGTTCCTGGCCCCCCTGGTGCACGCCTTCGGCTGGGCGATGGACGACTGGGAGCGCCTCGGCCGCGGCACCCTCGTGGGCCACCTCCTCGAATGCGCCGGCCAGATCACCGGCGGCTACTTCGCCGATCCGGGCTGCAAGGACGTTCCGGACCTCGCACGTCTCGGCTTCCCCATCGGGATCGTGGCCGAGGACGGCACCGTCGAGATCACGAAGGTCGCGGGCTCGGGCGGCCGGATCAGCCTCGCCACCTGCAAGGAGCAGCTGCTCTACGAGGTGCACGACCCGGCCCGCTATATCCAGCCGGACGTGGTCGGCGACTTCTCCGGCGTCGAGATGGAGCAGACCGGCCCCGACCGCGTCCGGGTGAGCGGCGCGGCCGGCGCGCCGGCGACGGGCCTCCTGAAGGTCTCGGTCGGATACGTGGATTCCTATATCGGCGAGGGGCAGATCTCCTACGCCGGACCCGGTGCCCTGGCCCGCGGGCGCCTCGCCCTCGCGGTGGTGCGCGAGCGCCTCGCCCTCACCGGCGTGGCGACGGGCGAGCTGCGCTGCGACCTGATCGGCGTCGACGCGCTTCACGGCGCGGCGCTGTCGGGCGGCCGGGAGCCCTACGAGGTCCGCCTGCGGGTCGCCGGTCGTACCGAGACCCACGCCGAGGCCGTGCGCATCGGCAACGAGGTCGAGACGCTCTACACCAACGGCCCGGCCGGCGGCGGCGGCGCCTGGAAGTCGGCCCGCGAGGTGGTGGCGGTGCAGTCGGTCCTCGTCCCGGCCGCGCTTGCCCGGCCGCGCGTGCACGTCGTCGAAGTCTGAGAGCCGGGAGTCCCGAGGATGAAGCTGCGCGCGCTCGCCCATGCCCGCACGGGCGACAAGGGCAACACGTCGAACATCGCGCTGATCGCCTACGACGCGGCCGATTACGGGCACCTCGCGGCGCACGTCACGGCCGAGCGGGTGCGGGAGCATTTCCGCGGGATCGTGACCGGCGATGTGACCCGCTACGCGCTACCGAGGATCGGGGCGCTGAACTTCGTGCTCACGGGGGCGCTCGGCGGCGGCGTCACCCGCTCTCTGGCCCTCGACGCGCACGGCAAGGGCCTCGGCTCCGCGCTCCTCGATCTGGACATCCCGGACCGGCCCGAGACCGGGATCGCGCCGCGTTGAGGCCGCCGGCCCGACGCGCGATCCCGGGGCTCAGCGCCAGCCGAGCAGCACGACGAAGCTCGAGAAGGTGAGAGCCGAGGCCATGAGGGTGAGAACGAGCGGATCCATCCCCACCGGCTAGCGGGCGGCCGCCGGCGCGGCCATCGGGCGTTCGGCCGCTGCGGCATGATCGCGGCCGGCCCGCGATCCGGGTTCGAACCAGACGCCGCTCACGACCGTTGACGGTCGTTCAGCGTGACCGTTCGAAGAGCCCAGATGGACCGCCCCCGCCGCGTCGGACTGCCCTGGTACGCCCCGGAGCAGTACCAAGCCCTGCGCACCCGCCTCGCGGACGGTGCCAAGCTGCCGCCCGACTACGAGACTTGGCGCATCGCCACGGAGCAGATGGAGCGGGAGGTGCAGCGCAGCGGCGTCGAGGTCGTGCGCGTGCCGATCGAGCCGGAGATCTTCGCGGCGTGGTGCGAGCGCGCCGGGCTCCCGCGGGATGCGGCGGCGCGCGCCCGGTACGCGGCCGCCGCGCTGGCGGCGGATTGGGCCGTCTGAGAGCGGGATCCGGGGAAGGCGACGGGCGCAGAAGATCGCCGCGCCGCGATGCGCGAACGCCTCCGATGATGCTCGACCCGCGCCGTCGCGGGTCCATTGTCCGGCCGCTTACAGCGCGCCGCCAAGGAACGAGTGCGGGCAGTTCTTCCCGCCCGTGGTTCGTCTCCGATCGAACAAACAGATCCGGGACAATCGCGCATATTGGAATTATTACATGTATATTTTGCCGATTATCTACGGTTGAGCTGCTGTTATAGAGCCGAGAGCGGGTTCGATATCTTGCGTCCGTGTATCGCGGGCGCGCAGATGGGGGTGTTCAGCCTGACCGGACCGATAGTTTGGACCGAGCCGATTGGGAGGCTACTGGATGGCCGCTGTCATGGGTAGCCGGAAGGTCAGATCCGGGTAGCTGACAGGCGCGGGTGGCCGATAGCCCAGGGACGAATGCGGCCGGACGAGGTTGTAGGTAGTTTGCCAAAGGCCGATCACGATCTGCGCCTCCTTCAGCGAGTAGAAAATCTCCTGTCTCAGGCACTCATCCTGAAGCTTGCCATTGAAGCTCTCGTAAGTCACCGTTCTCCCACGGCGAGCCCGGTGCGATGTACTGGATCTGTGCTCCGGCTTTGGCGGCCCATTTGCGCAACACCTTGGAGATCATCTCAGGGCCATTATCGCAGCAGATGTGCTTCGGGATGCCGTGCAGGCACATGGCGTCGGCCAGCGTCTCGATCACGCCGACGCTGTTGATGCGTCGCGCCACTTTCAGCGCCAGACAAGCCCCGCTATGCTCGTCGATCAGCGTCAGGACCCGGAGCGAGCGTCCGTCGTGGGTCCGCGCCGTGGGTCCGCGCCTGGACAAAGTCGAAGCTCCAGACGTGATTGCGGTGGAGCGGACGCAGTCGCACGCACGAGCCGTCATTCAGTCAAAGCCGGCTGCGCGGCCGGTGCTTCTGCGGGACCTTGAGCCCCTCGCGACGCCAGATGCGCTGAACCCGATCCCTGCCCACCTGCCACCCTGCTGCCTGCAGCAGCGCGGTGACGCGGCGATAGCCATAGCGTCCGTACTCGGACGCCAGGGCGATGATGGCGTGGGTCAGCTCATCCTCGTCGGCCAGCACAGTCGGCACGTAGCATTGCGTGCCGCGGTGCTGGCCGACGATCCGGCAGGCGTGACGTTCCGAGAGGCCGTACTTCTCCCGGATCCCGTCGACCGCCTGCCGGCGTCGCTCGGGGGCTAGATGGGGTATTCGGGGTGCCTCGCGCTGCGGAAGCGGCGGCATGATGGCGCTCCGATCCAATCCCGGAGCCCCACCATGAGCGAGCAGCACCACGTCGGCCTCGATGTCTCCGTGAAGGAGACCGCGATCTGCATCGTCGATCCCCATGGTCAGGTCGTGCACCGGGCCACCGTCGAGAGCCATCCCGAGGTGATCGGCCGGCATTTGATCGACCTGGGCCACAGCTACGCGCGTGTCGGTCTGGAGGCGGGACCGCTCTCACCGTGGCACTACGCCGGCTTGGTCGAAGCCGGACTGCCGGCGATCTGCGTCGAGACCCGCCACATGCATGCGGCTCTCTCGGCCCGCATCAACAAGACCGACCGCAACGACGCGATGGGCATAGCTCAGATGATGCGGGTCGGCCTGTTCAAACCGGTCCACGTCAAAACGCCTGCCAGCCAGCAACGCCGCCTGCTCCTGACCTCGCGCAAGCTGCTTCAGCGCAAGGCTTACGACATCGAGAGCGACCTGCGCGGCCAGCTGCGCAACTTCGGCCTCAAGGTGGGTGTCGTGGGGGCTGCCGGGTTCGAGCAGCGCGTGCGCGACCTCGTGCTCGATCTGCCCTTCGTCGCGGCCGTGGTCCTGCCGCTGTTGGAGGTGCGCTCGGCGCTGCGGACCCAACTCGCCAAGCTGCACAAGATGCTGCTGGACCAGGTCCGCACCGACCCGGTCTGCCGGCGCTTGATGACCGCGCCGGGCGTCGGGCCGGTCGTGGCGTTGACCTACCGTACCTGCGTCGACAACCCGGCCCGCTTCGGCCGATCGCAGTGTGTCGGGGCGCATTATGGTCTGACGCCGCGGCTCTACCAGTCCGGCGAGACGCTGCGGGTTGGCCGGGTCTCGAAGTGCGGCGACACGATGATGCGCGCCGCACTGTATGAGGCCGCGCTCGTGCTGCTGACTGGCGCTCGGCTTCGATGGTCCTCGCTGAAGGTCTGGGGGCTGGCTGTGGCCAAGCGCAGAGGCATGCAGAAGGCCCTCGTGGCCGTCGCCCGCAAGCTGGCGATCGTGCTGCATCGCATGTGGCGCGACGAGAAGGACTTCCGTTGGTCGGCCGAAGCCGCGACGGTGGCCTGACGCCTACGGATCAGCGCAACACGTAACACCGAGCTCCTCCGGCGTGGAGGAGGTCCCTGTGGGGACGACGGGAGCGGGTGAGACCGAGGAAACTCGAGCGTCGGTTCTGCCGAGCGCGCGGCTTGAGAATCGCTCCGCCCACTCCCTCTAACCCCATCATGAGGCGGCACCGGCCGACCTCGGAGAGAAGCAAGAGCTCCACTGGACCGATCACGCGTCGAGCCAGGATGCGCACGAAAGGGCGTTGACCGATGAACCCCGGATAGAGAACAAGTTTCCCGAGGCGACGTCCGTCAGCACCTGCTTTTCCAGGGACAGGTCAGCCACGAGCCGCCGTAGCCGCGCGTTCTCGCGCTCCAGATCCTTCATCTTCCTGGCTTGATCGACTTGGAGGCCGCCGTACTCCTTGCGCCAGCGGTAGTAGATCTGCTCGGAGAGCTCCGCCTCCTTGCACGCCAGTGACAAACTTTTGCCCTGGGCCGTCTGCACCTCGATCTGGCGCAGCTTCAGCACCACCTGCTCCGTCACGGCAACGCTACGGTCCAGCGCGCCAAGGCCTACGTCGAGGCTCATTTGAGTGACGCGACCCTCGACCCACCGCAGCTCGCCGCTGCGGTCGGCGTGTCCCTGCGTCGGCTGCAGGAGCTGTTCCACGAGCGCCGCCGTCACATCTCCGACTACATCTGGGCACGCCGCCTGGAGGCGGCAGCCAGGCGCCTGGGCGATCCGGCATGCGCCCACCTGTCGATCGGCATGCTGGCTTACGGCTGCGGTTTCAGCAGCCAAGCGCATTTCGCTCGCCGCTTCAAGGATCGCTCCGGCATAAGCCCGCGTGACTACCGGCAGGCGCACAGGTAGGACGTGTCATCGGTCGCGTCCGCTTGCGGGCTACCGGCCTCGGCAGCTGAGTGACCGGATCGGGTGGTTTCCCGCCGGTCCGCTTATAGAAACTGCAGCCACAAAACCAGATCTCACTCAGCCCATGTAACAGCGCATATGAATCCATCCAGCCAATGACGCCTATGGTTGCAATACTGCTTCTCTGCTTGTCGAGAGCGCAAGCACAGCAATTCCGTGTCAATTCTGCTCAAACGAGCGACGGGTAACGGCGCTAGCTGTAAGCGCATACATGCTTAGCAGGCAAGCCAGCAGCACCATAAAGCCGTTTCGACCACTTAAGAGGATAGCCGGCCCTTGAAGCACCGGCCAGTCCGGTGTCACGATGAGCGGTACGGTCACTGGAAGCGCAAATGCACAGAGGGCAAGGCTCCAAGTAACAGCAGCCAATCGCCAACGTCGTTGCGCCAATCCGCCAATGGGCGATTGGCGCGCGCTCAACAGCGCACCATAAAGGGCTGGCCATATCAAAATGAGGTGATCACCTTCCATCAGCGGACCACAGCTTAACGCGAGGCCCAACGTCAGGCCGATCTCGGTCAAGGACCGTCCGGCATCTGAAGGTTCACCGCGCGTTGTCGGATCCGGAAGCAGTGCAATAGCCACCAGAAAAATCCCGACTGCGATGGCAGCGGCGAGGATGCCGACGACGGGAATGATTGCCGGCGCGTCGAACCAGGGAACGCTGTACGGGTTCTCGCCGAATAGCCGCATAGCCAAGCTGCGAAACGACTGATGGTCTTGCCGTGCGGCGGCGGGCAGCATCGTGTAGAAGGCCGACGTCGCGAGCCACCCCCTAACTCCCTCTATCGGATTGCTGATGAGGAGGAACGGGCCGGTAAAAAGAACAGCCGCAATGCTGGCTGTCAGAACAGCGGCGCGCCAACTACGTCGGCATAATAGATAGAAGATCAACACCCCCATGAAAGGTTTGCATACTATCACAAAGGCCCAGGCAATTGCGCCACGAACGTCATCAAATTTTAGGAATGATCGGAGCCCGAGTAGAGTGACAAAAAGCAGAAGCAAATTTATCTGCCCATGATAGAGATCGGAGCGAACTATGCGGCTGCACAGGAGAATTCCGGTCAGGAAAAGGAGCCATTCGTCCGGGACAATGCGCCCGAAATTTCGCAATAGAAGCACGCTGCCGACTAGGCATCCGATGCTAAGGCAAGGCCAAATTATCCAGAGCTTGCCATAACCAAGCAAATGACCGGCCGAGGCGACGAGGGCGGCCACAAGAGGCGGATATGCAAAGGGATCTTGGCTTCCGTTGAATACATAGGGACTTTGCCCCTGTGCAAAAAGCTGCGCGGCATCAAGGTATAAGCTCAAATCCACTGTGGATGGCCAAGCAGGGTCCCTTGCGATCTTAACAAGCGCAAGCGCAATCCCGGCCATCATCAACACAACGCCAAAAATCCCCACGACACGCTGTATGATCGTGGGAATCTGGTCCGAGATGTGCGATGGGCCTGTTTCCGCCGAATTCTTCAATAATACGGGCATCGCGCAGTCCAGCTGTTTCAAAAGTGAGGGATTTGCTTAGTGATGCTCGTCAATGAATTGAGAGTGCCCAGCTTCTTATCAAATGGTCCGAAAGGTTATACTTTTGTGGCCAAGGTAATTGGTGGCGGCACCAACCGCTATTCCCACTGCGTGGGCGGTTGGGTCCGTCAACACACTCGGACCCAGCGTAGGCGATAGAAGCGTGCGGACAGCAATCGCGATCGTGATAGTGACAGCGGCGCCCGCGAGATTTACGAACAGGAACCCCACCAACTGCGCACCTAGCGACTGGCGTGAGTCTGGGAAGACGTAGCTTCGATAGGTCACAAAACCAATCATCATGCCAACCGCAGTCGCAACAGCGACTGCAGCCGCGTAAGACATTAAGGTGCTGAAGAGAAAGCGAGACAGCCAGCTTATGCCCGAAGCAAAACCACCAGCCAATAGAAATCGGACGCGCCGATCAAGGTGATGATGCTGTGCCATCTCAGGTCGAAACCCCCGCCCAGGCCAGCACAAAGCAGACCGATAGGGCCGTTCCAGCTGCAAGCGCGAGCCGGTCGGTCAACGCGAAGACCACTGGGTCATCCTGCAACTCCCCGCGCTGACAGGCTACCCAGATCCGCCCTAGGATAATGGAGAGAGCAAGCGGGAAGCCCCAGAGCCAAGCCACGTCGCCATAGAAGGTCTGTTTAAAGGCATCATCGATTACGTAGAACACTAGGATCAACAGCGCCGAGGTGCCCGCCGCCACTCCAGCAGCCAAAACCAGGGGTAGATCGACGCTTTGATAGCCGCGCCCGCCGATCCGGCCGCTTTCGCGCGCTATGGCTCGGGCGATTTCCGTATGTCGCTTGGCCAGAGCTAGGGAAGCGAAGAGGAACATCGAGAACACGAACAGCCAGGGCGAGGCAATCGCCGCCACCGCCGCTGTGCCGACCGCCAAACGGATCGTGAACAGGCAAGCTAGGGTAAGCGCGTCGAGAAGCACCACACGCTTAAGATAGAATGAATAAGCTAATGTGAGCCCTGTGTAGGCGGCTAGGGCCAGCACCACCTTACCCCCCGCCAGCGTGCCGAGCAGAAACCCGGCGGCTAGGCCCGCTGGCACAGCCGCAAAGCCGTAAACCATAGGCAAGCGGCCGCTAGCCAGCGGACGGTTCTTTTTCGACCAATGACGGCGGTCGTCAGCCACATCCCAGATATCGTTAAGGATGTA